>JAZDHD010000294.1:0-3338 GCA_043806215.1 Pseudomonadota bacterium | reverse complement strand
GCCAATTTGAAAGCCGCATGCGAAATCACTCACGCCTTCAGGGCCATAGAACCGGACGATCCCGTGCGCTACGACTTCTCACTCACGCGGCTCGGAATCCGCGACGATCTGACTCCCGATTCATTTCTCGCCGAGTGCCGTTTCATGGCGGGCAAGGAGAAAGGGGCCGCTTAGTCGGCAATCGTGCCGAAATGTATCTTCTGTCCGACCTCGATCCCGTGTTTCTTACAGAATCCCGCGGCAATCTCAAGGCAGTAGGCACTTGGAAAAAGAGATGGATACGCCACGCCTGAATCGGGCTGTATGCTGTGGTAGATCATTTTGATCTTCCCTGCCGAGTCCGCCCAAAGAGCATCGATGGGGAATTTCATCCCCTGCATGTGAATAGCGTAGTTCCGTTCCAATCCGAAGTCGAGGAGCATCCCCCTCTCTTCGGTGATGCCCGTCCACCCCAGAAGGCCTTCTATTCTGGACCGATCCGTATTGGCCACGTCCGCGACAATCGTCCGCCTGCCAAGCGTAACCCTCACCTGAGGCAACTTCCGTTTCTCGACGCCGGTCTTCGCCTTTTTCGCCTCGGCACGACAGTCATCCGGCCCCTCCGGAATTCCGCTCACCAGCAGCACGATCACGGCTATGGCCAACCACACGGTGATCCACCACCCGCTTCCGTTTTGACGACCCATTTCCATGCCTCCCTGCTTCGATACATAGCAGGTTGCCGTGCCGCAGGCAATCCTCCGGGCAATCGGGGACATGATCCGATTTTGCGAATGGCGCCATGCGACCTAGCAAAATTCGGAATCATGTCCCCCAAAAACGCGAGGTTGAGAGGCTCGGCCCACTGCTTTTGCTGCTTCATGTCGGCATCCGTGATCCCTCAATCAAGGTCCGCCGGTTCTTTGCAGCTCCCGCAGCGCTTCATCCCCCGAAAGGTCTTTGAGCCGCAGTGTGGACAGCGGTAACGGGCCTCTTCTTGCTCTACCCATTTCTCGGTGCCGATCTCCCGACGCAAGGGCGTTGCACGGAGGATGACCTTCTTCCCAACAGGTACGGGAAAGCCGTCGATAAAGCTGCACGGGAAATCTCCGCACTGGTGGCAGCCTTCCAGGCCTTTCTCCTCGGTGCACGAACGGATGGAGCACGTCTCACAATACATGAACCGCTTGTCGGAGAGACAGCCGTTGCAGGCGATATCTACGGGCAACACCCCGTAGAAGGACGCCAACCGTTCCTTGAGCTTTTCGTTGTTTTCGCGGTGAGCCGTGAGAATTCCGCACACGCCGCAATACAGACTGCACGGAGCCAATAGTTCTTTCTCGATCATTGGTTTCCTCCTTCGGGGTACTGGTTGCCCTATCGTTATTCCGGAGCGTCGCGGCCTTCCCGGCGAACGGTTACTCCCCACGTCCACTCGGCGGTTCCGTTCACGTTGAAAGGCATCGCTCAGTCACCCTCTCGGGACCACGCTCACTTTCACCATGGTTTCCCCATAGCCGGCGCAATCCACTCCCACGTCCGGACATCTCACGTAACGCATGAAGTGAAAACGGTTCGGGTCGAGCCCTTCACTCAACCGCTCGTTGATCAACGCCACGGGAACGACCAACTGTGAGATCAGGTAAATGCACATCCGTTTCGGACAGAGCTTGGTGATGAAGTTGCCGTCTACGTCGAGCACGAACGTGTCGCCTACTTTGTGTCCCGAGTTGCAGTGCCTGGCACCGACCACCTCGGCCGTGATGGAATAGCGCAGCGCGGCATCGGCCAGCCTTCCGATGTGGCGGGCCCTCGGATCATCCTGTCCGAAGCGCTCCATGTCCGACGATGAGTATCCTACCCGTTTCCCATAGTTTTCCAGTGCATCCGACGACGACATCGCTTCCTCCCTGTTGTAGGACCGGATATTTTGCGACCGACGAGGCGTGTTGGTCGGTGCCGGTCGGGCTAATATTATACCGACCGTATGGTCTGTTTTAGTCGCGCGTTCCCCCTCTCTTCTTCCCCTCCCTGTTCCATCATTTCACCCTCAGTCCGGCCAAGACCCCTTTCAATGCCTTCCGGGTCTTGGCATACACGGCCGGGTCCTGAGAAGCTTTGAACAGGATCAGGGATCCTTCGAAGGAACCGACGATCAGGTGACCGAGCGCCTCCGAGTCGAGGTGCCCGTGGACAAGGCCCTTGCCCTTTGCCTCATCGAACAGACCGGCAATCAAGTCGATCCACGCCTCGAAGAACCTTTGGGAAGCTTGGGCCAGTGTCCGGCCGGTTTCGCCGGCTTCCTGAGCTATGTTTCCGAACAGGCAGCTCGCCTTGGACCCGCGGGACTCATGGAATGCAAAGACTCCGTCCATCATCAGCTCGATCTTTCGCAAAGGATCGTCCTCATCCTGCATGAGCGTCTCGAAGAAGGGGATGTACCGGCCGGCCGCATCGTCTACGGCTGCGCAGGCAATCTCTTCCTTGCTCTTGAAATGGAAGTAGAGGTTTCCCCTGGTGACGCCCGATTCCTTGCAAATCTCCTCGATGCCGGTGCCCGCATATCCTTTCAACCGGAGGAGCTTGCGTGCTGCTTCGATGATCTTGCTTTTGGTGGCCTCGCCCTTCGATCCCATGCCCTCATTCTTTACCGGCCGACTGATCGGTCTAGTTTACCTGCGGTCGGCACGCTTGTCAACGCTAATCCGGTGTCCTCGGAACATTCGCTCTCGAGAGCGGCCGATCCCTCGACAGATCTCATGGCCGGGACTGTGTGACGGGTAAGTCTCGATATCTCGACGGCATGCCGGCTCCACGCGAGGTGAAGCGCTCTCTTTGTCTGAAAATACCCCTCCTCTCGTTCCCAAGGCTCCTGCCTGGGAATGACTATCCACCGGCCTCTGCCCGGTCTTTGGCTCGGAGTCCCGGGGGCTTTCGGCGTCAGTTGTCATCCCCGCATCATGGGGGTTTGTCGGACCCTCGGGACTTTTTTCGGTTGCCTTCCCTTCGGCGGTCTTCCATTCCGTGGCTTCCAAGCTGCGTATTCCTTCTCCCGTGCCGCTGAACCGGTACATCGTGCCAAGCAATCGGTTGACCGTGTCGGAGGGTTTTCTGTAGAGTAACCCGTGGGAATCGTCTCGAATCCTTCGAGCGATACCAAGTCCCTTTCCGGAACCAGGAGAAATCCCTCGATGGACGACCGACAGAGAAGTGCGGATGAACTATTGGCCGAATTGCAGTTACTACGCGCACGGGTTGCCGATTTGGAACGCAGGAAGACTCCGGATTCTTCGGTTGAACCGGACGATCCCATACAGGAAGCACGATACCCCCCGGAAAAAGACAACGGATTCAAGTTC
>JAZDHD010000293.1:0-17022 GCA_043806215.1 Pseudomonadota bacterium | reverse complement strand
GATAACGGCGGCCGGGGGGAGGAGGGCCGCCGGGGAAGGCCTTTCGTCAAGCCGGGGTAAACAGAAAACAGGAAATCAGTTCTTCGGCCCCGCAGTAGGCCCGGCACTGGGCCCGGCAGGCTGGGACGCAGGGGCCGCTGCGGCTTCAAGGTCGGCCTCGGATGCGGTAATCTTCACGTCCATCTTCTTTCTCAACGAATTTGCAAGCTTCTCGTAGTGATCCTGCCGTCGTTGGAACCGCAATTGCTCGATGATGTAGTCCTTGACTTGGTCGAACGTACTCTGCTGAGCCGGCTTCTTTTCTTCCAGAAGAAGTACATGGTATCCGAACTTGGATTTCACCGGTCCCGTGATCCGGCCTTCCTTCATGGAGAATGCAGCCTCTTCCACTTCTCCCAACAGCGTCCCTCTGGGAACCCAATCCAGATCGCCCCCCTGCCCCTTGCTGGGACAAATGGACACTTTCTGAGCCAACGCCTCGAACTTCTCGCCCTTCTCCAGACGCTTGAGAACGTCCTTGGCCTCCTCTTCGGTCTTCACAAGGATGTGGCGCAGGTGAACGCTTTCCGGAGTCGCATACTGGGCTTTGTTCTTCTCGTAAAACGCCTTGGCTTCCTCCTCGGTGGGTTCTTCTATGCTCTTGCTCGCTTTGTCGAGGTACAGACGTGCCAGGAGATCCTTCTTCGTGAAATCCAGGAGCCTTTGGACTTCCCGAGTCTTGTCCATGCCTTCCCTCTGGGCTTCCGCTGCAAGAACGTAGATGTTCACAACGTAATCCAGGCTCTTCTGCCGCCCCTCCGAGGTGAGGTAAAGATGCCTGAATCTTTCCGGAACCGCGTTGGCCATCTGCTGGAGATCGACATCGGTAACCGTGTCGCTCCCGATTGTTGCAAGGACCTTTTCGTCAGGGCCCGCACATGCAGGCCGTGGGCCGCTGAGGACGACCGCCGCGACCACGAGCGCCAACAGAAAAACCCTGGAAATACGAATACTGATGTTCACTTCTTGTCTCCTTTGTCACTTAATTATGATAACCTCTAGATATGACGAACTAAATATCATTCCGAGGAAGCGGTTATATCATGGCTCCCGCTTCGAGTCAACTTTTCCCGAGGTCCCATCAGGGTAAGCTTTGATTTGCGTGGGGAAGTCATGCACATCTCCCGCGGTACGGTCATTGCGAATGCGGCGCAGCTGAAGATCTACCGGCAGGGACGCCGGCGCTACTGAAGACCGGCAGGGACGCCGGTGGTGTTGAAGACCTACCGGCGGGGACGCCGCATCTCTGCCGCAGTGTACGAAGAGAGTCGCCGCCGTGCGCGGAGCACCGCCCGGGGGGACACACGCTTGCCCGGGGCCGCAGCTCGTTTCAATAATCTCCTGATTGTGTTAATAGTTCTATCCGGGAGAATCGGTAGATGAGAGTGCATAGGGCGGAACATACCCTCACCCCCGAAGAAATGCGCATGATCCTGGACAGC
Source organism: Pseudomonadota bacterium (assembly GCA_043806215.1). GTDB lineage: Bacteria > Desulfobacterota > Desulfomonilia > Desulfomonilales > Desulfomonilaceae > JAVHLK01. Next base: position 15,541 of record JAZDHD010000293.1, on the reverse strand, counting down.
GTTGCGGACGGCGTCTTCACTGTGGACGGTGAGTTTATCATAACGTCTTTCAACCGGGCGGCCGGGGAGATCACGGGGGTTCCCGTAGAGGAGGCCATTGGCCGTCCCTGCTGCGAGGTTTTTCGCGCCGAGATCTGCGAGGGCGATTGTGCGCTCAAGCAAACGCTCCAGACGGGAAAGCCGGTGGTGAACCGGGCCGTGTATATCCTTCGAGCCGACGGAGCACGGGTGCCCATAAGCGTAAGCACCGCGGTGCTCAAGAACGCACAGGGGGGCCTGGCCGGAGGAGTGGAAACGTTCCGGGACCTGACGCTTGTTGAAGCGTTGCGTCGGGAAGTCGAGAAGACGTTCACCTTCGAGGACATGTTGTCCAACAACCAGCGAATGAAGGAGATGTTCGGCATTCTTCCGGACGTAGCCTTGAGCGACAGCACGATTCTCATCGAGGGAGAAAGCGGGACCGGAAAAGAAGTTCTTGCCAAGGCCATTCACAAGCTCTCCAACCGCTCCGAGAAACCTTTGGTGACGGTAAATTGCGGGGCCATTCCCGATACATTGCTCGAATCCGAACTCTTCGGGTACAAAGCCGGGGCATTCACCGACGCCAAGCGCGACAAGCCGGGAAGATTTGCCCAAGCCGATGGAGGCACGATTCTCCTGGACGAGATCGGGGACATTACCCCTGCTCTGCAGGTTCGTTTGCTGCGGGTCTTGCAGGACAAATCATTCGAGCCGCTGGGAAGTACCAGGACCGTGATCTCGGACGCAAGGGTTATTGCCGCGACCAACAAGGACCTGAGGGCGCTTGTGGATAAGGGAGAATTCCGGGAGGACCTCTACTACCGGATACGAGTCTTCAGACTGGCCCTCCCGCCATTGAGAGAGCGGAAAGAGGATGTCCCCATCCTTGCCCAGCATTTCATCGACCGGTTAAACAGAATCAGAGGAAAAGATATCACGGGGCTTTCCAGGGAATCGCTTCTGGCGTTCATGGACTTTGATTGGCCGGGAAACATAAGGGAACTGGAAAATGCCATCGAGCACGCGTTCATATTGTGCCACGGAGGGTTGATCGAACTTCGCCATCTCCCGGAGCCTTTGCGCCAATCATCGGGCACGTCCCGCGTTCTTCTCAGCGGTGCAACCCTGGCCGAGGTGGAAGCCCGCGTCATCAGAGAAACGTTGGCAAGAAATAAGGGAAGGAAACTGGCCACCGCGCGTGAACTGGGGATCAACAAGACCACCCTTTGGAGAAAGATCAAACGCCTCGGCCTCGAAGAATCGGATGAGGCGGAGCCATAGCGGCCAAAGGCGGAACACGACATGAGGACCCTCCGGCAGCTGCAGGCAAGACCGCCGACGATCCCGGCTTCGGCAGCCTGGTATCTGGCGGATATCGGTGAATCGCGAGGCAAACAGGAACTCTTCACGCATCAATCTCCGCAACGTCTCCAAATCCTGCGCGAACACGCGCTCATTGAAAGCGCGGTTTCCTCTAACCGCATTGAAGGGATTGAGATCGACGAGGCACGCGTAGGAACTGTTGTTTTCGGCAAGCCAATGCTGCGGGACCGAAATGAGGAGGAAATCCGGGGTTACCGCGAGGCGCTTCGGCTCATTCACGAAAAGGCTGAACGTTTGACGATTGGAGGAGAGACGGTCTCCGGGCTTCATCGCCTCGCCCGCGGTGAAATCTGGGATGCCGGCCGGTATAAGGAGAAAGACGGCGATATCATAGAGCACTATGCCGATGGCACGTCACGGGTCCGATTCAAGACGGTTTCGGCAGATGAAACCCCTGCTTTCATGGGTGAACTCATTGATTTGTGGAGAGGATCACTGGAAGACCGTTGGACGCATCCTCTCATAGCCATGGCCGGCTTCAACTTGGACTTCTTATGCATTCACCCCTTCCGTGATGGTAACGGTCGTGTGTCGCGTCTTCTCATGCTGCTTCAATGTTACCATCTCGGGTACGAGGTCGGCCGTTACGTAAGCCTTGAACGGATCATTGAACAGAACAAGGAAAGGTACTACGAAACGCTGGAACAGAGTTCGACCGGTTGGCATGAGGGGAAGCACAATCCATGGCCGTACATTATCTATCTCCTGTTCGTAATGAAGGCGGCGTACCGAGAATTCGAGGAACGTCTGGGCCGTATAAGGAGCCCCCGCGGCGCCAAGACCGAAATGGTTGAAACAGCGGTGGATGCAGTGTCCGGGGATTTTACGCTCAATCAACTCGCGCATGCCTGCCCCGGTGTAAGCCGTGACATGATCCGTCGAGTCGTCCGCGGACTTCAGAAGAACGGTCATGTGGAATGCCTTGGGCGAGGTCCCGGTGCTTCGTGGCGCAAGAAAGGGTAATGTCCCCATAAAGAGGTAATAAAGAGGGTAACTTGGCTTCCGATCCCGGGCTATCGGTGTAAGTCCGAATCGGTGTCACTTGACGGGAGAACCATCCGTCGTCAGCATTGTCACACCATCCGGAGACGAAGGGATGGCCGAGTGGTTGAAGGCGGCGGTGTTGAATACCGTTGATCGAATGATGCGGGGATTCGAATCCCTCTCCCTCCGCCATTGAATTAGAGATTTCCCGTTTATGACAGCGTGAAGTGACCGCGTAGGTTGAGGTGATCCGAATGAGTATTCGAGCCGGGTATTGCACATGCCCGAGTCGAGAAATACACTGCGATCTGGGAGCCTGTATGCTGTAGTCCTCGTGAGATTGTGAATAAATCATGGGCACGGTGAGCACGGAAATCGGGATCTTATCGTTGATCCGGGAGCGCGAGGAGCAGATCAGAAGCTTTGGTGTGAAGCGGCTTGGCCTGTTTGGCTCTTTCGTACGCGGTCAACAGACCGAAGGCAGCGACGTGGACCTGCTGGTTGAATTCGAGACGGGGAGAAAGACTTTTGACGCCTTCATTCAGCTCGCTTTCCTGCTGGAAGATCTGTTGGGACGCCGAGTTGAGCTGGTCACGACCGAATCACTCAGCCCCCACATCGGTCCGCACATATTGAAGGAAGTCAAGTATGTCTCTTTCCGGGATTGAGTATCTGGAGGGAATTCGGGAATTCGGGGGACATAATACTGATTTTTTGGCCCTATGGTCGGCCTACCTCACATCGTGGCGGCTGCCTATCCGTACCGTGTCATATGGTGTGGTATTCCTTCGGAATGCGTGTTCCTTTTGGGTGTGGCGTTGGGGCGCGGAGATACATTTGTAACACCTCTTGAGGGGCTCACCGGCTGGGTTCTGAGCAAAGGACCGTGCGGAGACCACCAAAGCGATCACTGCGACAAACGGTATTATGTCCACGGAATTCCCCCACACATGGCGTTGTCAGACCGGTTCCCCGCCACGTACAAGGTATTCGGAGAGCCGCTTCAAGAGTCGCCAACGTCGTTCGGCAGAGATGGTCCCAATCGATCCAAGAAAACCGCTGACCGGAAGCACTGCCGGAAAGCCGAGGCGGATGAGGGAGGCAGCCTTGAGGCCGCTGCCTGCGAAATCCGGATCGCCCGGTCGGATCACTTCATCAAAGCCGGGATTCTCGTGGTGAAGCTGCGTGCTGACTCCACAGACAAGAAGGTCTCCGTGTGGCGGCATTGTCCTGAGAACGACCGCGGGGCGATTCTTGACTTGGCCGTCAGCTTGTGGCAGCGGCGTCAGAACAACATCACCTTCGGTCATCGACGGAGGTCCTCGATGCCGTAGTCAGGCTCATCAGTGCCGTACGCTTCGGAGAGCCCCTTTCGGGAGGCCAGGATCCAATCCTCGTCCACCACAGCCTCCGTTGGGGGCAGTACGGTCACCATGAGTGATGAGTTTGGTGGAATCTCGAACGGCTCGTCCAGCACAATCCGCTCGCCATTGTAATGAGCTTTCAAGGTTACCGCAGGCATGTCGCCTCCCCAGATACGTCGGGACGATTCCAGCCCCAATGGTCACGTTCAGAATCCGAAGGGGCTCTATGGGGGCCCTGGAATCAGGCCGACACAAGAAAAGGGAAGCGCCCTTGACGTTCCCCAATATAACCCGATATTACCGGGCATTCCAGCAAACCGGGGGTAAGCGGGGGTGAGTCAAAACGGCCATGATTATAATGCTCGGATAGCGCGTGCACGACAATTTCTTTCTCGAACTTCGGACAAAATCCGTATCCCTAAGGTTAGGGCATGTATTGGCCGTTTGTCAACGTCTACTTCAGCGAGGCCGATGCTTATGTCGTTTCCGGAATGGTTGGGATGAGGCACAAGTATTTCATGGTCTTGTCCCCGGTGTTTCGCAACATGTGCGCTTCATTGCCGGGAATGAACACTACGCTCCCCGGACCGAGTTGGAAACGACCCTCCTTGCCCCTCATTTCGCCGTTGCCTTCGAGGATGAATACCTCATGCTCCCAGTCATGACTGTGTGGTCCGGCTTCAGATCCGGGGCCTACTTCGAAAAAGCGCATGGCGAAGTTGTCGGCACCCGTGGCCCTCGAAATCAGCCACCGCATGGAGACTTCTCCGTTCACCCCGTCTTTCAATATTTCAGGCGTCACATCCTCGTAGTGAAATACTTTCATCCTTCATCCCCTTATCTTGTCCTTGCTTGAGTGCAGCCAAAACCTTTTCCGGTGTGGCCGGCAGGTTTCTGATCCATACCCCGACAGCGTCGTAAACGGCATTGATGATGGCCGGCGCCGTAGGACACGTCACTGCCTCGCCAATTCCCTTGGCTCCAAACGGGCCGGTCGGCTCATTCGTTTCCACGCATAGAACTTCAATGTCGGGCACATCGAGGGACGTGGGTATCAAGTAATCCGTAAAGTCCGGGGTAAGAATCACCCCTGTCCGGTCAACCTTGACTTCTTCCATCAACGCATACCCGAGACCCATCTGAATGCCGCCTTCAATTTGATTTTCAACGAAGCCGGGATTGATGGCTTTGCCGACGTCGTGAGCGGCGATGACCTTGAGTACTGTCACCTCGCCGGTCTCTGTGTCCACTTCCACCTCGGCCATTTGTGCCCCGAATGAGTAAGCTGCCGCAGGCTCGCCTTGACCGGTTTCCGGATCTATGGGAATCACGTGAGGAGAGTACGTGGCCGAGGTCAAAAGCGGCTTTCCCTTCATGAAGATACTGTACCCGGCCGCATCGGCGACCGCCATCGCTTTTTCCGGTTCGTCCCGGACGCATATCATTCCGTTTCGGATCTCGAGGCGGTCGGCGTCGGTTTGCAGGAGTTCCGCCCCGGTGCTCAGGAGAATTTCTTTCGCCTCGGACGCAGCCTTCCTCACCGCGTTGCCGCATACATAGGTAACCCGGGTACCATACGTTCCTACACAGTAGGGAGTTGTCTCCGTGTCTGCCGAGCGCACCGATATTGACTCCAACGGCACGCCCAACTCTTCTGCCGCGATTTGCGCAAGAATGGTATTCGATCCTTGTCCTATGTCCGCAGAGCCTACCGCCAGATTCACCGTCCCATCGTGGAGCACGTCGATAACGGCGCCCGACGGGTTGGGTATGGGCGCGTGCGCTTGGTACTGTACGCAGGCAATTCCTCGACCTCTCTTTTTCATATCCGACCCCCTATTATCGAACCGTGCCGCTGCTCGCCTCGGCCACCCTTCGAATGGCCTCGCCAAGTCCACATGTCCCGAGTGTCTGTCCGCATGCCAGAATATCTCCTTCTCTCAGAGCGTTCTTCAGCCGAAAGGCGACCGAGTCGATTCCCGCGGTTCGGGCAACATGTTCCATGTGCACTTCCGCCCCGAAGGTGGGGGACGTACTACCGAAACCTCTCATCGAGCACTGCGGCGGCATGTTGGTTGATACCAGAAAATTGTCCACTTTCACGTTGGGAACACGGTAGGGCCCGAAATGGAGAAACGCCTTTTTTGGGGGGCCCATACTCCAACTCGTAATCGGACCATTGTCCATGATGATCTGAACCTGAACGGCCATAAGGGTGCCGTCCTTCTTCACCCCCGTCTTGTAATCCATAAACATGCGGTGGCGAAGCGTCGACCTTTGAAACTCGTCCTCTCTCCTCCAAACCATCTTGACCGGACGGCCCGTTCGCATGGCCAGAAGCGCTATGTGGTGTTCCACGGCAAGCTCGTTCTTTCCACCGAAGGCCCCGCCGACATCCGTCTTGATCACCCGAATCTTAGTGGCAGGCAGTCCTAGAGCCATTTGAAGAAGGATTCTCACGATGAAGGGCATTTGCGTGGAGGTCCGGACCGTGAGCTTCCCGTTGTGGTCCACATGCGCCGTTCCTCCATGAGTTTCCATGTGCGAGTGCTCAACCAATTGTGTCTCGAAATGATCTTCCACCACCAGGTCGGATTGAGAGAACCCCTGCTCCACATCGCCTCGGCGCAATTTCGCGTGCAGCACAAGATTATCCCTTTCCGGATGCACCAACGGCGCATCCGGCTTCATGGCTTCCCGGGGGTCGAAAACAGGCTCGAGTTCTCTATACTCGACGCGGATCCTTTCAACCGCCATCCGGGCTATTTCCGGTGTTTCGGCTGCCACGGCGGCAATTGCTTCACCGCGATAGTGAGTTCTCTTGTCGGCAAACACATATTCATCGGCCACCTGGAGTCCCAGGACGTTGTTCGGGACATCCCGGGCGGTGATGACCGCCGCGACTCCCGGCAGTCTTACCGCCTCGGACACATCGACACCGAGTATCTCGGCAGATGGGTAGCGGCTCGTATGCACCATGGCATGCAGTGTTCCGGGGAGTTCCGGGAGATCGTCCAGATACCTGGTTTGCCCCTTCGCCTGCTCAAGAGCATCCAGTCGTGGGACTCGTTTTCCTACCACCGAAGTCTCCATGCTTTCACCTCCGCTCACGCTCGGCAGCGTCAAGAACCGCCTCCGTGATCTTCTTGTAACCGGAACATCGGCAGAGATTTCCGGAGATCGCCCGCCGCACTTCTTGTTCGTTCGGCTGCGGAACCGTGTCGAGCAGCGCCTTCGCCGACAAGATCATTCCCGGCGTACAAAAACCGCACTGGCCGGCGGAATGCTCAACAAAAGACGTTTGCAGTGGATGCGGCTCATCCCGGCTCGCCAAGCCTTCTATGGTGGTCAGCGACTTGCCGTGAATCTGCGGAGCCAGAACGAGGCAAGCGTTGACTGCTTGACCGTCGATAAGCACGGTACACGATCCGCATTCACCCTGCCCGCACCCCTTCTTGGTGCCGGTAAGTCCAAGCCCGTACCTGATGAAATCAACCAAAGTAACGTTGGGCGAAACGACCCGTTCGTACTCGCGGCCGTTCAGCACAAATTTGATCGGTATTTCTCGAGCCATCACTCCTCCTTAGTACTCGGTTTCCCAAGTACGGTCGCACATTTTTGTCTCGTTGCCATGTTGGGTGCATGCGAGAAGAATATCCGGGCACGGAGGCCCGGGCTACGAAGAACAGAGACCAAGCCGGTCGTACACCGTGGGACGGGCGTCCCTGCCCGTCATCTTCCGGGGTTCAGCTTGTGCGACCGTATTTGCGCCACAGAACACTTAGTCTGATCCGAGAGCGTTCTCGATTGCTCGCCGGACCAGTACTCCCGCAACTTCCTTCCGATATGCCTTGCTTGCCCTGACGTCCGAAATAGGTCGAGTCTCGTCCGCTGCAATCTCAGCCGCCTGTCGGATAACGTCGTCCGTCAGTCTCGTCCCCGTCAGAAAATCTTCCGCTCGATATGCTCGGATCGGCGTCGGCGCCGCCGCACCGAAAGCTACGCGGGCCCACGTGCAGTCCCCATGCTCTTGTCCCAGAAGCACGGATACGCTGACGATGGGCAGGCACGCGGCCTTTCGAACCCCAAGTTTGATGAAGTCCCCCTTGGCCGCACCCAATTCATGCAACGGGACACGTATTTCCGTCAGTAACTCATCGGGCCGCAAGGCCGTCTCTTCCCGGTAGAACTCCGGCAGGGGCAGCGTTCGTTCACCGAATTTGCCGACCATCACGACGTGGGCATTCAGCACAAGCAGAGGCGTAGCGCTGTCCGCCGCCGGTGACCGATTAGCGAGATTCCCGCCGATGGTGCCGCGAGTGCGAATCTGGGGTTTCCCCATTGAAGCCGCAGCAGAGGCCAAGATTGGGGCTTTGTCGTGAATCAACGCAGAGGTCTCGACGGCGCTAAAGGTCGTCAGTGCCCCTATTCTCAGCGTGTCGCCAGTTTGGACGATGAAGTCCAGTTCACGTATGTTCCCGATATCAAGAAGGAGTTCCGGTTGGACTTTCTTCTTGGCCATCTGCCAAACAAGGTCGGTGCCCCCGGCAAGGACTTTGACTTGCTCGCCGTGGCCGTCCAAGAGAGAGACCGCCTCGTTCACCGTGGAAGGCGCCGCGTACTCGAAGGGTTCAAGAATGGTCTGCATTTCTCTGCTCTCGCAACCGTTGAGAATTCAATCAACGTGGAATTGGCGATCGGCCTGCCGAACGCGATTGCTGAACGACAATCCCCATCGTGTCTCTTCCGCTCATCTTGCGGCTCGACAAAGCCGTCACGTACCGGGATTCGAACTCGCCCGAGACGATGAATAGAGCCTCTCGCTGCACACAGGACTATTCTTGATCATACCAAGCCACTGCGCGGCACCAGCCCGCACTCCCGCCCACAAGCTTCACCGGAAAACAGCAAGCCGTAAATCCCCACGGCCTGGGCAGTTTGTCCAGATTCGCCAGTTTTTCTATGTGACAGTATTCCCTATCCCGTCCGGCGCGATGAGCCGCCCAGAGGATCTCTCGATTTCCGCTGCTCTGAAACTCTTCTTTGATTGCCCAAAACGGTCGATCCCAGCCCCAGGCGTCGATGCCCATGACTCGGGAGCCCTGGTCGACCAGCCAGACGGTCGAGTCATATCCCATGCCGCATCCGGCATCGAAATACTCCTTGGTGCCCCAGTACCTGTCCGCCCCGGTCTGGATGAAGACAATGTCGCCTTCATGGATGCGGTAATCGATCTTCTGAAGCGCAAGTTCGAGATCGTCCACGGTTATGAGCGAGCCGCGAGGTTTGTGACGCATATCCAGGACGACCCCATTCGCGATGCACCATTCTAAGGGGACCTCATCGATGGTTCGGGCCCGCGTGCCTTCGGATAATGGGAAATAGTGCCATGGGGCGTCCAGATGTGTCCCGGTGTGTGCATTCATGGTCACTTCGTCATTGGCATACCCAAGCCGGTCCGGAAAGTCATCGACGGAGCACCCGAGAAAACCGGCCAAAGACTGTGCCAGGTCCGCATGTGTCCGGTGGTCGACGCTCACGCTGAGTGCCTCCCCGGCACTCATTTCCGTGGGGATACTCAGATCGTAGATCTTGCCGACTCTCATGATTGAAACTCCTCCTGCATGTGCACCACCCTGTTCTGTCGCGGTTGCGGTCGGCATTGACCGACCGCAGCATGTTGTACGGCGACAACGTGACGCGTGGTACCGACATCACCACATGAGCAGACAGTCTCCATCCCGCAGCTCAAACCCGGGATCGAGGATGGGTTGCGCCGGCTGCCCGGGTCTTCGCACGAAAATCGCAGTTCTCATGTTCATGATGCCGTACTCGGGCGGGACAAACATTGCCTTGAATCCCGGATAGTGATTGTCCAGTTCGTCGATCAGATTCATCACTGTGACTCCGGTCAGGTGGTATGTTTCTTCTGTCCTTCCGGTGGCAAGCGATATATGTCCTCCATATTTTACGAGTATCTCAGGCATTTCAGATAACCTCGATTCCAAGGGTCTCCAGCTCGTTTGTAACGGCTTCCAAATCCAGTTCCGCAAGCTTCTTTCTGGTCGGTACGGCCGTCTTGACATCCCACCCGCGTTTCTCATAGTACTCGTCCAGCATAAAGTCCCAGGTTTCCTGGTCCAGAGGCGGATGCCCCGTGTCCGTAGTCTCATTCATCATTCGGTACGGCAACGTGTCGTCCTTCCGACGGAATCCTTCGCGCACGATGATGGCTCTCTCCAAGTTCATTATTCGCTCTCCGCACTGAATCAGCTCCTCGAGAGAATAATCGAGACCAGTCCCCGCATTGAAAAGGTCGAGCCAGTAACGAAAGTCCAGATTCAGCTTGTCTCGCATCAGAAAGATGCAAAAGGGAAGGCTTTCGATCACTGCACGAGTGTCGGTCATGAACTTCAGGAATGTGCCTTTGCCCTCCTTCTTTCGCGCCATGAAGACGTCCTTCAAGTCGAAATCGAGCTTAAGCTCTTTGGCCATCTCGGGAGAAATGAGTGCCGGATGTGGCGGATACGGCGGGTACCACCTCGTGTGATCGGGCCCTGATTCACTTGTGCCGACACCCAGAGCCGCAAAGTAGAAATTGCGTTGCGGCATGCATTCCAGCTGTTGTCCTTTGACCTCGAGAGCCCATTTTTCGGAACCCTGACCGACACGCTGGGAAGCACTTGCGACTCCATCGGCAAGAAAGCTCGCAAATGCTCCTTCCCTCCTTGCTATCTTTGGAATCAGTTCAATGAGTGCTTCCTCATTTCCGAATCTGAGTTCGCGGCCTTCCGTGTCGGACGTCGTAAGCACCCCCTTTTCGAAGGACTCCATTGCCCAGGCCAGCGTGTACCCGACTTCGAAAGCATCCAGCCCCATTTTGTTGCACAAGGTCCTCGCCGCCATGGCGGTCGAAAGATTCCCGATGCCGAGCAGGGACGTGAAGCAGAGCTCGAGTGCGGAGGTGTTTTCGCCCACGGTCCCCGCATGAGGACCGTCGTGTATTTCAAAGTACTTGGCACACGACGGATATGGACAGCAATAACACGCTCTCGGTCGCTTGGTATATTTCCGGAGAAGCTCTTCGCCGCTGCACTTGTCGATGGCTTCGTCAAATTGCATCTGCGTGGCATTTCGGGTGTGCAGATTTCCCAATTGATTGAAGATCCGCATGAGCACGAGTCCGCCCATTGTGGCCCAGGCGGTGTTCCAGCTATCCATGCAGGTATCGAGTCTTAGGACCTCTCTGACCTTGAAGTACGCGGATTCGAAGCGATCCGGATCGGCCACCTGGACGCCCCCCGACCCGCGAACCGCAACGGCCTTCAGGTTCTTCGAGCCCATTATGTCGCCCAGACCGGCCCGGCCGCCGGCCCGGTTCAGGTTCCCGATGACCATGGCCGAGTGAACCAGGTTTTCTCCCGCCGGGCCTATGCATCGGACCTGGATGTCTCGGTCGCCCAACTCGTCCTGGATCATCTTTTCCGTTTGCCACGTATCAAGCCCCCAGAGGTGCCGGGCATCTCTGAGTGCAACTTTGTCGTCTTGAATATGCAGATAGACCGGGGTGTCCGATGTCCCTTGAAACACCACGTTGTCGTACCCGGCGAATTTGAGTTCCGGGCTCCAGAAACCGCCGACGCCCCCTTCGCCGAGACACCGTGTCTTCGCCAGGGCAGTCACGGACATTCGGCCCATGCCGATGGGCGTCCCGTCCAAAGGGCCGACTCCGAAGATCAGCCGATTCTCCGGGCCGTAGGGATCAGTGCCGGCCTTGACCTCGTCCCACAGTATTTTCGAGTTTATGCCCCGGCACCCAATAAACCCACGTGCCCATTCCCACGGGAGCTCTTCTTTGGTGATTCTACCGGTGCTGAGATCAACTCTCAGGATACGTCCTTTCCAACCGAAGTACTGCTTAGCCATAGTAGTTCCTCTTCAGCGGCTACACGATTCTTGAGCGCCCGACCCTGAAGCCGCCTCCCGGTTTTCGCCTTGCCGGGGGTGAACGGGAAAGGGGTATTTCCAGGGCGCAATGACGCGGAAGAGCGGCTCGACGGCTCGCTTCTCCAGCAGTTCTCTACGCTTCGCCGCAATCTCTTCCACGTCTCCGTATATGAGGGCCCCTGTTGGGCACATTGCCACGCAGAGCGGATTTCCGTCCGAGTCTGCCTTGGGGCAGGTTCCCGAACAAGAGACGAGGGGAATTGAAACTGCCTGGTGATCATCCTTCACCAGCCGGATGTTACCCTTACCGGGACAGTATTCTCGTGAGATTAGGAAAGAACAGAGCAGTTCACATCCGCGGCATCCGCTGCACAGCTCGGATATGACGTTGATGCTCTTCACATTCGGCTTCATAAGTCTCCCGACCCACTGGATCAGGGTCCACAGGTCCGACGTCGCATTGGAATTTTTCACGAGGCCCCTCCTTTCCGATCTTCCGTCGCTTGCTATAGGCAAGTCTTGTGCCAACAGTGCCGGATCATGCCAACTGGCCGAGATACAAGGGATTCTTGTGCCGGGCCCTACTGCCGCGACAGATCGGCAGTCGCACAAATGAAACTGATTGCCGACCGACATGGTGCCCCGGCCCCTCAGCCCCCAAGGATCACGCGGGATGTAACTGGATATGAAACGTCAGTTGCGGAAATGAAACTATAACCCGAAAGGAGACAGAGGTATGCGGTGAGATTTCATCTTGCGCCACAGCGTGGATCGAGAGATTCCCAGCTCGACGGAAACGAGCACTTTGTTCCAATGGTGTCTCCTGAGACACGCGATTATCGCTTGTTTCTCGGCCGACCGGACGGTGTCCACAGATGCCGGCGCCCCGTCGGCGACATCGCTCTGAAGCTTCAAGTCCGGTCTGAACTCCGCAGGCAAATGATGGACTGAGAGTTCTTGGCCTTTCGCCAGCACAAAGGCATGTTCAATCACATGCTCCAACTGCCTCACATTTCCCGGCCATGAAGCGTGCATCAAGATATCCATGACCTCTTGATCGACGGTCCGGATATCCTTGCCCGTTAAGAAGCCGTGCTTCTTCAAGAAATGACTGACCAGGCGCGGTACGTCTTCCCGTCGATTTCTCAGCGGAGGTATGGGTAAGACCATTGTGTTAATTCGGTAATACAGGTCCTTTCTGAATTCTCCCTTTTCCACCATCTCGGCGAGATTCTGGTTGGTGGCCGAGATAAATCGGACATCCGCCCGCCTTGTTCTGGATGTCCCCAGCGGCTCGTAGGTCTTCTCCTGAAGTACTCTGAGCACTTTGACCTGCGTTGCCCGAGTCATGTCTCCTATCTCATCGAGGAAGACCGTCCCACCCTCGGCCAGTTCCAGCCTGCCTTTGCGCGCCTTCTTTGCATCCGTATATGCTCCTGCGACGGTGCCGAACAATTCAGCCTCCAACAGAGTGTCCGGTAGGGCCCCGCAGTTCACCCGTACAAAGCGTGCACCCTTGCGCCGGCTTTGATAATGGATTTCTCGTGCAAGGACTTCTTTCCCCGTTCCCGTCTCACCAAGGATAAGAACAGGCACGTCACTCGCGGCCAGATCCGGGATCATCTCGAGCATCTGCAACAATTGAGGAGTTCCCGTGATGAAGGACGGTTCGGCATAACTACCGACCACGTGCCTGCGGAGGCTCACTATCTCGGTGACGTCCGAAATGATCTGCGCAACGGCCTTGAAGTTGCCGTCTTCTCCCAATGGAGTGGTCACGCCTCTGATATACACAAGTTCTCCTCTACCGTTCTTCAGCATCACTGTCGGCGCAACGATTTCCTCACCGCTTTCCATGGCCTTGAGGAGCTTGCAGTCACTGTGGCAGAGGTCCGACTGGAACACGTCATAGCACTTGCGTCCCACCACCTGTTCGGCGGAATGGCCTGTGATTCTCTCGGCGGCCCGGTTGAGAAACCGTATGCGCCGATCCTTGTCGGAAATCACCACGCCTTCTTCAAGAAAACCGAATACGGTTTTGAAATCCTCGATGTCCAAACGGATCATGGCAGCTTCTCCCATCCGGCCCTGATAAGGCGTCCTTCGACGGGCCGGCCGGCGGCACGGTTCACCGCTCTTTCCTCATTGATGGAATTCTAGCATGATGGACTCGCTCGTGTCCTGAGATATCTGAACGGGCTTACAGGGCAACTTGGAGCGTCAAGCCGGCAGGGCGCGGCGGCGTGAATTAAGGGGTCACGTCTGGTTTTGATTAAGATTAAAAGATTAAGGTGTTAAGGGGTCATTTAAGGGGTCACGTCTGGTTTTGTTTAAGGGGTCACGTCTGGTTTTGAGTCTTTCTCAGCTGTTGTTCCAGCCTTGCCACTTGTTTTCGGAGCCGAACGTCACGCGTCAGCGTCTTCTTCAGACGAGACACGAGGCTGCTCACGCTGCCGTAAGTGGACAGGCGGAACTCGAGTGCGACACGCGCCGAGGTTTCACCGGACAGGCGCCGGCACAGGTAGACGGCTACGTTTCTGGCCTCGTTGGTCGTCCCCCTTCTACTCGTTAACAAATCTCTCCCGTCAATCTTGTAGGCTGCACAAACCGCCTTCTTGATCGAATCGATACCAGTCGACAGCATCTTTGATTCGGGAATCTCGGGATGATCTCTCAGGTTGCTAACCTTGGCCTTCAACCCGTCGATGAACTCCTTCGATCCCAGTATAGGGGCTATCCTCTCTCGTGCGAACAGCGAAGCGAGCTCCTCGGAGTCCTGTTCGGACATGAACTGCCGGTAGGCTCGAGCGTGACTTCCTCCCTCTTCACCCAGCATCGAAAGCACAAAGGATTTGTCCAACCACCCCCCTTGCCGGGAACCGGAACGATAGGCGCGGTCGCTGCTCCAAGGGTATCTGTCCACTCTTTCCACGAGTCCGGCCCTCACCGGATTGCGATGGATGTAGCGGACCAGACCGAGCAAGTACGTATCCGCGTCCACGACAATGGCTTTGTAACGTCCTCTGAACAAGGAGCCGTCCAACTTGTGTACACGATTGAAGCGCTGGGTGTATATCCCGTCCACGTGCCGCATGAATCGAGAAAGATTCCCGTCGGGAGTATGCACCATGAGATGATAGTGGTTCGGCATAAGGCAGAATGCCGCGACGCTGACGTTCCACATCACCGTCCCTTCCTGCAACACTTGAAGAAAACTGAGATAATCGTCGCTGCCGAGGAAAATGGGTTCGCGTCGTCTTCCCCGGTTCATCGTATGGTACCAGGCGCCGGGATACTCTATTCGTAATGGACGAGACATGTTGGGCCTCCCTCTTGCCGCCTCCAATTACCATACCACAGATCTCCCCATGAGGCAAAACCAGATTTGACCCCTTGCTCTCTTGCCAGATCTCCCCATGAGGCAAAACCAGATTTGACCCCTTGCTTGACCCCTTGCTCTCTTGCTCTTGGTGATTGATGCTGTATTATGTAAGTGTTACGGGCTGTCGGATGATGACGCCGAATACGTTAAAAGACGGCTGAACGGGATGCTGTAGTGCGCTACAGATAGCAGGGCGCAACAATGAACCGTGAATACATACTGGAAAAGCTGGAACAAAATCGTGAAACCATTAAGCGCTTCGGGGTTCGTCGCCTCGGCATATTTGGTTCGTACGCTCGAGGTGAGCAAAACGCGGCCAGCGACATAGATTTTCTTGTAGAGTTTGAGCGTCCCACCTTCAAGAACTATTTTGGCCTCAAATTCTTCTTGGAAGAACTCTTTGACTGTAAGGTGGACTTGGCCTTCCACGACACGATTAAGCCGCGAATTCGCAACACGA
>JAZDHD010000292.1:0-3544 GCA_043806215.1 Pseudomonadota bacterium | reverse complement strand
GTAACTTCTCAATAAGTCCGGGCCATTTCCCCCCTCTTATCCCCCCGCAAGCGGGGGGAAGCGCTCCCTCCCTGCTTGCGGGGAGGGTCGGGGAGGGGAATTCTTGGAATTCGCCCGGGGTTTTTGAGAGGTTACGGTAGTGAAAAGTCAAGTTACGAGTCCTGACCGTGATCTTCCACCCGGAAACTCGCCGCTGGGTCTGCGCGGCAGGGTCTAATCTGCATTGTTTTCGGCCGAGACACACTTGACGGTATGGAATTCCGAGAGTTACACTGATTGACAGAGGCGGTTGGAACCGCAACCGAATGGCGATTACAGGCACCGGCGTCACGTAAGACCTTGGGGTTCGCAAGTACCATCGTACGACGCAGTGGATACGGACGTTGCTCCTGGTTCCTAAGCGCCGGGACCGCTTGAAAGGGAGGTCAATTCGAGATGCGACAACTCACAAGAATAACGCTTGACCCTGAAGTTATGGGAGGCAAACCCTGTATTCGCGGCCTGCGCGTTACGGTAGGGACGGTCGTGGGGCTTGTCGCTTCGGGATATTCCGTTGAAGATATCTTGAAGCTCTATCCTTACTTGGAGGAGGAAGACATTCCCGAAGCCCTGACCTATGCTGCATGGCGGGTCCAGGAAATCGAGGTCCCCGTAGCGGGCCCATGAGATTTCTCATCGACATGAACCTCTCTCCCCGGTGGGTCGAAGTATTCCACCGACACGGTTGGGCTGGGGTCCACTGGTCCTCGATCTGCGATCCACGAGCCTCGGACCGTACCCTCATGGACAGGGCTCGCGTCAATGGATACGTCGTCTTCACAAACGACCTGGATCTTGGGGTGATCCTGGATGCAAGCGCCGGTGGGGTCAGGTCTTGCTTCTTGAATCGGAACATCCAAAGCGCCGCAGTGAGGTGGCCGGCCCTGTTCAAGAAGCAAGACCTGACCCCGCCTTCTTGCGAGGCTATAAGCGTGCTGGATGAGATCATTGCCAAATACCCCAACTCGGGTGATGCATATATTCTTCTGGGCGGAATCTACAAGAAGCAGGGCAAAGAGGCCGAAGCTGAAGAAGTCTACAACAAGGGACTGGCCGTGGGGTCCATACCGCTCCCGTACAAAGTTCGTATGAAGATGCGTTTGGAAGCCTTGAAGGGTACCTCTCCGGAGGCGCAAGACAAATGAATTGATAGAAGAATCTGAGAGAGCGAATTGCGGAGAAGGGAGGTGAAAGGGATAGGACAGAAAAGAACAGAGGGGTCACGTCTGGTTTTGGGTCTTTCTCATTGGTCGCACACCCTGCCAACTCGCTTTCCAATTCCGGGGACGCCATACATTATTCGTGATCTCGACGAGAAGTCGCTGTATTCCCGGCTCATCGCTAAATTGGCACGCATAGTAGCCCCGGTAGTACCACACCATGTGACGAAACGAGGAAATCGTCGGCAGCGGATCTTTCGGTCGAGCCTTCAGGTACCAAGTCCGAACCGCTTCGGCGGCATGAACGCACTGGCAAGACCGTTGGGAGATGATGACTCCATTACTCGGCCGGCGTCGAACTTGGGCAGGTCAACGCGACGTCAGAAACTTGGCCCGGAAGGTTGGACGAACGCTCACGCAAGATGAGGATGGTGTCCCAGGAAGTTCCGGAAGTTCGATAAGGCATCGCTCGGCTTGATGCGGTGCAGCCTGGGGCTGGTCCGTCGATATCTTCCCCTGGGGGTTACCGGGTGCAACACGGAGACAGCGGACCTCTTCGCCCGAATACCCGAACGGGAGCGGGACCTCTGCCGTCGGGGTGTAGCCGGCGAGGTGTTGGAGCGCCGTGACCGCTTGCCGGCTTTGCTCACCGCCGGATGAGATATCTAGCGCGGTGCCGGCTCGGTATTTGGATATTAGGGCTGGAATTTGCTATGGTACGGATCGACGAAGTACCACTTGGGAATGTCTTGGTCAAAGCAACATTCCGAGAGATCCAAACGGAGAAATCATGGGCAAGAAGGATTTCGACGAGTTTCTAGAGAAAGATCGAGCAAATACCCACCTCGAGCCTCGCGTTGACTGGACCGGGAGAAGAGATGAGTGGCTCGAATACTTGAGAGAGTTCTACAAGCTGGTCGCGGAGTTCCTCAGCGACTACGTTGCCTCCGGCGACGTGAGCACGGAGTACGAGGACAAATATATCAATGAGGAACTGGTAGGCCGTTATCCTGCTCAATCACTGCACCTCCGCATCAGAGGGCGGGACGTGATCCTGGATCCTGTCGGAACGAATGTGATCGGCGCAAGAGGCCGTGTAGACATGACAGGCCCCGCGGGAACCGTCCGCTTCGTCCTGATTGGATGGGATGTTATCCGGGTAAGGACGCGACGCGAAAGAGGGGCAGAGGCAGAGACGAATATACCGGAGTGGGTCTGGAAGATCGCCACTCCGCCACCTCGGATTAGTTACCTGGATCTGAACGCCGAGTCTTTTCTCGACGCCCTCATGGAAGTCATCAATGCCTAGGAAGGTCAGGTTCTCGCTTCAGCACCAGGATTCGGCCCAGATAGCTCTCCACCACAGCGATCTTACGGAGGCACTCAAGGGATACTTCAAAGCTTCTTATGGGAGTTACCCCGAAAGGTTCGTGGGCTACACTCCAAAAGAGCTGGCCGAGGAGTTACAAGCCCGCCTGGACGAAATCGACCGCGCCTCGGTATTCAGCCTGCTTTCAGCGGTGGAGGCGGCGTTTCGCATCGACTACTTGCAGCGGTGCCAGGCGAAGAAAAAGAAGCGAGAGGATATTTCGCAAGAGCTTCGCAGCATCTACGAAGAGAAGGGAACAAGGGCCTCTTTCAAGGACCACATCTTGCCGGCTTGGAAGCGAGAGCCAACTATTAGGGCGGGCCTGATAAGCGATTTGATCGCTGCGTTCAGATACAGGGATTGGCTGGCGCATGGACGGTACTGGACTGCCAAGCTGGGACGAAAGTACGATTATGAAAGTGTCTATAAACTGGTCGAGGACATCCTGGACAGCTTCCCCTTCGTCGAGGCTGATGCCGAGTAGACTCGGTCTTGCTTCACCACAATACCGTAATTCCCCGTAATTCCCGGGACGCCTTACATAATTCGTGATTCGGTGATAAGTCTTGCTATTCCAAGATCATGGCCGGATTGGCACGCGTAGTAGCCCCCGGATTACCACCCCATGAAATGCAACGATGAAATCTTCGGCAGCCGACCTTTCCTTCGTGCGAGTCTTCACCTACCGAGTCTGAAGCGCTTCGGCGGCATGAGTGCACTGGCAAGACCGTTGGGAGATGATGACTTCATGACGAGGTGTAGGGCCGCGTGAATGGTCGGAAAGGGAGGACTTTTTTCAGAATAGACGGGGCTGTCGGGTGAAGTTTTCGATTTGGGCGGACTCGGTATCGGATATGCTGTTGACCTGTGGTATGAAATGGGCGGTGGCTTGATGGAGCGACCGCCCGTCACAGTCACAGGAACACCGGACCGCCGGGCTCTGACGCCCGCAGCACAGGCTGGATGAGCTTCCCAA
>JAZDHD010000291.1:0-12490 GCA_043806215.1 Pseudomonadota bacterium | reverse complement strand
GCAATCGGGGACATGATCCGATTTTGCGAACGGCGCCATGCGACCTGGCAAGACTCGGAATCGTGTCCCCGGATTGCCATGTCCCGGGCTGTGAAAGACCGCCCCGAAGCTCAGTCTGGAAGACGACCGGCAGGATGCCGGTCCCACTGAAGAGGGCGTCCCGTCATCTTCAGTGGGATGGGCGTCCCTGCCCGTCATCTTCGTGGGATGGGCGTCCCTGCCCGTCATCTTCGTGGGATGGGCGTCCCTGCCCGTCATCTTCGTGGGATGGGCGTCCCTGCCCGTCATCTTCGTGGGATGGGCGTCCCGTCGCCACGGCTTGAGGGGGGATTTCTTATTCAATGTCCGTGAATCCGGTTCGAGATGTCGGCAGTGTTTTCCGACAATTCCCAATGAAGTCCATTGAATGAAGCGGATTCGCTTCGATCCGCGCATGGGGGGGCGCGTCTCGGTTATTCCCCGCGTCCCGCGGGGTCATCCTACCCTATCTCCGAGGCAAGGCCTGCGAGTCCCGGCGGCGGGTGATGACTTCCATGCTTTGTTGTGTCTTGGCAGATCGTTGCTTCGGGCGACCGTCCAACCCCATTCCAGGGGGTGAAGACCCGTGGCTCGCGGTGAGCGCCTTCGGGGCACCGGCCGGTCATTGCCGGGAACCGGTCGGCGATTGTCGGCCCATTCCGTCGGTTGCCGGCAGGAAGATATGGGACATGCGCAGGATATTGGCGGAGAGAGAGGGATTCGAACCCTCGGAACACCTTGTGGGCATTCACGCGATTTCCAGTCGCGCCCCTTCAGCCGCTCGGGCATCTCTCCGTTCGAACTATATCGTATAATACTAAACCGTAAGAACGATCTCGGTCAAGGAGAATCAGCATGGTACCTGTGGAACACCGATCCGGATTTGTTGCGGTCGTCGGTCGGCCCAATGTGGGAAAATCCACCCTCGTCAACCGGATCATGGGCAGGGAATTGTCCATTGTTACGCCGAAGGCCCAGACGACGAGACATCGCGTATCCGCCATCTACACGGTGCCCGACGCGCAAATGATCCTCTTGGATACCCCGGGACTCCATGAACCGGCAAGCGCGTTGAACCGCTCCCTGGTCGCCACGGCCATGAGAACCCTGGAGGACGCTGACATCGTGCTCATCCTGGTGGTCCCGGGAGACAGAATCCATGATCAGGACCTCCGAATCGTAGAACTTGTGAAAGCGGCGAAATCTCCCTCGGTGTTGGCAATCAATAAGATCGACACCGTTCGCCCTGAAGCCCTGTTGCCCGTGATCGAAGGCCATTCGAGGCTTCATGCCTATGAGGAGGTCGTGCCGGTCAGTGCATTGACCGGTTCGGGAGTGGAAGACCTCACTGCCGTCCTGGTGAACCTGCTTCCCCAAGGCCCGCCGCTCTTTCCCGAAGATGACGTGAGCGATCTGCCCGTCAGGTTCTTTGTAGCGGAAATCATCCGTGAACAGATCATCACATTGACCGGCCGGGAGATTCCGTATAAGACGACGGTCGTCGTGGAGACCTTCAAGAGGCGGGATCGGAATATCCTCATTCAAGCGGACATCCATGTCGAGCGGGATAGTCAGAAAAAGATTGTCGTGGGAAAACGAGGCAGTATGGTCAAGAGCATCGGAATTGCCGCACGGGCCAAGATTGAAGAGTTCCTCGAGAGCCCGGTTCGGCTGGAGCTCTTCGTCAAGGTGACCCCCAACTGGACGCGCAACGAAAGACTTCTCAGGGAATTCGGTTACTAAGGCGGTATTTCATAAGTTCGGTCACATATTTTCGTCTCGCAGCCGGCTCGGGTGCCGGCAAGAACAAGATCCGGGCACGGAGGCCCAGGCTACGAAGGACTGTCATGAAGCCTTATACCTGTTTTGTGGGACGGGCCTCCGTGCCCGTCATCTTCAGGGGCGGGCGTCTCGCCCGTCTCTGTCTTGGTAGCGCCGGCCTCCGTGCCGGTATTCTTTAGTGGAAACAACGTACTATCTCGCGCCCGGCAGCGCCGGGACGCTACCGCGTGTTTACAGAATGCGTGACCGTATTTATGCCACAGAACACTAGGTGCTCTGCGGCGCAAATACGGTCACGGTTTTTTCGCGCTGAGATTGCTTCGTCGCTGCGCTCCTCGCAATGACATCTCGTGGTTGCACGCGGTTTCGGTCACGGCACCACGCTGAACCATGTCATTGCGAACCCGAGGCTTTGGGAGGGCGTGGCAATCTCAAGAGGTTAAGAATGTGTCACCGTTTTTGCGCCCGGGAGCACCAAGATTACTCGGCCGACGTGCGGCGACTTTCGATGGAAGTCGCTCTCACGGCCCAACTCCGTGGGTACATATTTCGTCCCGATGCTTGACAATGCGACAGTGCTCAGCCATAATTCGGGCGGATGACTTTTCGAGGAATTCTCATGTCTTCTGCCAACAGCCTTCCCGATCTTACATCAGCCATGGAGGATTACCTGGAGGCCATCTACCACCTCGAGCAGGAACGACGGATTGCGCGCGTGCGCGATATCGCCAAGCGCCTCGACGTCAAGATGTCGTCCGTGAGTTCGGCACTGAGAAGCCTCGGCGCCCGCGGGCTCATCGAATACGACCCTCATCAGTTCATCACCCTTACGGAAAGAGGAATTCGGAAGGCTCGGGAGATTGTCCGAAAGCACGAGGTTCTCAAACGGTTTCTCGTGAGGGTCCTGCGGGTGGAGGAGTCCGCGGCGGAGGACAATGCCTGCCGGCTCGAACACCATCTCGCCCCCGAAGTCGTGGACAAACTCGTCAACTTCGTAGAATTCGTCGAGATGTGCCCGGTTGATCAGACTCGGTGGCTGAGCGGCCTATCCGAGGGGTGCGACGACTGCGTCCATTGTCTCGAGCAGGCGGCGAAGCAGGTGCAGGCGAGGGCAAGGGTTCAACAGGCAGCTCTCGAAGACGGTCTGACGCTCGCAGAGGCCGCACCCGGATCACAGGTCATGATCGAGACGGTGAGGGGAACGGCCAAGCTCCGCAAATCTCTCGCCGATCAGAGACTGGAGAGTGGTGCGATCGTGGAGATAGAAGCCGGCGATAAGGATACCGGCACTCTTCAGGTCAAGACTAAAGGCTATCACGTGTCGTTGGACCTGGAAGCCGCGTCCAAGATCCTCGTCAAACCCATCTGATCCCATCTTTTCCCTTGACTGGTTTCTGAAACAACGGTTAAAGTAAGAGAGAAAAAGTCTTGCAGGTTCCTTAACCGGATTAATCGGGAATCCTGTCGCGAATCAGGAGTGGGCCCGCCGCCGTAACCGGGGACGAAAGCCGCAGGATGCCACTGGAGAGACCGCCTCTCCGGGAAGGCGCGGCTAGTAGATGGATCCGGGAGCCGGAAGACCGGCCTGCAAGGCAAGAGTCTCCAACGATCGAGGAGTCGTGGTGAGACCGGGCGAACTGTAGACAAAGAAGGGAAGTCTCCGGGCCGGTAATGGTCCGGTTTTTTTTTGTGGGCCCATTAGTGTGCGATGCACGTGAAAAATAATAGCGACATGATTGAACAAGGTCCATGGCAGGTGTGAGAAATGATCCGGCCCATCCGGTCCGTGTCCGGCGTTTTGTCCGTCGTCCCGTTGCAGCCCTTCATCCGCTTCGACGGGGCACGCCGCGGCCTCGTGACGTTGGCCGCAGCGGAGCCGAATCGTGAGTCGGGGCGCGGCAAAGCGCGACGATAGGCCCACCCGGGATGACATCAGGCGTGAGCAGAGAAAGGGCGACAGGCGGTTCTACGTGCTGCTGGTCTGCCTCGCGGTGAGTTCACTCGTCTCCTTGTTTGCGGCCTGCCTGTTCGGCAGGCTGTCAATACCTGCCGCCGGAGTCGTTACATCGATTCTTGGCGGGCTGAAACTGGTTGACGACTCATCCGTGGATCCTACCTGGAAGGCCGTGGTGTTCAACATCCGGTTCAGCCGCGTATGCCTCTCATCATTGGTGGGTATGGGGCTTGGCGTAGCCGGAGCCGCTTTCCAGGGGATTTTGCGGAATCCGTTGGCCGATCCCTTCACCATCGGGGTTTCGACGGGCGCGGCCTTTGGGGCGTCGTTGGCCATATTTCTCGGTCTCGGGTCCGCGACGTTCATCGGATTGGGAATGTTGCCGGCGGCATCGTTGGCGGGTGCGTTGGCGGCCCTGTTTACGGTCATCGCACTGGCCCGGGTGGACGGTCAGCTGAGGCGGGACACCATGGTATTGGCGGGAATCGTGACGGCCACCTTCCTGGCCGCACTGATCTCCCTTGTCAAGTCTTTGGATGAGGAGTCGGTCGCGAGCATCGTCTTCTGGGTGATGGGGAGCTTCCAGGGCCGTGGTTGGATTCATGTGGGCTTTGCACTCCCTTACTCTCTCGCGGGCCTGATCCTTGTGGGTGCCTATGCACGCGAACTCGATCTGCTCTCCCTGGGCGACACGCAGGCGCGGCAACTGGGTGTGGACGTCAACCGCGTCCGGTATAGAATCCTCGTGGGAGCCAGTTTGTTGACCGCGGCCGCGGTCTCGGTCTCCGGTGTCATCGGATTTGTGGGACTGGTCGTGCCGCACCTCGTCCGATTGACCGTGGGAGCGGAACATCGCCGGCTGATGATCTTGTCCGGGTTTGTGGGCATGATCGCCCTCACCTGGTCGGATGTGGCCGCGCGGATTCTGTTGCCCGAGGGAGAGGAATTGCCTGTGGGAGTGGTTACGGCTCTATTGGGAGGACCGTTCTTTTGCCTGCTGCTAAAGGGAAAGAAGGAGCTGGGTTCCATTGATTGAGGTAGAAAGCCTTCGTTGCGGGTACGGAAGCCGTGAGGTGATCCAGGGCATTTCCCTGAAGGTGGATTCGGGTGAGATGACGGGAATTCTCGGCCCCAACGGAAGCGGCAAGACTACCCTTGTCCTGGCCATGGCCGGGGTGATTCCCGTCCGCGAAGGAAGCATCCGGGTGGCCGGGGAAGAAATCGCTATGAAGGGTGCCCGCTGGACGGCACGGCACGTGGCCTCAGTCCCGCAGCGGGCGGAGACGTCGTTCCCCTTCAAGTGCATCTCCCTCGTTCTCATGGGGCGCTATCCCTATTTGAACGGCTGGGGGAGTTACTCCAAAGAGGACATGAACGCTGCACTGGAAGCCATGGAAAACACGGAGACCACCTCCCTGGCCCATCGGAAGGTCATGGAGATCTCGGGCGGCGAAGCCCAGATGGTCGCCATCGCGCGGGCCTTTGCTCAGCAGACCGGCATACTGATACTCGACGAGGCGACATCGAGCTTGGATGTCGCACACAAGATGCGGGTCTTCGACGTGCTCGTGGACAAGAACCGGCAGGGCATGACGGTTCTCTGCGTCATGCACGATCTCAATCTGGCCGCCTTGTACTGCAAGAGGTTGATATTTTTAAAGAACGGCTTAATTGCCTTGGACGGCAACACCGAGGATGTGTTCACTGATGAGTATCTATCCCGGATCTATGAAACAGAGATACGGGTTGCCCGGCACCCGATTACCGGGGCTCCCCAGGCCCATTTTGTTCCCGGTTCTCATAGTCGTGTTGGCTGCGGCAATCCTCACTGGTAGACCGGTCCACGCGGGACCGATACGTGTCACGGACGACACGGACCGGGAGATCGTGCTCCACCGGCCTGCCAAGCGGATCATAGCACTATACGGCGCGTATAACGAAATCCTGGCGGCCATGGGGCTTGAGGATCGGTTGGTTGCGAGGACCAAGACGGATGATCTGCCGCCCTCAATAATCCCGAAGCCCAGTATAGGGACTCACATGAGGCCCAATGTGGAAATGGTCCTGGCGCTCAAGCCCGATCTCATTATTCAAGGCGGAGGCAGGCGGGAGGCAATGATGCCGGTGGACCAATTGCGCCGGGAGGGACTTTCCGTAGCTCTTTTCAGTCCTACGGACTTCTCGCAGCTCTTCACCACCGTAGAGCGTCTGGGGATCCTGACGGGTGAACCGGAACGGGCCGGAAAGCTCATCCGCGCAATGAAATCCCGTTTGGAGAAGGTGAAGTCGAGGTTGGATCACGTGTCGCATCGGCCAAGGGTATTTTTCGAAGTGAGGTATCCGAACCTGCTCGCCGCGGGCAAGGAATCCATGGTCGACGACGTCATCAACCGTGCCGGGGGATCGAACTGTGTAACCGCGGCCAAGAAGTTCGTCCGGGTGAATATGGAGACCCTCATCGCGGCCCGTCCGGAATTCTATGTAGTGCAGGAAGGTGCGATGAACCCCGATCCCGGAATGCCCGGCCGGCGGCCCGAGTTCGGCCTGCTCGACGCGGTGAAGAACAACAAGATCCTGGTGGTGGACGAACAAATCTTTTCGCGTCCGGGTCCCAGGTCCGTTGATGCCGTTGAAGCATTGGCACGGTTTCTTCACCCGGATCTGTGGAAGGAAGACCGGCCGAGCTCCGGAAACACGATGTAACCCGAGGAGACCTGACAATGACAAACGAATGCGGCACGCTTTACGGGATCGGTGCAGGACCGGGAGACCCCGACCTGGTGACCGTGAAGGCCTTACGGATACTTGAAAGCGTGTCGGCCATTTTTGCGGCAAGCTCGACCAAGAACGACTACAGCCTCGCCGAGACGATTGTGAAGAAGCACCTGGGGCTCCGGCCGGTGGAGAAGATGCCTTTTCCCATGACCCGGGACAAGGAAATCCTCCGGGACCGCTGGGAAGCCAATGCAAAGCGGGTTCTCCAAGTGCTGGACAAAGGCGGGGACGCCGCTTTCATCACCCTGGGAGACCCATCGACCTACTCCACGTTCACCTATCTCATGAGATCCGTGAAGCGCCTTGCCCCGCACGTCCGCGTGGTCACGGTTCCGGGAATCACTTCGTACCACGCCGCCGCCGCCCTGTCCAACACGCCGTTGGCCGAAGGAGAAGAGACGTTTCACCTCATCTCCGGTGCGAATGGAGGAAAAAACCTCCGCAGAATCATCGAAAGCTCGGAAAACATCGTTGTCCTCAAGACCTACAAGCATTTTGACGACATTGTGGAAACCCTGGAGGAACTCGATCTGGTGGATAACAGCATTCTGGTGAGCCGCATCGGGCTCGAGGGCGAAACCGTCGTTGACGATCTCAGGTCGATCAAGGGAAAGAAGCTGCCGTATCTGTCACTGGTAATCATTAAGAAGAGAGGGAAACGTTAGTGCAGATCCCCGTCTCGTCTCTTACTGCCGCGTTGGGAAAGATCGGGCCCTCTGCCGGTTCACGAGTCTTCCGGCAATATAGTGACGCGCTTTGGGATCTGGGGTCAGGTCTTGCTTTTTGACTTCTCTTATTCTAAAGTCAAAAAGCAAGACCTGACCCCAGATTATAACTCCCCGGCGGCGGACTCCAACACTTGTATGGCTTCGTTCACAAGCATAAACAGCACTGCATCTCCCTTGTCCTTTACTCCCGGTTTCTCCAAATACCCACCCTGCAGGATGTTGCGGATTATCTCGTTTGCCGGTCCCTCCTCGAGATCGGTGAGGTCCACGGTGGCGATGATATGGTCCGCGACGACATCCGATTCTTCCAGCAGGCGCAATTCGTACGGCGGATCTTCAGCTACAGCCAACATCCCGTGGGGAGTGGAGGCCCACATCATTGGAACCTTGCCGAGGGCTTTGCTTCTCATGAAGCCTTTGCAGAAATCTACTTTCATCAGGTCATCAAGAACTCTGTATCATGGGGAAAAGTCTGCCGGAGGAGTTTCCCTCTCTTTGAGATGTGGTCTCGCGGGCCGGGAACGACCATCCGTGCAACTTGTGCCATGTGCAGCTTCATACGTCTGTTTATTCTTCACGTCAACAATTTCAAAGTGTGCCCGGAACTCCACGGTATTGCACGGTTGCATATGGCGTCGGCGCGGCGTATGATTTGTCGTGTTGACTGAATGAGTCGCAGCATTGAAACTCGGCGCGACCGAAGGAGAGTGCATGCTGTTCTTTTCGGAAGGACCGGGCAGTGCCCGACGACGGTTGAGACGGCCGGATTCCCGGTACACCGGCGCTAACTTTGAAAAATGAAGGCGACCCATGACCATCACCATTGAGGCCGTGTTTGACGGAGAGGTATTGCGCCTAAAGCGGCTCCCCAATCTGGCTCCAAATACAAGCGTGATCGTGACGATTCAACCTGTAGAGGCGGAAGACGGTTTACCGGCGTCCTTTCTCCAAACTGCCAGGTCGGTAAACATCGAAGGACCGTCCGATCTGGCCGGCAATGTTGACGCGTACTTGTACGGTGAGGCAAGAGATGAGGTCTGAAGTATTTCTGGACACCGCTTTCGCTCTCGCTCTGGCTAACGTGAATGATCTTCTTCATGTCAGGGCGGTGATCCTTGCGGATCAATTGGAAGCGCAAACGGCCCGCCTCATCACATCGCGGCCCGTGCTTCTGGAAATTGGCAATTCCCTCGCGAAGCTTCGTTACCGATCCGCCGCAACCCGAATTCTGACTTCCTTGGAGGCCGACCCTTCGGTGAAGATCATTGCGTTGACCGACGAGCTTTATCATGACGCATTGTATCTCTACAGCGAACGTTCAGACAAGGAATGGGGCCTTGTGGACTGCGTTTCGTTCATCATCATGCAGGAACGCGGCATTACCGAGGCGCTGACACCGGACAGGCATTTTGAGCAAGCCGGCTTTCGGGCCTTGTTGTGTCAGGATGAAGCATGAACGGTTGGCTGCTCACTCATCAACGTGTACGTCGAACAAGCGGACTACGCGGTCGTCCTACCCTGCGGTGCACTTCCGTTCGTCAAGGATTTCGGGCAAGAGCCATTCCGGCCACACCCGCCAGAAGCGGATTCAGTATCATACCGCCTGTATCAGTCCGTGCTTGCGTATCTTACTGTAGAGGGTGCTGCGGCTGATGCCCATCATCTTCGCCGCCTGATACTTGTTCCACCCGCATCTCTCCAGGACGGACTTCACGTGATCCCGTTCAATCATGTCCAAGTTTCCCTTGCAGTGAACCACGCCGTGGACGTCGATTTGTGACTTGAGGTCTGCCGGGAGATCCTCGACGGTTATGATATCGGTTTTGGCCAACACCATCGAGCGTTCCACAACGTTCTCCAGTTCCCTCACGTTTCCCGGCCAGTGATGGCTGAATATGAGATCCATGGCCTCGGTGGAAAAACGGAAAACGTTTTTCCCGAGCCGTTCATTGTACCGGTTGATGAAATTGTGAATGAGCTGGGGGATATCTTCCTTACGCTCGCGCAGAGGCGGAACGTGTATGCTTATGACATTGAGCCTCCAGTAGAGGTCCTCACGGAATGTCCCCCTCACTATGGAATCTTTCAGGACCCGATTGGTGGCGGCGATCAATCTCGCGTCGGTGGTGAGTGTTTCCTCTCCGCCTACTCGTTCAAACGTGCGTTCTTGTATGACTCTCAAGAGTATCACTTGTGTGGGGAGACTTATTTCGCCGATCTCGTCGAGGAAGATCGTTCCACCGCCGGCTTGTTCGAATCGTCCCGGTTTCTTGCGGATGGCCCCGGTGAAGGCTCCCTTTTCGTGTCCAAACAGTTCGGAATGCAGCAACGTCTCCGCGTACGCTGCGCAGTTGACCACAACGAACGGTCCGTGGCGCCTTCTGCTCTCATCGTGTATGGTCCGCGCCAACACCTCCTTTCCGGTGCCGGATTCGCCTTGAATCAGTACGTGGGAGTCGGTGTCGGAAATGTTCAGGATCAGCTCCGACAGTTCACGCATTTCCGGAGATCGCCCGAGAAGGTTGCTCAGCCGTTCCGACCGGTCCAACGACCGGCTCAGTTGACGATTCACTTGCCTCTCGTGCCTGAGGCTGCGGTACAGTCCCCGTATGCGCAGCATGGCATTGACGCGGGCTATGAGATCGTCCGGTTCGTACGGTTTGGTGAGATAGTCGTCCCCTCCCCTGCTCAAACCCTCTATGCGGCTTTCCAGGGTGTCGTTCACCGTGAAGATGATGACTGGTATGTATTGGAATTCCGGGTGTTCCTTGAGCCGGGGAGCCATCTCGAATCCGCTCATGCCCGGAAGGTTTACGTCCAGAAGAATCACATCCGGCCCGTTCGGGGATTCCCGTTCCAACAAATCCATTCCGGCTTCCGCTGAAAGAACCAGGTCGGCGCGGAACCCCGCGGATTCGAGGAGTTGTTGCGTAAACGGCCCGTTGTAAGGATCGTCTTCTATTACCAGCACGTACCCTGAAATCGTGGACTCGTTCATGAGATGTTATGAGTGGTTGGCAGCCCTACCAAAAGGTCTTCATAGTCTGGGACGAACCCTGTCGCCGCATGACGGTGCGGGACCGCGCGACGAACTCCGGATCACGGGCAATTCTGTTATGGATTGCCGCTATGTGGAGAAAGTTCCGCAGAAGGGTGCCTCCGTCCGGTCTGGATTGGAGATAATACTCGGTATGGGCCTGTATTCCATAGGCCGGTTTGGATGGGTGCCTTATGATCTGGTAAGGGCAAAGCTTATTCTTGGCGAGGCATAGGAAGCCGGCCGGCAACCTTTTGACCTCGTCATAGTGGTTTTGGACCAAGTTCAGACTCGGGCCCATGCCGATGAAGAGGGGATCCTTCAGGACCACCTGAATGTCTTGGCGACCCCTTTCCGTCGGATTGTTGCCGTACGGCAGACAATCGTCCTCTCCGCCGCGAATGGGCGCCACCTTTCCCCCGAATGCCAAGGCCAATGCCTGATGCCCGCCGCAGATGCCGACAACGGGAATGTTCATCTCCTCGATGATAACTTTTAGAGACACGAAGAAGTCCTGCAGATCCTCCCCGCTCCTCCCCCTGTATCGGCACCATGGGATGCCGTTGGGGCTTAGTGCGAGAAACGCCGGGCGCAGCTTGATCATGTTTTCTACGGAGATGTCTTTGTAGGGGAGAACTATGCCCTGTCCTTGGGCTCCCAGCGCGGCGAGGGTATCCCGCACTTTCTCCGCTTGTTTGGACGTTCGACCGCCGAAGAGATTTACCACTATCCACAGCGAGGAAGCCTCCACAGGCGCCACGGTGACCCGGTTGTCCGGAACTGCGGGCACACCCTCATCCTGGGATGCCGTGGAGTAGGCCGTCAGGAGGAACAATCCCAAACAAATAGCCAATACAATGATATGGTTACTACGATCCATTTCACCAAACCTTTCCCAATTTCCCGGCCATCGCTTTTCAGACCGAACTTGACACCAAATCCTTGGAAAAGTAAAGCCAAATCTTCATAGGATCGAGATGTTATGAGAAATTATCTAATAGCAGCCGAATAATCGTCCGTATCTCAAACAACTTTTCATTGGAATGGCCGAGGACCTGCGCATGTCACTCGTCACTCAACGTGCTGAACACCTTGACGGGACGGATGGCTATCTCCACGCCTTTCGGTTCCGGACGGACGAGTATTACGAGGCTGCCGGTCGAGGACGCAATCTTGAGGAGTCTCTCCTGGCCGTTGAAGGACGAATCGGATCTCGGAAGTCTGGACCGCGCTATTTCCAGCGAATTGCCCCGCATGAGTCTGCGCAACTCCGGGGCGGACACTTGAATGTCGGGGATGTGCGACAGGGCCTTGGCAAGATCGATGAGGTGTTCACGTATGATGTCTCTGCCTCCGGACTCAATTTCCGCCACCGTGAGCGAATCCTCGACGGCGAAGGCTCCCCCCGCAGTACGCCTTAAGCGTTCGAGCCTGCCGCCCACGCCCAGTTCCCGGCCGATGTCTCTCGCAAGCGATCTGGCATAGGTTCCCTTTGAAGCGACGAGGTCCAAATCAAGGAAAGGTGAGGTCCAGGCCGTCATGGAGAGGGAGAAGATTTCGACCTTCCGGGGTTCCAGCGGTGGGAAAACCCCTTTCCGGGCCAGTTTGTACAGTGGCGTGCCCTCTTTCTTGATCGCCGAGTAGTGAGGCGGAATCTGATCCATTACCCCCCGGTAGCCCTCAAGCACCTTTTCAATCTGAGCGGCATCGATACCGGACGGATCTTCGGAACGAATGACCGTCCCCTCCCGGTCGCATGTGTCCGATTCTTCCCCGAGCCGGACGGTGAGGCTGTAGCTCTTACGCCTTTCGTCCAGGTAATCCAGGGTGCGGGTCCCCGATCCTACGAGAATGACTATGAGCCCAGATGCTGCAGGGTCCAGCGTTCCCGAGTGTCCGACCTTGGAAGGTTTGACAATGCGCTTCACTATTCGGACCACGTCGTTGGACGTGATACCTTCCGGTTTGTCTACCAACAGTATTCCATGCATGAGATCTTATTGCGGGCTCCCCGTCCGGGATGTCCGGATTCTTGGTGCTCCGTTTCCTAAATATGGTCGCACATTCTTAACCTCTTGAGATTGCCACGCCCTCCCAAAGCCTCGGGCTCGCAATGACATGGTTCAGCGTGGTGCCGTGACCGAAATCGCGTGCAACCACGAGATGTCATTGCGAGGAGCGCAGCGACGAAGCAAT
>JAZDHD010000290.1:0-15547 GCA_043806215.1 Pseudomonadota bacterium | reverse complement strand
TGATCTTGATGAAAAAATTGAACCATCTTTCGTAGTTGAGCAAACCTGAATGCGGAGGAACCGTGTGATCCCGGTGCGGGGGACAAGCACGGTAGGGTTCACCGCGTTCTTTCAGTCTGGATCGAGGAGAGGCGAGCCGGGCAGGCACCATGTACATCCATTGACTCGAGTATGTCCGCATGATGCGATACTTGCAATCAACGGCCTTGTCGTCCAACGGCCGGTAAAGCACTTCCGGCCCGTCCGGAGGAAAAGCGTTGATTCGCCATTTCCAGTGCCGCACGGGGCCGGAACCGTTATACAGGGGAAACTCGTACGTACGGGGCCGTATGCCCGCTCGGCCGCAGCATTCATATGCGAGGAAGTTGGCTGAATCGTGGTCGGGATGCCCGCCTTCGAACGCAGTCACGAAAAGGATTTCGGGGTTCAGGGTTGCCAGCAGTGTGGTGAGAGATTCGGCAGCTTGCGGCATCCCTGATACCAGCCCCAGGTCGGGCTGTCTCAGCAGATGGGCGTTCGTGCTTTCCAGACCGAGGACAGTCGCGGCTTCGGCAAGTTCGGCTTCCCGCAGCTTGCCTTGGCCGAAGTAGTCTCCCGACGTCAGCCACGCCGCATGGACACATGCGCCTTCTTGCAGAAGCATCTTCATGGTCCCACAGATGAAGGCGTCATCGTCCGGGTGTGCAAAGAGAAAGAGATATGAGGCATTCGCGTCGAGCATCATGAGTCATTCCGGGAACGGGTATGCAGCGGTCTCCGACGCGGGGCAACCGCCCGAAACCGGCCGGATTGCCGAAACGTAGGCAGCGGCTATTCGGTTAATTAATCAGGTGTGCACGGCCGCATCGCCGGCACCGGGGCTCGCTCATGACGTTGACATAACCTCCGGGGACGATTATAACAGAAACAGTGTCCGGATGCCGGCAAAATCATTGGAGGCCAGATGCGCTTTCCCGAATACAGGGCCAGAAGGCTTAGGCGAACGGAAGCTCTCCGCAGCATGGTGCGGGAAGTACGGCTGAACACGTGTGACTTCATCCTGCCGTTTTTTGTCATTCACGGCAAGGGTGTGAGAAATCCCATAGAAGGAATGCCCGGGAACTTTCAGCTTTCGACGGATCAGCTGGTGAAGGAACTCGATGAACCTGTCCGACGGGGCATCCCGTCCATACTCCTGTTCGGAATCCCTGAGAAGAAGGACCCTCTGGGTAAGGAGGGCTATTCCGACAAGGGTGTCGTACAACAGGCCGTGAGGGCGATTAAGGACAAGTATCCCGACTTGGTGGTGGTAACCGACGTGTGCCTCTGCGAGTACACCGATCACGGTCACTGCGGCGTCATTCACAAAGGCGATGTGGATAACGACCCCACGCTCGACCTCCTGGCGAAGATGTCGATCTCCCACGTCAAGGCCGGTGCGGACATGGTGGCGCCCAGCGACATGATGGACGGCCGGGTGGCGGCGATTCGTGAGGCGCTTGACGAAGACGGGTACGAAAACGTGCCGATCATGTCGTACGCAGCCAAGTATGCGTCCGCGTTCTACGGCCCGTTTCGGGAAGCGGCCGGTTCCGCTCCGCAATTCGGCGACCGCCGCTCTTACCAGATGGATCCGGCCAACTCCGACGAAGCTGTCCGGGAAGTGGGCATGGACATTGATGAAGGGGCCGACATCGTCATGGTGAAACCGGCATTGCCGTACCTGGATGTGATCTGGCGGGTGCGGAACACCTTTGATCTTCCGTTGGCCGCGTACAACGTCAGCGGTGAATTCGCCATGATAAAGGCCGCGGCGCAAAACGGCTGGATCGACCACGACCGCTGCATGATGGAGGCGCTGACTTCCATTAAACGTGCCGGTGCAGACCTCATCATATCGTACCACGCGCTGGAGGCGGTCCGGATTCTTCAGGGAGATCGTCCCAAGGGTATCAAGTGAACCAATTCGAACTGAGACTCGTAGCCTGGGAAATGACGCAGGCCTGTAACTTGGCGTGTGTACACTGCCGGGCCAGTGCGTCCACCGAGCCTTCCCCGGAAGAACTGACGACGGCCGAGGGACGGGCACTGATCGACGGCATAGCCAAGGTCGGAAAGCCCATCCTGATAATGACCGGAGGCGAGCCGCTGATGCGGTCCGATCTTTTCGACCTTGCTCGGTACGCGATGAATGCAGGGCTGCGGGCGGTCCTTGCCACAAACGGCTGTCTGATAACCCCGGAGGTGGCCAAGGAGATTGCGGCCGTGGGAATTCCACGGGTGAGCATCAGTCTGGACGGGCCCAATGCACGAGATCATGACTCCTTCCGCAAGGTTGAAGGCGCGTTCGAAGCGTCCGTGACGGGGGTGGAGAATCTTCGCTCGGCCGGGGTGCCGGTGCAGATCAACACGACGCTGACCCGGCGGAACCGCGGGCAACTGGCCCAAATCATGAGTCTTGCCAAAGGAATCGGTGCCGAGGCGTTTCATGTATTCCTGTTGGTCCCCACAGGCCGCGCCAAGGGGATGTCCGGCGAGGAGATGGGACCCGGGGAATACGAGGAGTCCCTGGAGGAATTCTACCGTCTCGGCCGGTCATCCAAAATGGAGACGAAGGCCACCTGTGCACCGCAGTACTACAGGATACTCAGGCAGCAGGCAAAGAACGACGGCCTGGAAGTGAACGCCGATACGTTCGGGCTGAACGCCCGGACCAGAGGATGCCTGGGAGGCCTCTCGTTTGTTTTCGTCTCACACAAGGGTGAATTGCAGCCCTGTGGATACTTTGACGTCCAGGCCGGGAGCGTGCGTGAGGCCGAGTTCGGGGAAATCTGGGAAAACGCCGAACTTTTCAGGAATCTCCGCACATTCAGCCTGTTGGAAGGAAAGTGCGGCAAGTGCGATTATCTGCGTTTCTGCGGCGGGTGCCGGGCAAGGGCTTACGAGGCCACCGGGAACTATATGAGTGAAGAACCCTACTGTGCATACACGCCGCGGTCGATGCAGAGGCAGCCGGGGCCTACAACCTCGGCCGTTTCTTAATCTGGAGGAATAATGATTATTGAACAGATACTTATCGGCGGCTTCGACATATTCTGTTACGTGCTCGGCGACCCGGATACCGGGGAGGGGATTGTGGTGGATCCCGGAGGGCCGGCCGATCAGATCCTCGCGAGGGCCAAAGAAAAGGGCGTCGACAAAATCGTCCTTATCGTGAATACGCATTCCCATGTGGATCATGTGTCGGGAAACGATGCAATGCACAAGGCCACCGGTGCTCCCATCGCCATACATGAGTCAGAAGCTAACGGTTTGTCCAACCCCAACAAAGCCATGCTGGCGATGTTCGGCGCGGAGAAGTCTCCGGCGCCCCAGCGTCTGCTCAAGGACGGGGAAAAGATTACGTTCGGAAAACAATCCGTCGAAGTCATACACACCCCCGGACATACCACCGGCGGCATATGCCTCTACTGGCCCGGGTATGTCATAACCGGGGACCCATTGTTCGTCGGCGGAGTCGGCCGAACAGACCTCCCCGGGGGCTCGTTCGAGGTGCTGAAGGATTCCATACACCAACGGCTGTTTTCATTGCCGGAGGACACGGTAGTCCTCCCCGGCCACCATTATGGGTCGACGCCTACGTCGACCGTTGCGCGGGAGAAGCGGGAAAACGCGTTTGTGTGAGCAGACGGCGCCGCGGGACACCGTGCCGTCTTTCGTAGCCCGTGCCTCCGTGCCTGGAACTGGGTTAGGCAAGCAGCTGCATGAGATCCGGAAGAGACGGGCATCCCGCGCAGAACGCGGGAGTCCCACAAAGAAGACGGGCAGGGACGCCCGTCCCACGAAGGCAAGCGGGATGTGGGTGAGTTCTTCCGTAGCCCGGGCTTCCGTGCCCGGAAAGCGGGAATGGCGTGCCGGCCGGATAGGAAAATGCCGGAATTAAGGATCTACAGACGGGCACTGCCTCACTGGAGGCTTGAAGGCTCGACCTATTTCATCACGTGGCGTCTCCAAAAAGGGCAACAACCTCTGAACCACGCAGAACGCACCCTGGTCAAAGAAACAATACTCCATTTCGAGCATGACAGATTCGACCTGTACGCCTTCGTGATTATGGACGACCATGTTCACGTGTTGGTGACGCCGCTGGGGAAGTACACTCCGGAACAGATAGTCCATTCCTGGAAATCCTTCTCGGCACATCAGATGCAAAGGCAGGATAGCGGGCACCGTACCCGTGAACGCGAGATTTGGGAGCCTGAATATTTCGATCGCATCGTCAGGAACGACAGAGAATTGCTTAGCATGGCAGAATACATAGTGAATAATCCCTTCACAAGATGGCCCGATCTCACAGAATATGAGTGGGTTGGATGGAGATTCGATTGAAGACGACGAGCAGGGACGCCCGTCCCACGAAGGCAGGAGGGGTGTCGGAGAGTTCTTCCGTAGCCCGGGCCTCCGTGCCCGGAACTGGGGAAGGCAAGCGGCTGCATGAGATCGGGAAGAAGACGGGCATCCCGCGCAGAACGCGGGAGTCCCACAAAGAAGACGGGCAGGGACGCCCGTCCCACGAAGGCAAGAGGGGCAGAGCCCGTCAAGCTCGTCCTCAAGCCCCCCTGCCTCGCACGAATTGCACCAGCGATGCGATTTCACTCGATCTGAGCAGGTACGCACACCCCACGAATACGGCGAGGCCTCCGACGACACTTCCCAGGAGGACAATAAGGTTCCACGGCGTCAGTCCCAATTCCCAAACGCCGAGAGTCCGCGTATAGGCCAGCAGGGCCCCCATGGCCGCCGCAGCCGCGGAAAACTTGACCAAAGCGGTCGCCAACCCTACGTCCGGAGGGCCTCCCAGCCGTCTTGTCAATATGATGAAGAGGATGAGGAGGTTCGCTGCCGCGGCGACCGAAGTGGCGAGCGCCAGCCCTCCCTGCCTCATGGGCCCCATGAGAAGGAGGCCCCCGGCAAGATTCACGGTCAATGCTCCAATGGAGGCGTAAACAGGGGTCCGGGTATCCTTCATGGAGAAAAAGGCCTGGTTGACGACCTTCAACCCGGAGTATGCCCAAAGCCCCACCGTATACCAAAACAGTGCATATGCAGTCTCGTTGGTATCCGCCACGCCGAACGCACCCCGCTGGAACAGCACGGCAATGATCGGTACCCGCAACACGATGAGAGCCACCGACGCGGGAATGGTGAAGAACGCGATCAAGCGGAGCGAATAGGAAACGGTTTCCCGCAGTGCGGAGATGTTTCCGTCGGCTGCCTGGCGGGACATCGACGGGAGCACCGCGGTCCCCAGGGCAATGGCAAACACTCCCAACGGCAACTCGACGAGCCGGTCCGCATAGTACAGATATGACACCCCTCCGGCGGCCAGCATGGAGGCAAGTATGGTGCTGATCATGACGTTCACCTGGTAGACCGCGCCGCCGAAGGCCACCGGTACGAACAGCTTTCCGATTGTCCGGAGTGCGGGATGCCGGAAATCGAAATTGGGACGGATTCGGATGCCGCAGGCCGTCATGAAGGGAATCTGCAATGCCAGTTGAAGGACGCCCGCAGCTGCAACTCCCCATGCCAGCGCGTAGTTGGGACCGATGTTGAGCAACGAACAGGAGAAGGCCACCGCAGTGATCATGCAAACGTTGAGGATAATGGGGGCTGCGGCCGGAGCCGCGAAACGCCCCATGGAGTTGAGGACCCCGGAGGCCAATATAGTAAGTGAAATGAAGAAGATGTACGGGAACATGATGCGGTTCAAGCCGACGGTCAGGATGAACTGATCGGGATTCTTGACGAAACCCGGCGCAATGATCCGGACGATCCATGGGCTGAAGACGATGCCGGCAACGGTGACCACGAACAGTACAATTGCCGTAAACGTGAAGGTGACCCTTGCCAGGCGCTCTCCTTCCGTGAGGCCGTCCCGTCTGAGCGTTTCCACGTACGTGGGAACGAAAGCCGCGGACAGCGCCCCTTCCGCAAACAGACGTCTCAAGAGGTTCGGGATGCGGAATGCGACGAAGAAGGCGTCGGCACCCGTGCTTGCTCCGAGGAAGTGTGCGATTACCAGATCGCGCACGAAACCCATGACTCGGCTGAGCATGGTCCAGAATCCGACTACGCCGGCGGCCCGGGTGGCGGCCCTCTTTTCGAAACGGGCGTCGGCGTCATGTGGAGGAGAAAAGATTTGACTTTGCGTCACGTTTTCTGTCATAAAGAAAAATTCCTAAGATGAACGCGATGACTTCCACCCGAACCGGCCGGGGGTAATCGACGTCATAGGGGAATGACACTCATAAGACAACTTCTTTTTTGAGGAGATACACATGGCCAATCATGACTCGGCACTCAAGAGAATGCGCCAGAATGAACAGAGACGCATCAGGAACATGTCTTTCAGGTCCAAAGTCAAAACCGTGGTGAAGAGGTTCCTCAGCGCCTCCGAATCAAAGTCTGAAGATGCTCAGGCTCTGCTGAGGTCTGCCGTGTCTCTTCTCCATAGGGGCGTGTCCAAGGGCATTTTTCACAAGAATACCGCTTCCCGGACCATTTCCCGTCTCTCCAAGAGGATCCCGACGGCCTGAAACGGTCTGAACGGCGTGCTTGAACCCTATTGACGGGAGAGACGCGCCCCCGACCGTCGGCGTGCCGTTCCCCCCGGTACCCGCTCCTCATGCCATCATTTCCGATTTGTCGTTGCCTCCACGCCTCGGATCGCGGATGTCCGCCGGAGGGACTCCGCGTGTACGCGGGGTTGATCCCGGGCTAGCTGCTCGTCCCTGAGTTGAATGCACCAGCAACGTTACGTGCTCCATGGCAGAAGTACGGTGTCACATTTGTGGCAATTATCCCTGCTTTGACAGCGCCGGCCTCCCCGCTGCCAGCGGGGTATTCTTTAGTAGAAACAACGTACTATCTCTCGCCCGGCAGGGACGCCGGGACGCTACCGCGCGTTTACGGAATCCGTGACCGTATTTACGCCATAGAACACCTTAGGAGCTTCTCCCACGTTTCGCTTTGCCACCGGCAATCGTGTTCAATCCATGACGTTTGATCTTGCGCCACAATGATACCCGGTCTATGCCCAGTATGGAGGCGGCAAGAGTCTTATTGCCCTCCGTCTCTTCCAGGACCCGTTGGATGTAACCCATCTGCATGGCGTCAAGAGTCGGCCATTGCTCCGGGGGCTCTTCAATCATCGGGGCTTTTGATTGCCGCATTTCATCCGGCAGGTGACCGGTCTCGATTGTCCCGCCCGCGCAAAGAGCGACTCCGCGCTCGATGATGTTCTCCAGTTCCCGAACGTTTCCCGGAAAAGCATACCGGTGCAGAATATCCATCACTTCCGGCGAGAGGACGGGGACGGCACGCTGCATGGCCTTTGCGTGTTTGGCAAGGAGATAGTTGCACAGGAACGGGATGTCATCCTTCCGCTCGGCCAGAGAGGGAATCGCCAGCGAGACCACGTTGAGCCTGTAAAACAGGTCTTTCCTAAGCTTTCCGCCCGCCATGGCCTCCTGAAGATGCCTGTTGGTAGCCGCAACGAACCGTACGTCGACATCGATCGCTTCGGTTCCGCCCAATCTCAATACCTGCTTCTCCTGTATCACCCTCAGGAGCTTGACCTGCATGTTGGCCGCCATTTCGGTCACTTCGTCAAGAAATAGGGTGCCGCCGCCCGCCGCCTCGATAATGCCCATCTTTCTGGAACCGGCGCCGGTAAATGCGCCCTTTTCATGTCCAAAGAGCTCGTTGGCGAGAAGCTCCCGGTTGAACGCTCCGCAGTTGATGGCCAAGAAGGGGCCCTTGTTCCTCCGGCTGTTCTCGTGCAGGTACCTCGCCATCATATCCTTGCCCGTTCCCGATTCTCCCGTAATCAGCACGTTGCAGTCCACCAGGGCCGCTTGGCGTGCAGTATCGATGACCTTGAGCATTGCGGCGTTTTGTGTGATGATCTTCACATGGGAGATCTCCTCATACTCTCTGAGAACCTCCTTGAGCCTCAGATTTTCAGATCTGAGACGCACTTTCTCCACAGCCTCGGAAACGACTTTCCGCACCTCACCCACTCGGTACGGCTTGGGAATGTAATGATACGCGCCGTGTCTCATCGATTCTATCGCAGTGTCCACCGCGGCATATCCGGTGATCACGATTACTTCGGAAAGAGGATGTAACCGCTTACATTCCCTGAGAATCTCCATGCCGTCGACGTCTTCCATCTTGAGATCGGTCAACACTACGTCAAATTCCGTGGATTCGATGAGCTTCAAGGCTTCCGGCGCGGTCGCCGCAGTACTCACGTCGTAATTCTGCTTCTTGAGCACATGTTCGAGATCCGTTCTGGCCATTACTTCGACATCGACGACGAGTACTCGGGGATTGCCCTTCATCTATTGCTCTCCCGGTTCAGGGAACTCCCTCGGAACCAACTCGGCGCGACCGGCAGGCAACCGAAGCATTATTGCCGTACCACGACCGGAGATGGATTCGATCCGGATGCTGCCGTTGTGGCTCTTGATTATCTCGGAGGGAACAAACAGCCCCAATCCCTTGCCTCTTCCGGCTCTTCTCGTGGAAGAGAACGGTTCAAAGATCGCATCATCAATTTGATCCAACAGAGATTCTCCGGTGTTTGTCACGGCAATCTCGACGGTGTCGCGGGAATCCCTGCGCGACTCCAAACTCACCTCTCCGTGGTCGCCCACTGCGGCCGCCGCGTCGGATATCAGGTTCATGAAAGCGGTCAGGAGCATCTGCTCGTCGCATTTCACACAGATGTCCTCCCCGCCGGAAATCTTGACCCGGACGCCGGGAGGAATCCGTTGACGGCTTGAAACCCAAGCGCGCTCAAGCAGTCCTTTGAGACTTGTCCATTCCGTCTCGAAACCGTCCACCCGCGACAGATGCGAGAGTTCACGCAGCAAGGCCGCCGCCCGGTCAACCTCACGGACGATGCCGGTCAACTTGAACTCAACATACTCCGTGTCCGGCAACCCTTCACGTTGACTCTCTTCCAGGTCTTCCAGGAGAACTTCTGCGGCCAAACGGATGTTGGCCAACGGATTGCTCAGTTCGTGATACATTCCTGCGAAAAGAGCCGCCGGCGAAGTGCGGTTTCCCGAACGGCCGGCTTTTGTTGAGGGATCCTTCACTGAATCGTATGAATCGGATCCGTTTTCATTGATCGGCACGGTACGAGTGTGATGTACGACGCTTCCGGATTTGTTCCCGCTCATGAAAGTTAACCTGTTGCCATGCAATGGAAATGGTTCCGTTCCAAGCGACCCTGCGGCACATTTTTTTTGTGCAACTATTGTGCCCACCGACGGATCATAAACGGAACATGAGAAGGATACCCGGCAAACCTTGAGAAATTCTCGCACGTGATTCCTTCATCGGTCGGCCCGCCCAACAACCGGAGGCTGTTCAAGGCTTCCTTGCAGTTGACCCGGCACCGCGTTGCAGGGACCGCTGCAATGTGCAACAGTTGCATGCTTGAGGCCGGGGGTAGGGTCCGAGCAGATTCCTTCCTCCGCATGCACTTCATCTCGTGTGCTCACGTTGCATATCGTAACACACCCAACCGGGGCCGATTCTTTTTTCCGATTGCGCTATTTTTTCCTTGTTCACGGCATTGACGTTGTCTCGAAGCCTTTGTTTGGCACGAAATTTGGTTACGATTATTCCATCACCCGTTTTCCGCGCGGCATGGGGCGGAACGACGTGAGCAAATTTGAGAACAGAGAGGCCTGGTTGCCGGCAAGAGTAACAGGTATGACGGCCCACAAGCTGAGGAACGTACCGGCTGCCGCCAAAGAGTATACTCAACACATGGAAGACATGCTTGCTGTCGCCGGCCTGCATGCACGGATCGGCTTGATACCGGAGATAGGGAATGCTGCTCGTCGTTTTCGAGACTGAGTGGATCTAGACCCGGATCGGTAGGGCCTTCACGGGGATCCGGATGGAATGGCCGAACATTTTCTCGCCGCGGCCTCGGCCGCGTCAAGACTCCGGAGACGGGCAATGGCTCAGGTCAAAGTGCTCCTGGTCGACGACGAGCAGGATTTCGTACAAACACTTGCACGAAGATTGCGTCGACGGAACTTCGAAGTAAGAACCGCAACGGACGGACGGTACGCGCTTGAGCTTATCCGGCAGGATGTCCCTGATATCGTCGTGGTGGATCTGCACATGCCGGGGATCGACGGGACAGAGTTGATCGGTCGGATGAAAGCTCTGTACCCCGATATAAACGTCGTGGTGTTAACCGGAGAACCATGGGGCCAAAAGGTCGGTGACGCACTGCGGTTGGGCGCACTGGGATGCCTGGAGAAGCCGTTGAATTTCAGTCTGTTGACGGATCTGATCAAGACCGCGGCAGTCTCAGGCAGGGCTGAATAGATTCATTACACATGGTGAAGGCTGGACTATGAGAAGGGACCGTGTATACTGTCAGCCGACAAATAAGGCGTTCTCTATTCGAAACGTGCGTCCGATTCTGACGGCCTTCCGGTAAACCTCCATGATAGGGCGATCACAACCGACCATGAAAATCCCTCGGTCTTCCGGGCCGAAGACCGGGCAGAGCCCGGCGGATAGGCATTCCCAGGCTGTAGGGATCCCGCGCAGAACGCGGGCTGGCCGCCCGGGTAGGCACGGGGGCCTACCCCTACGAGAACGAGAAAGGAGAGGACTTTCAGGTGAACACGGGAAGGTCGCCCCGACGGAGTGCTTTACGGTTCAAGAGGGGCTGGGGAGATGACGAAGATATCCTTTATTCTGCTCATTATCGGAATCCTTCTCGCTCCTCTGACGGGTGCCGCTGCGCAGGGATCCGAAGAGCCGTTGCGAAAGAAACCCTTCATTCTTTGTTCCACCACTCAGTTGGCTGATTTCACACGTCAAATCGTCGGCGATCACTGCAGGGTGCAGTCTGTTCTTGGTGCAGGAGCCGACCCACACACGTACATGCCTACGCCGAAAGACGCTCAACTGGCCTTGAAGGCGGATCTCTGCATTGAGAACGGATTGCATCTTGAAGGCAAGAACTGGATGGCCACGCTTGCCAAGGACGCGGGAAAACCCGTTGCCGTCGCTACCGAAGGGCTCAAACCTCTAGAACTGGATCAGGGCGGTACCAAGGTCCGAGACCCCCATGCATGGTTTACGCCGAGAAACGCCGCGCTTTACGTCAACAATATCGTACGCGCGGTGTCAAGACTGGACCCCGAGGGAAAGAGCGAGTACGAGGCGCGCGCGAAGCTCTTCCTCCAGCAGCTGAGAGTCCTCGATGCATGGATCCGGTCTCAGTTCAACGCGATCCCGCCGGACGGGAGAATCCTTGTCACCAGTCACGACGCGTTCAACTACTTTGCCGAGGAATACGGGTTCAAGAACCAGGCCCCCGTTGGTTGGTCGACGGGGAGCGAAGTCGGGGCAGGCATGACGCCGGAGCGTCGAAGGTTGGTAGTTGATTCCATTAAGAAGTTCAACGTCAGGACAGTGTTCGTGGAGACAAGCGTCAACCCGAAACTCATCCGCGAACTGGCCCGTGAAGCGGGCGTAAAAGTCGGCGGGCAACTCTACTCTGATTCCATGGGACCGGCGGGCTCTGCCGGTGAAACGTATATCGGTATGATGAGGGAAAACGTCCTCACCATCCTTAACGGTCTGAAATGAGGGTGTGAACCGTGCGTCCCGCTTTGGCGGTCATTATCTGGGTTCTTCTCATAGGGGGACTCGCCGTTTACATGCAATCGCGTGAGACTGCCTCAGTGGGAGCGGCTTATAAACTGCACGGTGCAGAGGGGGTGTTTGCGCTCCGGATCACGACGACCTTCGCGGCCGAACCCGATCCTTTCGCTCTTCAAACCGAGCGGAATGAAGCCCCTGCCTTGCTCGTGAAGTTGAACGGCAGTGAAATTCTGAGGATAACGGATCGGGTTGATGCCGGCACGCCCATTGAGGTGAAACCGGTTCCCGGATTGATTGACGGCCGGA
Organism: Pseudomonadota bacterium; assembly: GCA_043806215.1. Lineage (GTDB taxonomy): Bacteria > Desulfobacterota > Desulfomonilia > Desulfomonilales > Desulfomonilaceae > JAVHLK01. The sequence goes on along the minus strand of JAZDHD010000290.1, from coordinate 3,547 downwards.
ACGAATTCTATTTGGAGGCGAATCCTCCTCTCGGTTCTGCGAACCTGTCGTACGCCGTGCGCGTCCAGTTGTTCCGAGACGGGCAACTCATCACGGAAAGATCCCTCTGGTCGGAGCCGGGTGCAAGGATCGCCTCCACGGTGCTCATCTCCGTGACAAAGGAGCCCGCTTCCGAGGATAACCCCCATGAGTGATGCAGCACCCCGAATTCCGGCCATTGACGTGCGCAATCTCACGGTAAGCTTCGGCTCGAGGCCTGCGCTTCTCGATGTGACCCTCTCCATCGATCCCGGTTTGCTGGTCGGCGTAATCGGACCCAACGGCGCCGGGAAGTCGACGCTGATCAAGGCGATACTCGGCTTTGTCAAGACCGATATCGGAGAAGTGTTCATACAGGGGAGTTCCCTTGACGCCGCCAAGGGCAAGGTGGCGTACGTACCCCAACGGGGTGCGGTCGATTGGGATTTTCCCGTAACCGTCGCGGAAACGGCCATGATGGGGCGGTACGGCCATGTTCCCTGGTGGCGTGATCCCGGTCCGGAAGACCGTCGCATGGTCAAGGAAGCTCTAGAGATGGTGCGCATGGCGGATCTTGAACAGCGGCAGATAGGGCGGCTCTCCGGGGGGCAGCAACAGCGCGTGTTCATGGCCAGAGCATTGGCTCAGGGCGCGGACATTTTGCTTCTCGACGAGCCCTTTGCAGGTGTTGATGCAGCCACGGAGCGGGCGATCCTCGACGTTCTCGACCGTGCCAAGGCCACCGGCAGGACGCTCGTGGTCGTGCACCACGATCTGGCGACCGCGGCCGAATACTTTGACAAGTTGGTTCTGATCAAACAGCGTCTCTATGCGTATGGAGACCCGGCACAGGTGCTCAACCCGGAACTCCTGGGCGAGGTGTACGAGGGTAAGCTCCGCGTCTTTCAGGATCTGCCGAAACAGGAGGGCCGCAGTGCTTGAGCATCTCTTTCACGCGTTCGCTGATCCTCTCGGTCAGACGTTCTTCCAGAAGGCACTCTTCGGCGGATCGGTTGCCGCAATCGTTTGCAGCGTGGTCGGCTGCCTGGTGATTCTCCGCCGGATGGCATTCCTCGGCGACGCTCTCTCCCATGCGATGATCGCCGGTGTTGCCGGCGGGTACCTGTTTATGAAGCTCCTGTTTGCCGTCGAGGCCCATGCGCCCTCGATGCTCGTCGGCTCGCTTATTGCCGCGGTCGTAACCGTGGCCGCCATCGGATTCGTGGCACGGGTATCCCGAGTCAAGGACGACACGGCAATCGGCATCATGTACACGGGAGTCTTCGCTGCCGGTGTGGTGCTGGTTTCCATATTCCGCAACTATATCCATATCGACCTCATGCATTTCATCATGGGCGACGTGCTCGGCGTTACGGACGCAGACCTCTGGGTGGCCGCCATCGCTGCAGCGATTGTGCTCTCGATCATCGTACTCTTTTTCCGCCAGTTTCAGTTGACGAGCTTCGACCCGATCATGGCGGCATCCATCGGCATGCCCGTGGTGTTGATCGACTATGTCCTGACGACATGCGTTTCCCTTGTGGTTGTAAGCGCAGTGAGCATGGTCGGCGTGATTCTCGTCGTGGGGCTGCTGATCACCCCGGCCGCCACAGCCTATCTTCTATGCGACAGGCTGGACCGCATGATGGTCCTTGCCGCCCTCTTTGGGGTTTCCTGCGTCACGGGAGGGCTGTACCTTTGCATGTGGCTGGATTCCTCAGGCGGCGGCGCGATCATGCTCTTCTGCACGTTTCAATTTCTCGTCGTACTGCTTGCCGCACCCAGATACGGTATGCTGGCCGACTGGATTCGCAGGCGACGCATGGTTCCCCAGCAGCTGATGGAGGATGTGCTCGTGTCGGTTCTTCGAGGGGGGAACTCACCGGTGTCAGTGCCGGCCATTGCCGAACACCTCGATCAATCCGGCGATGGAGTCGCCAAGGCCGGCAAATCCATGGTCAGGGACGGTCTCTTGCTTCGGGACCGCGACGGGGTGATGCTCACGGAGCAGGGGATCCGCGAGGCACGGAGGATTCTTCGGGCGCACCGCCTCTGGGAGACCTATCTCAAACACGTGGGCACGCCGCTGTCGGATCTGCATCAACGGGCACATGCTATGGAGCACGTGCACGACCCTGAATCGGTGGCCTATTTGGACGATCTACTCGGCCATCCGGTGCGCGATCCCCACGGTTCCGAGATCCCTCCGGCTCTCAATACGTGTCGTCCCGGAGGCATCTGCTCGATCAGCGAGCTACGGGAAGGAGCCCGGGTCCAGGTCGAATCCGTCGGTCCGGAGGCTGAACCTTCGGGTATAGATCCCGGAGAATCGGTGCGGGTCGGCCCACGGTCCGAGGCCGGCTCCCAGTGGAGCGTGGTCCGGCAAGACGGCACGGAGGTTCTCCTGGATCATCGGGCGGCCGATGACGTCAAGGCCGTGATTCAGCAGCCGGCCCCGATTGTCGATGAAGCTTGACTTTTCGACGGGAAGGTCGCACACTGCCCATGTTATCTATCTTCCGGACCATCCTTCAAAAAAATCCACACGTAACGAGTGCTTCGGCGATGAAAGTGAGGAATCGGTGATACTTGACTTTCAAATGAACAACCTTACCACCGTAGAGGCTCTGGAAAAGGGCCTATGGAGAGTCAACCAGCGTTCCGAGGACAATCTGTGCTCCATCGAGATAACGTTGGAGGTCAAAGCGCCCGCGCTCGACATACGTCGGGCGGTCTTGAACGTCAACCGGGACGATCTGGGGCTCGTGCCCGACCTTGCTCCGCTCTCGGAGAAGCTCATCGGAGTCCGTGTCGGTCCGGGAATGACCAAGATCGTCCGGGGGGTTCTGGGCGGCCCCCATGGCTCGGACCGCACGGCCGAACTGGTTCTGGAAGCCATGGAAATGCTTGTGAACGCCATCACCGTGCCGGAACTGCGAAAAGCCGCGGCGGAGGGTGGAGTCACGTACAAGTCCGAGGGAGACGGGCCTAAGGTCTTTGTCAACGACCTTGTCGTCGATGAAGACATGGTCAGGAAGATGGCTGCCAACCCGAGGCTGAAGGACAGCTGCGCGGCCTTCCGGGATCTTTGAGTTCTTCATTACCGGCACGGAGGCGCGGACTGTGAGAGACTGCCCCGAAGCTCAGTCTGGAAGACGACCGGCAGGATGCCGGTCCCACTGAAGCGGGCGTCCCACGATGTACGACGGGCATCCCGCGCAGAACGCGGGAGTCCCACGAAGACGACGGGCTTGGTCGCTGTTTTTCGTAGCCCGGCCTCCGTGCCCGGATCTTTCTTGTTGCGGCTCTGCGCCCGGGAAGGGAAGACAAACACGTGCCCGTACTTTTCCTTCTCGTTCTCGTAGGGGTAGGCCCCCGTGCCTACCCTGGCGGCCACAGGGGGCCGCCCCTACAGCCTGGGAATGCCTATCCGCCGGGCTCTGCCAGGTCTTCGGCTCGGAGTCCCGGGGCTTTCATGGTCAGTTGTGATCGCCCTATCATGGAGGTTTGTCACAAGATCCATCAGGAG
>JAZDHD010000289.1:0-4991 GCA_043806215.1 Pseudomonadota bacterium | reverse complement strand
CTCCTATCCCCCCGCGCTTTCCTCCACAACGCGTATCTTTCCCAACCCGAACGTCGTGGCCTTTCCCAGGTGGACCGTTTCGCAAAAACGGATGAGCGGGAGGAATTCGCCCAACCGGCCCTCGTACGTTACCCGGCCCATGAGACCGCCCATCAACATCGCCTCCTGTTGGTGATTGGAATATCTCCTCCAATCCACCCATTTGATTGCCGAGTTCACGGTCTTGACCTCTGCCGCACGGGAAACCAAGCCACGGTGATCGAGATCGAGTTCCCCCGAACCAAAGTGCTCATGAAGAGCGGTTATCCTCCTCAGAGCTGCTCTGACAAGCACATGGAACTCCAACTCGGAATGAAGCCGGTTATTCCGTTTGATCCGCAGAGGCGTCCGCACTTCCACAGTGAGCCGCTTGGCCCGCTCACCCTCGCCGGAAGCCTCTTCCAGCCGTAGAACCGTCGTCGGTCGAATGGTCAGTAGATCCGAAGAGCCGTCGTAAACAGTGCCGTGAGGGCTGGTTATCAGCGTGAGACGATAGCCGGCCCGGCGTCCGTCGATTCTCCGCCCGATGCCGATCTCTCCCATCTCTTTGAAGGCATAGACAAAGTATGGAAGGTACTCGTTGGCCGGGCCGAACAGCATCAGCACAAAGTCAAACGGTTCACCCTTTGTGAAATGTGTCCTGTCCGTCGGGGGAGGCTCTATAACGAAAGGATGGGGCCGGGAATGGTGCTGCGCCCCTCCGCCGACATCCGGTTCTCCGAATACCCGGTGAAAGACACAGTTTTCCCTTAACAGACACGACACACATTCTTGTCGCCTGAGCGCGCAGACAACCCGTTTCAGAGCAGTGCCGAACACCCCGCGGATGGTCGAACCCTTGAATGGCGGCAGAACCGCATCCCGCTGCAATTCCGACCGCAGGTGGTATTCTCCGTATGGAACATCCACAGTCCTTACCCCCCTTTCTTGAGGCAACGAATTCCCCGCTTGCAGGTGAGAGACTCAAATGATCATTCATGCTTTCGCGCAGTTCATTGGCCGCGGCAGGCCATGAAAACCGTAGCCCGTAGTGCCTTCGCAGGCCGGAAACGGCAAAAATCCGCTCATGAAAATGTCCGGGATTGACTATACCATCTCTCCGGTCTTTCTCAAGAGCGGCGTGCACCAGGGCACATTACGTCGGCTTATGGGGGGACTCGGGAAGGTAATGTTTGTGACTTAAGAGCTCGGTCTTGGATTTCCAATGTGGGGCGGGCTTTCCAGCCTGCCGTTTCTTTGGCTAATTGAATCGCAGGTTGGAAAGCCTGCGCCACATCAAATCCTCTTAAGTCACCGGCATTGACTCGGGAAGGGGGGGCATAGGCGCCAACATCAGTCGTTTGTCCATCCCGGTTCAAAGTCGCTCTTGACGTCCCGAAGGGACACGTCCCGCGTCTCGCGGGATTAGCCGGGCCTTTCAAGGCCCGGAAATCGGGGAACCGAATATTGACAACGCGTCCTGAAGGGACGCAGGTGTACGCTCCACTCTGCACGCCTATCGTGCGCCGTCCCTTCGGGACGGAAATCCTGTTTGGATGCTCCCATTCTTTCCGGGGGATGAATCCTCCGGCTAAATTCTTATGTACCTTCGGCACATTAAGATCGCAGAATATCAAGACCGAACACAGCGTCGTAGGATGTGGTGAATCCCGCTCGTGCGGGATGAACCGCATCTGTCACGTCCTGTGGAAAGAGGAAATCCAACCGCGAACCAGCCAAGGGAGAGAAGAAGCCGGCCACGCAGGAAGAGTAAGAGGGATATTCGCCTCGGCACATGACGCCGGCTTAGGGGGACTCGGGACGGGGGGGATGGGAACCCAGGTCTCGGAAATCAAGGGCACTCCGTCCCCAAGTGGTGACGGTAGTGCCCGTAACCGGCCCGGCCGGCGTCCCGTTCCCAGGGTGTTGGGGGAAACACTAGCGTTGGCGCAGTGGGTTACTTGCACCCAGGGCAGGCACACGCTCTCGTGTCCCCCGAATGCCTACGAAACCGACTCGCGAAACAGGGAACACCTTCATTTTGCCTCAGGCTTGGGAGCCTCTTGGGGGCCGGCACTCTTTCTGAATTCGTCGACTGCGGTCTGGATTTTCGGCATGATCCCTTTCATCATGTTCCCGCTCATATCAAAGGAACGCTTCAATACCTCGGGTTGTTTTTTCACGTAAGTCTGTCCCGACGGCGTCTTGTGGAAAGCAATGATGTCCTTCAGCTCCGGTTCCGTGTACGTTTGCGAATAGAGCGTAATGTACTCTTCTTTCATTTTGTCCCAATCCGCACCATTTTTTATCATGTCCAGGATCTTGTTCAGCAAAGCCGTCACTTTCTCCTGCGCGGCCGGATCCTTGGACTCGGAATTCATTTGCTGGATTTGTGCGGCAATCATCTGCTGATACATTTCGATTGCCTTCTGCTGAGTCTCCTTGACGTTCAGCAGACCGAGCAACTCCCCGGCGGCAGCCCGCTTGGATTGATCCTGCGCATGTGCGGCCGTTCCGGCCGCAAGGAATACCATGATCGCCGCCACCACAACTACTGATTTCTTCAATTTATTCTCCTTTTCTTACGACAGGCCCCCGGCCTGTACTTCCCCCGCCGTTCCGTCCCGAGCCCGGTGCGCAGGATATCGACTAATGCCTCAATGCCTGCCGTGAGAGCAGCGGTAATCGGAATCGCGATCCCGGGATACCACCATATCCGGATCCGCGCTAAAGAGTCCGCCTGCACGGACACGATTATGAACTCGGATGGAACTCGGTTCAAAACATAGTCCTGGTCCGGCATTTCTTCGTCTGCGTTCTCTTCGCCGTCTGCGTTGAGGTCCCCTTAGTTTCGACCGAACGCGGCTCGGCGGAGCACGGGGTCGCTGCGGATTCTCGCGCAGGTCGGCTCGATCTGCAAGAGACGCCGCACATGGTTCCCGTCCGTGATCATCCGGCAATATTGCCGGCAAGAAGGATCTCCCGATCGGCCCGCCCCAAATCCACCGGGGTTGTTCGCCGGCCCTCTATGCATCATTATCAATATAGTGACGCGCATTGAAATTCGCAGGGGTTGAAATGCACCGTCGACAGGACGGCGTTTTTTGGTGATGCTGCCGGGCGGTCCGGTGTTCATCCGTCGGGTACTGAGGCCGGGACACGATTTTCACTATATCTTTGATGAAAACCGAATACTACCCATATAACGAGGACCGGGAAGCAACGGAAGGGGAAACGGCCGGCCGGGTGCTGTCTTGCAACGGCGCAAGTCGGAAATCCGGGCGGAAATATTTTCGGCCGGCACGCAAAAAGTCTTGACATGGTTCTTATGTAAGTTATATTCATATCAGGGACGCGACCGAGTATCGGTCAACATAATCATCATGGCCCGGAAGCCGGCAGAACAGGTCCCCATAATGCCCGGCACCGGATGACCGAAGGCAGAGGCGGTCGGCGTAACCGGAGAGAATCGATCCGACGATTGCTTGGTCTTGTGCATGAACCCCCATGATCGGGGCGACCACAACTGAGCATGAAAGCCCCCGGACTCAGAGCCTAAGACCGGGCAGAGCCCGGTGGACAGGCATTCCCAGGCAGGAGCCTGGGAACGAGAAGGAAGGGGACTTTCAGACAAACCCCCATGATCGGGGCGACCACAACTGACCATGAAAGTCTCGCCCCAAAAGGGGACTTTCAGGTAAACGCGGAGGATGAAACTGGTATAGGGGTCACGTCTGGTTTTGAGGCATTGTTGGACTAGGAGCCGGAAAGGGGCAATCACTGTATGAGATCAGCACGGAGCGCCGTTATCCTGTTCAGAACGATAGTGTGAAATACGTCTGATCTCCCGTTGTCGTCCAGGGTCAGAGACCTCCGGCAAAGCCGGAGGCTTGAATTTGTGAACCGCTCGAAGCGGTTGAAATGTGGGGGCCACCTGAAGGTGGCTGACCTACTCAAACATGGTCAGTTGATCGAGCCTCCGGTCTTCTTGTTCCTGGGCCCTGATGTATTGCCGAATGACCGCCTCGTCTCTGCCAACCGTTGAAACGAAATACCCTCTTGCCCAGAAGTGCTGCCCCGTAAAATTGCGCTTGCGTCCTCCGAAGGTCCTCGCAATCTGGATGGCACTCTTACCTTTGATGAAACCCACCACCTGTGAAACCGAATACTTGGGTGGAATCGAAACGAGCATGTGAATATGGTCCCGCATGAGGTGCCCCTCCAGAATGCTGCTCTCCTTCTGCTGTGCCAATTCCCTGATGATGCCTCCCAGGTCCTTTCTGAGGTCCCCGAATAGGACCTTCTTTCGGCATTTCGGAATCCATACGACGTGGTACTTGCAATCCCACACCGTGTGGCTTAAGTTTTGAAACCCGTCCATCGGATGTCCTCCTTTTTCTTGAACTTTGAGCGGTTCAGTAGAAGGAGGCTCCGATAGACTCCCGGAAATGTCAAACTCTTTGAGTCCACCGGCGAAGCCGGGGGTTTACTTATTTTAATTATGCTCTTGCCTGCCTGTGAGTCAAGCGCTTTTCCTTCTCTCATGTGGCAGGTTGTCGCCAGCGAGAGTGTTCCGTCGTCGGGGTCTTGGAACACGAGGGTGGGCGGTCGTGTTCGGCGCATTTTCCCATTCAGCCGGGAGGACATTCGGTTTGGGATTCTTGGGACATACCTCTTGTTTCCTCTAAAATTGACGCTTACGACGTCTTCCGGGTATTGCTGTCCTCAGGCCACGACCTGTAATCTTCTCGAACTGTGCCACAAACGCTGCATCTCCGTGCCGGGGGATTTCGTCTCCCAGCAGTCCAAGATACTCCCGACGGTCCGAATCTTCATGAAACACGTCCATCTAGCGAGAACCACGCTGCGTGCCATGGTGCGGAAAGCCGGGGACCACGATGCGCGACAAACGAGCCGTTGTGTGATGCTTCAGGAAAATCGAATGGTTGTTGCCAAAAACCTAGTGTATGTCC
>JAZDHD010000288.1:0-3901 GCA_043806215.1 Pseudomonadota bacterium | reverse complement strand
CGAAAAGGAAGGGAGAAAGGAATTTGTGGTTCTCCCGTACGAAGAGTTTGTAAGAATCCAGGAGACCTTGGAGGACTTTGAGGACCTTCGAGAATTGAGAAAAGAACGTGAGGAAACGATGGGTGAACCGACGAGAAGTCTGAGAGAAATCGGGAAAGACCTTGGGTTCGGGCCGGAGTAGGTGTTTCGAGCCCGTTGCGAGTGATGATCTCATAGCGCGACTGGAAAGCGAGTTTGCCGGAGTATTGCATGAGCGCAATCGCGGAGGTAAGTGAACTTCCGAGCCGAATTGAGTATAGTGCACCCGGAATACCCCCATGAGGGGATTAGTCCCAAAATTCATCGGGATCTATGTTGAATCTCCGAAGCACGCTCTCAATCACGGGAATATAGATCTCTGTCCCCTTGCCATGGTCCTTAATGGGATGGGATGGCCCTCGTGTCGATCCTTCTTCGATGGGTAATACGAGAATAATTTCAGAACCCTTCCCCCTTTTCTTCCCGGTCCCTTTTTTCTTGAGAGAAATAACCCCGAAGGGCTTGAGCCGCTTAAGAAGTTCGCGCTTCGTAAGCGGTCTCTTAGGCATGGCAAACACTCAGTGGGAACGTACATGCACTCGTGGTGAAAGATATCGACGGCAAATCTTCTTCAATGGATTTTCTCGGTGGGGCTTTGATAACCTGGGACTTCGGCTTCATCAGCATCGCACAAGAAAGGTATTCCTCCCAGATCTCCTCGGGGGCCCGACGGAACAGATGATCCATGTTGTCGTTACTCACACAATAAATGATTTGTTCTCGTATGATATCGATAATATCACTCTCCACTTGTTCCTCGGTAGGAGCCGCGGCTACCAAGTCAAGTTCCAGACAATGAGCCACCCACAGGTCGTCTTCTTTCTTGACTAGAATCCTGAACTCAAACGACCAATCTTTCATCTCATCCAACCTCCGGCAAGCCCGGCTGCCACTTTGATCGCCAAGCGGCGCTCATACCTCACACAACAAAAAAGATCAAATAAAAACAGAGAATGGCTGAGAAATCACGTCCATTTCTTGAAGGTCCGACTGAACCGTCCAGCCTTTCGGTTAGTAGTCTTTCAGTTTCCGAGCAGCATACCGGGGACGACACTTTGCTGTCAAGCCCCCTTTTCGCCACCTCTTTATTGGACAACAGCAACAGGCACAATGTTCAAGTGATCGGTTCACGCCTGTACCAACCGTGTAACCGGATTTTCCCGGGGTGTCCGTCGCACATGACCTGAACGGGGAATTCGGACTTCCGGGAACGCCACACCTAATTCCCTTACAATCGCGTGTGGTCCTACCATGAATTCGGAACGTGGGCTCAGTTCTTGAGTCTGGAATGGAACCAGCCATAGACTAGAGAAACCGTGAATCCGGCTTGTGGGGATTGATTCATCTCCGGCTCCGAGAGCGGACGGCCGAAGCAATCGGGCTTGACCTCGGGAGCCCGATGCGGTACACTGATCAGGATTGAAATACGCATCTTTTCGGCGGCTTGGATACGAATCCCCCCCCCCCCCTTTTCGGGGGCATGGGGAGACGGACGCCGCCCTCCGTCGTAACGTGAACCATCCTTCCACCAATCGCCGAGCCGGCAATTCCTCAACGGGCAACCATTTTCATGGTTGAAGGGCACGTCAATGGTGCGGAAGTCAAAAGCCCTCTACGATTTGATCGTACTGGCCGTTCTCGGTGTTGTCGCTTTCGGGGCGGCTTCCAAGTTTGATTTTTTTGGAATGACGGCTGCCTGGGCGGCCGAGCGCAAAGATTGGCCGCTCGATGAATTGCCCGCCTTGGTATTAATACTGACGACGGCGCTATGTATCTTTGCCGTCCGGAGGTGGCGGGAATACGGACACGAGCTGAGGAGCCTAAGGATTCTGCAGGAAGAAATCGGAGCCGATGAAGAGAGATGCTCTCAATTGTCGGAGAATTCACTGACCGGGATATTTATTCTCCAGGACGGCGTCGGCATCTATGCGAATCAAAGACTCGGGGACATCTTGGGCTATCCGATAGAGGAGATAATCGGCCGATCATACCTCGAGATGGTACACCCGGCTGATCGCTGCACGGCATCCGACAGGGTTGCGGTTTGTCTCAACGGTGATCTGTCCCTCGACCCCAACGAGTTGCGTTTAGTGAAAAAAACGGGAGCGGAAATCTGGTGCGAAATCTTGGCAACACTCATACAGTACCGTGGCCGTCCGGCAGTTATGGGAAACGTTGTGGAGATCACCGAACGCAAGAAGACCGAGGAGGCGCTCCGCACCAGTGAAGCCCAACTTGCCAACGCAGTTGAAATGGCACATCTCGGCCACTGGGAATTGGACGTCCTTAAGAATGAATTCACCTTCAACGATCAATTCTACAAACTCTTCCGGACTACGGTCGAGCAGGTCGGCGGTTATACGATGTCGTTGGACGACTATGCTCGCCGTTTCGTGCATCCCGACGAGACTTCCGTGGTGAGCGAGGAGAATCGTAAGGCCATAGAAGCCGATGATCCGTACTTCAGCCGGGAACTGGAACACCGCATTGTCTACGCCGACGGCGAGACGGGCCATATCAGCGTCCGATTCTTCATCGTCAAGGACGACCTGGGCCGTACGGTCAGGACCTACGGGGTGAACCAGGACATCACTCAGCGCAAGCGTTTGGAACAGATGGAGCTCCAATCGGGCCGTTTGCAGGCGCTGGCGGATCTGGCAGGCGGTGTAGCACATAATTTCAACAACTTACTGCAGGTTGTCATCGGCAATTTGGAGCTTACTCTCATGTATCTTGAATCGGGCAACTATTTTAACGCCAGAGATACATTGGAGAAGGTTCTGGAAAGGTCCAGGTCCGGCGCCGAAACCGTGCAGCGACTCCAGAGTTTTGCGGGAATCCGTGACCGCAGCCGGCTCTCGGAAAAAGGCGTCTTTGATTTGTCCGGTGTTGTGAGACAAGCCCTTGAAATGAGCACCGCATGGTGGAAGACAATCCCTGAGAAACAGGGAATAGAGGTGTCGCTGGATGCGGATCTTCAAGAAGGGTGTCTCGTCCGATGTGAAAAGAACGAATTGACCGAGATGGCGGTCAATCTCATAAGAAACGCAACCGATGCTCTGCCTCGGGGCGGAACCATAAAGGCAAAGACCTATGTTCAGGGAGATCAGGTCGTCTTCGAAATCCGTGATACGGGAATCGGCATAAGTGAAGAAAATCTCAAACGACTCTTCAACCCCTTCTTCACAACGAAGGCCAGTCCCGGGTCGGGGTTAGGGTTGGCCACAAGCCGCAAGATTATCGAGGACTATGGAGGAAATATCCTCGTCGAGAGTGCGGAGGGGCAAGGAACCACCTTCACGATTCTCCTACCGGCTGCGTCCCGGCTTGGTGAGGAGCCTGAGCCCGGAAAGGAAGCGCCGTGCCCGGGAATGACCATCCTCGTCATCGACGATATGGAAGCCGTCCTGGACGTAATGAAAGCCGGACTGGCACGATCCGGTCATACCGTTGTCACTGCCGACTCGGGCCGTCGGGGGTTGGAGATCTTCGAGAAGAATCCGCTCGACCTCGTGATCTGTGACTTGGGGATGCGGGGGATGAACGGTTGGGAGGTCGGAAAGAGAATCAGAGCCTCATGCGAGGAACGGCACATCGCCAAACCTCGGTTCATACTCCTCACCGGCTGGGCCGGGCAGGAAAACGAAAGGGAAAAGATGACCGAATGCGGTGTGGATGCCGTGGCCGTGAAACCGATTGATACGGGAAAGATACTGACTCTCATTGGAGAAATCTGCGACAGGAAACCTCCAATCCCTCCCCAATGAGGCATCCCCCCATGATTCGGGGATCAGAACCGACCATGAAAGCCCCCGGGACTCCG
>JAZDHD010000287.1:0-8218 GCA_043806215.1 Pseudomonadota bacterium | reverse complement strand
CCGGCCGCTACGGCGCCGAGCATTGCCGAGCCGAGCAGCACGGCCTCGGGCTCCTTGGGCAGGACGATCCTTCTTCCGGTGATGTCCGCGTGCTCCCGCAGGAAGATGGGATTCTTGGCGCCACCGCCGGTGATAAGTACGGTCTGGATCTCGTACCCGCTCCGGGTCATGACATCCAGGATGTGGCGGGTGCCGTGGGCAACCGCCTGGATTGTAGCCAAGTAGAGCAGGGCCAGGTCCTCGATGCTCTCGCCGAGCTTCAGACCCGAGATCATCCCGCGGGCGTGTGGATTGGATCTGGGTGAGCGGTTGCCGTGGAAATCCGGTTGAACGTGGAGATCTCTGGTGAGCCCCGCGGGAAACTCCGTTCCTTCGGCAAGCCTATCGAGGACTTCCGCGAGGATTTCATACACGGTGATCCCGCGCTGTTTCGCATCCAGCTCGAGTTCACGGCCTCGGACATGACTGAAGATAATGTGGTCGATGAGTGCGCCGGTGGCCGACTGGCCGCCCTCGGTGAGCCATAACCCGGGGATCATCGCGGAATAGAACGGCCCCCAGACTCCATTGACGAATCGAGGTTCTTTGGAGACCGCCATGTGACAACTGGAAGTGCCGCCAATGAGCGCCAGCCGCTTCTCGAGATCGACCCCGCCGCCTTCGGAAAGACGTGCTCCCAGCACCCCTACCCCGCCTGCGTGGGCGTCGATGATCGACACTGCAACCGGGGTTCCCCGGGGCAGACCAAAATCGGCCGCAGCCCCCGCGGTCAGCCCCCGTGCGATGGGTTCGCCCATGGGCCTAATGCGGGTTCCGATGCGCCGATAGCCTTCGGAGGCCAGTTCACCCAGCCCGATGGACCGCCAGTACGTGTCGTCCCAACTCCCCACGCTGCCCGGTATCGTGGGCTCCAAGTGACCCTGGTAGGTCCACTTGCATACCGTGGTGCACAGAGAGCGGGTTTCGTCTCCGGTGGCCCGGTAGGTGAGAAAATCAGGCAAGTCGAAAAAGCGACGGGTCCGCTTCCAGCAGTCGGGGAGATTCTCCTTGAGCCAGCTCAGTTTGGGCGACTCCATCTCAGGGGAGATGATCCCGCCCACATAACGCAGCACGGCATGCCCACCTTGGTTGATGCGGTCCGCCTGCTCCAGGGCCCTGTGGTCCATCCACACAACGACGTTCTGTTCGTCGTTGCCCGTCGGGCTCACCGACACGGGCCGGTCGTTCTCGTCCAGAGCGACCAGGGAGCACGTTGCATCGAAGCCGATACCCCGCACATCCGTTGGCTCGATGCCGGCCTCACCGACGGCTTGACGTACCGCGGCCGCGCAGGCGCCCCAGATGTCGTCCGACGATTGCTCCACGAAATCGGCCTGCGGCTTCCACATCTTGATGGGATGCGAGCCCTGCCCGAGCATCTTCCCGCCGGCGTCGAACACTCCCGCCCGCGCACTTCCCGTTCCCACGTCGATGCCGATACTGCAACGGCGGTCCTGCGTCATGTCAAGCGCTCCTTCCCCAAAAGCGGACTCTGAAGCCGAGCATTTGCGACAGTGCAGCCATTTCCCCCAAGATATCGCCGTAGGCCACCGCAATGTGATTGCTCAGATAATGCGCCATCAGGGTCTCCCGCGAGACGCCCAGGTCGGCGGCCATGAACGGCCACTCACGCGTGGTTCCACGCCACCACTGTTCGCGGATCTGCTCGGGCAGCGTGACGACCTCACCTCGCCCGACGTCCATCCACAGCCCGTCGTTTTTGAGATAGGCCCTGGCCCACGTAATGTTCCCTGCATGCGCTTCACCGGCGAAGGTACCGCCAGGTATCGGGAAGTATTCCGCGGGTTGCCGGTACGAGTGGACTCCCCTGAGCGTGTCGGGATCACCGCTCATGGCGTACCCCCCGCACGAGCCCGAATTGAGCAGCACCCACAGGAAGCGCCGCTCATATTCCGCGCCCCAGCGGACATCGTGGAACATAACGGCCTGGTGCAGCCCCTTGGCCTTGAGGAGCCGCTTCATCAGTTCCATGGGGACGAGGTTGCCTTGATCTCCTTCGGTGGAAGTGATGATCACGTCGCCGTTGCTCTCCGGCCGGCACACGGAATTGAGCAGACCTTCCGCGAAATCCGACGGCGGCCGCAGCGGCACCAGACCGAGCTGATACTGCCAACCCACGCAGTCGGCCTTGAATTCGCTCACCAGGTCGAGGACGGTGAGGTAGTCCCGCAACTGTTCCCGGGAGGCATTCTCGTCGAAGTCGTCCGCGCCCTCTTCGCCCCAGTGGAACCGGACACCGCTTTGCTTAACGAAAGCCATTGCGCCGTCGAGACGGTCGTTGGAGATGGAACGGCCCCGGTCGATGATCCATGCCTGGTCGACTTTGTGTTCCGAAAACCCGATGGGGGCCAGCCGCCGCGGGCCAAAGTACCCGTTGATCATCCCCATGGAGGTATCCCCGAGCATCAGGGCCAGAATCCTCCTCTTACGGATCTCCTCGGCGACGAGCGCCGCGCGGGCATGTGCCTCCTTGGATATGGGAACCGAATAGCCGATCTGCCTGGTGGGGTAGTCTATGCGGCCGGTGGAGCACCACTCGCTCAAACGGGCCATGAATGCCTCGTCTGCGGTCCAGTCTTGGGCATCGGTCCACACACGGGAAAATGTGCGGCCCAGGCTCTCCAGGCACGCCCCGGTATTGAGCAGGCCCACGAGCCCCGGCCACTCTCCCGAGAAATTGCTCGCCAGGAGCAACGGGCTTTCTTTACCTACCACGCCGTCGGTGGTATGCGGTCCGTAGCACCAGTGCACGAAAACACCGATGAGCGGGTCGTCCACCGGGCCGAGCTTCTCAATGGCTTCGTGGGGTCGTGTGAGAAACCCTTCGATACGATAGCTCGTGCGGCCGAGTTTCTTCAAAGCACGTTCGAGCTGGACCGTGGCCTCCTCCGCGTTCGGCCGAGCCAGGTCGTTGGGCAAGGAACGGTAATCGCCGGGCCAAAAGATCCCGATTTTCGTTTTGGACATTGTCTCTCCTTCACGCGACGGGCGCCGTATAGTCTCTCAGGCCGGTCAGCCACGTGCATATTATAGGCATGTGGTTCCGACCTCAAGGATCATTTGATGACGAGCGAAAACTGCAGATTCCACGCGTCCACTGGAGGAGTCCGCCAGCCAGAGATAACCACCGGTTAAGGATTGAAACGTTTGGCAACGGCGTGTATAGTTGTATTGAGGAGTGATAATGCCGTGTCTCAACGGACATTCACGAAGAAGCGCGGGATCTCTGTTGAGGATGACATATGAAATTCGAATGGGATCCGGTGAAGGCCGGCTCCAATCTACGGAAGCACAAGGTGCCGTTCGAGGAAGCCGCAACAGCTCTGAAGGACCCATTGGCTGCGACGGGCTGCGACCCGGACCATTCCGTAGGAGAAGAACGATTCGTTACTTTTGGTATCTCTGAAAGAGGTAGGTTGTTAGTGGTGGCTCATAGTGAACAAGATGATACCCTTCGAATCATCAGTGCGCGCCTTGCGACCAAGGAAGAGAGAAGAATCTATGAAGAAGAGTAGCCGAATCGAAAAGGACGAATTGCGTACCGAGTACAAGAGTTCAGACTTCCCCGAGGGCCTGGTCCGTGGCAAATACTCCGAGAGGCTTCGCAAGTCAACCAATATTGTTGTGCTCAGACCGGAGGTGGCGGAGGTATTCCCGAATGAGGAGGCAGTGAACAACGCCCTCCTCTCACTCATTGAGCTCGCACGGAAGGCTACAAGACCGACAAGGGGCTCCAGTCGGGATCGGAAAGGCGGTGCCGCTGAGCCCTGATATGCACCGGTTTGCGCAACACTGTCGCTCAATCGGACTCGTGATCACATTGTGGATCAAAGATCGCGTTGCGGGCCAGCGATCCGTACCAGTCATCGCCAGCTGCTTGGTTTTGCGCTGGGCAGCACTGAAGGCTTTCCAGAATGCGATGGACCTCATTCGAGATCCTCGAGAACCCGCCCATTGTTAAGGTCGTGGCTCACGCTGCTGCTGTGCTTTCGGTTCGCCTTCGCCTGTACCATCCGGGATCACTCCGCGCCATGAGCCTTCAAGTACTGAACAATCTTATGCCGGTTTCCGGCAGAAGCGATACTCAGAGCCGTTTTGCCATCATTGTCTTTGATATTCACACTTGCTCCCTTATCGACGAGGAATTTCACGGCTTCGAGATATGCATTTCCGGAAGCGTACATGAGGAGCGTCCGGCCATATTTGTCCCTGACATTCACGTCGGCTCCCTTGTCGGTAAGGAACCTTGCTATGTCTCCCGAGGCAGCTTTTCTAAGGGCCGTGCCGCCGAATTTGTCCTTGGCGTTTACGTCGGCTCCGTTGTCGACGAGAAATCTCACGACTTCGAGACTTCCTTCTCTCCTAGCAATCATGAAGGCCGTTTCACCCTTTTTGTTCTTGGCATTCACGTCGGCTCCATTATTGACCAGGAGTTTTACGACGTCCGGTCTTCTCTGTCGGGGAGTTCGGCCATATTGGTCCTTAGCGTACGCATCGGTACACCCAGACCTTATGAGACACAGATGGAATTTTGATTTCCAGTCGATAGCAATCATGAGGGCCGTTTCGCCCTCTTTGTTCTTGACATTCACGTCGGCTCCGTGATCGATGAGAAACTTCACTATTTCGGGCCTCGTGCCCCAGGCTGCTGCCATAAGGATTGTCCGGCCGTATGTGTCCTTGCCATTTACCCCAAGGCCTT
Source organism: Pseudomonadota bacterium (assembly GCA_043806215.1). Lineage (GTDB taxonomy): Bacteria > Desulfobacterota > Desulfomonilia > Desulfomonilales > Desulfomonilaceae > JAVHLK01. The sequence continues at coordinate 3,456 of JAZDHD010000287.1, read as the reverse complement.
TATCGACGAGGAGTCTTACGAATTCGAGGCGTCCCGTTAGGGCGGCATAAACGGGGATGGTTACACCGTCTTTGTTCTGTGCATGCACGTCGAGGCCCTTGTCGATCAGGAGTCTTGCAACTTGGGGATTTGTCCACTGATCGGCGGCCATGAGGACTGAGGAGCCGTATTTGTCCCTGGCGTTGATGTCGACGCCTTTGTCAATGAGGAGTTTTACGAGTTCAAGGTTTCCCCAGGCAGCTGTGGGTATGAGGACCGTCTGGCCGCGTTTGTTTCCGGCATTCACGTCGGCCCCCTTATCGATGAGGAATTTCACGATGTCCAGTCTCTTCCGCCAGGCCGCTTTCATGAGAAGCGGCTCGCCTTTGTTGTCCTTGGCATTGATATCCGCACCTTTTGCGAGCAAGGCTTCGATGTCCTCCACAGAACCGTACTCGGGGGTCTGCAGGAGCTGCTCATTCACTGAGGGCTCGCCGGCGATTGCGGATACAGGAAACAGCATGCAGGTCAAGATTGCGGCCGTGATGAGTATCCTGGGTACCCAATAGCGATATGTTCTCATTGGTATCCTCACCTATCGAAACAAGACCGACGTGTCGGTTAAGGCAAGCCATGGTGAACTCCGGGATCAGGGAACATCTTACTCCATTCCCCGATATGACCTCAACTGGGTGTGGTGTCCCCGCATCATATGATAAGATTGAAGCAAGCACGGTGAAACGGTTCGGACAAGGAAATCTTCCGATGAATACCAGACCCATACGCACGGAAGAAGATTACGAAGCGGCATGCGAGAGGTTAGGTCATGACGGGAATCCAGGAAAACATTGATCACATGATAGAGGACATAGTGAAAGCCGTAGTGGAGGCTTCCGATCCGGACCGTGTTATTCTCTTCGGCTCGGCGGCCCGCGGAGATGCGGGTCCGGATTCGGACGTGGATCTCCTTGTCGTGGAGAAAGAGGCGTCGTTTCACGGCGGGTCCCGGTGGAGTGCGTCCAGCCGGATACGAAAGGCCCTCTGGCAATTTCCCGTTCCCATAGACGTACTTCTCTTCACGCCTGAAGAAGTCGAAAAGTGGAAAGACTCTACAAACCATGTGATAGCTCGTTCCATACGAGAAGGAAGGGTCCTCTATGATCGACCGTGAAGACTCGGAAAGGATGCACCGTCTTGCCCGGGCGGACCTGAAGGCCATCCGGAACATGCTCGATCCTGAACACTTCGAGGATTCGGTTTTTGGGTTTCACGCTCAGCAGGCGGTCGAGAAAGCACTCAAAGCATGGTTGACTTTGAGGGGCGTTGCCTTCCCAAAGACTCATGACCTTCGGCTCCTGATGAACCTACTCCAGACTCGGACGCATGAGGACTGCGAATGCTTCTTAGAGCTTGCGGATCTCACCGACTTCGCTGTTCAGTTTCGCTACGATTTTCCGGTCCTGCCTCACGAGATTGATCGGGTCAAGGTTATTTCCGAGGTCGAGGATATTATGCAGCATGTCGCCGGCTTGCTGGAAAATGTAGATGCGGCACTATGAAATGGACTGTTACACGGCTTGAAGCGTCTGCCGATCATGAACCGGGTGCGATCAAGATTGGGCCTTGCGGCATTCAGCTTAAGAAGGCCGAACTCGTGAATTCGGGCCCATATTGCAGATGTGCCGTTCCGACCTCAAGCATCATTTCATGACGAGCGAAAACCGTAGATTCAAGAGGTCAACCCTGGAGGAACGCGCCGGGTCAAGACAACCGTCGGTGAAGAATTGAAACATTTGGAGACGGCGTGTATAGTTATATTGAGGAGCGATAATGCCATGTCTGAACGGACATTCACCGCTATCATTCACAAGGAAGAGGACCTTTTCGTTGCGGAGTGCCCCGAGGTAGGCACGGTGAGCCAAGGCTATACCCTGGAGGAGGCTGTTGCCAATCTCAAGGAGGCCACCGAACTCTATCTTGAGGAATTCCCTTCTCGCGCAAACTTCAGGGCGATTATGACAACATTTGAAGCGACATATGGTTGAACTGAAGCGAGTTTCCGGAAGGGCTGTCTTCCGCGCTCCGGAGCGTTTGGGGTTTGTGCAAACCAGGCAGCGCGGAAGCCATGTAGTTATGAAGAAAACACCTGATACCGGGGTCGGGTGTGTGGTCCCTTTGCACCGAGAACTTGCGGTCGGCACTCTTCATGGAATTCTGAAACAGGACGGGGTATCGCCACAAGAGTTCCTCGATAACCTTTAATCCCTCTTTGAGACTGAGGCTTGACCCCCTTGGGCCGCGCTGCGGGTGAATTGATCCACCGCCACGGCGAGGACGATCACCACGCCGATCACCATCAATTGAGCGTTCGTCGAGATGCCCACAAGGGTGCATCCATTGCGCAGGAAGCTGATGAGCAACGTGCCGACGATGGTTCCCGTGATGGTCCCTCGGCCTCCGGAAAGGCTCGCACCGCCGATAACCACCGCGGCGATGACGTCGAGCTCTGCGCCTACCCCCGCGGTGGGTTGCGCGGAGACAGTCCGGCTCATGGCAATCATCGCACCGAGTCCGGTGAGCAGTCCTCCGAGCGTATAGATGCCCATCAGGGTCCGGTCGACCCTCACGCCGGCGTGGTGTGCCGCTTCCAGGTTGGAACCAATGGCATAGGTGTGACGGCCGAACCGGGTATACTGCAGAATCGCTCCCGCCGCGGCGATGACGCCCAAGAACAGGACAACCGAAACCGGAATCCCGGCCAGAGTCCCTTCACCCAGGTACCGGTACGACGACACGTTGATCGGTTGCCCGTCGTACATGACCAGCGCTATCCCGCGGTACAGACTCATCGTGCCCAAGGTGGCAATGAACGGTTGGAGCTTCAGCTTGGTGATTAAGGCTCCCGATATCAGACCGCCCACCGCACCGGTCAGAAGCCCGACCGCTGTTCCCAGGGCCGGCATTCCCGCTGAAGGTTCTGCACCGGCGAGCCCGATCATTGTTCCCGCTGCGCACATGCCGCACAACGCGAGGAGGGAGCCCACGGAGAGGTCGATACCGCCGGAGATGATCACAAACGTCATTCCCACCGCAATGATGCCGTATACCGACGACCGGCGCAGCACGTTGAGGAAATTGTCCAGTGTGAGAAAACTGTCGGGCTGCCAAAGCGACAAGCCGGCAACGACCAGGATGAGGCTCCCGAACGGCAACAGTTCTCGAACGAGTTTGTTCATTTACGGCTCTTCTGCACTGTAATCGTTCAGCGTGACACCACGTTTCGCCGGCTCAAGAAACGGAGAAAGAAAAACACAAAGACACTAAGTGCGCGTTGCATAAGTACGGTCGCACATTTTCCTCTGGCCGGCATCTCGGGTGCAGGCAAGGACAAGATCCGGGCACGGAGGCCCGGGCTACGAAGAACAGAGACCAAGCCGGTCGTACACCGTGGGACGGGCGTCCCTGCCCGTCATCTTC
>JAZDHD010000286.1:0-18314 GCA_043806215.1 Pseudomonadota bacterium | reverse complement strand
TAGGGATCCGTCACTCAAGAACAGGGTGACCGCAATCTTCACGGAATCGGGAAGAACGGCGATCCGGCGCTTCGAGGAGGAACGCGCCTCGGCTTCGAGGTCTTTCGCCGAGTACCTGGCCGGTCTCTCCGAACAGGAAGCAGAGGTGATCGACGGGCTCATTTCGCATATGGAAGAGTTCTTGGAGGAGTTGGAGTAGGTCTCTTTTTTTGCCTCGTGTTTTTAGTATCTAAAACCAGGCTGGGGTGTTCTTGACCGGTCTTAAACAGCAATCGAAGGAGTACAATCATGAGCAACAAACTGATGACCGGCGTATGGCGCTACGTTATGGGCGTCCCGCCGTTTCTGTGGGAGAAGCAGATTGAGAAAGCCGTCCGTGAAACGAAACATTCCACCGGCTTCATGTCTGCGGAACACAGGTTGGTTCACCACTTTGTTGTCAGAGAGCTGCCGCGGCTCGGTGAACCAATGCCGCCGGACCTTGTGGCCCGCGAACTGGGCCTCACACCGGTGCGTGTTGTGCAAATACTGGACGATTTGGAGAAGCACCTGACCTTCGTGTACAGGGACAGCTTGGGAAGAGTGATCTGGGCGTATCCCGTGACCGTGGAAGAGACTCCCCACTCGATAACCTTTCAGTCGGGGGAACGATTATATGCCGCTTGAGCGGTGGACGCATTCGCGACGCCCTTCGTGCAAGGGCGGCTCAGAGGTGAACCGACATCCGTGACCGTGGTCTCTGAATGCGCACACTGCAAACGCCCCATGCGCATGGAAATCGACAGCGACATGAATTGCAGGTGCGAGGACGACGACTGCAGCCCCATGATCTTCGTTCCCGAGGTAGATTTTCAGACTCTGAAAGATCCCAGCATCATAGAAGCGTTTTGAAAGGAGAGCGTTTTCTTCCGGTCGGAAGAACATGTCAAAGAATACCGGCGAGAGACTCACAGAGTCCGAGGAGCATACTTCACGGCCCGGCAAATAGCCCACGTCAATAAGCTGATTCAGAGCGCCCTGTTTGGGTGGTGAGTATATCACCAACAGATGATACACGGCCGCCGTACTCCCCGGTGCAAGTATGGCGGCGTATCCCGCAGGATTTGGTGAGCTGGGCGAACCGTCCCGCAGGACGAGGGATTCGAGACGAATCAGACCTGTTTACACGGATCCGGTTTGCGACTATAATGGGATGCGGTGATCATTATCTCCTCCTGATCGTGATGGCTCCCCTGCCTCATGTCCATCAAGTCGGAAGACAATGAGTGAACCGAACGGAGATCCGGCCGGTTACGGTCGATCGGGGCAACGTTTTTTTGCCGAAGGCCTGATTTTAATGAGAGGACGGAAGACGGACCCTACCCATGGAAATTCGGAATATAGCGATTATTGCTCACGTAGATCATGGAAAAACGACCCTGACCGACGCCATCATGAGACAGACGGGCATGGTCCATGACGAAACGGTCACGATGGATTCGGATACCCTGGAGAAGGAGCGAGGAATAACCATCTATTCCAAGAACGCTTCCGTCTTCTACAAAGGGACAAAAATCAACATCGTGGATACGCCCGGACACTCGGACTTCGGCTCCGAGGTGGAGCGGGTCCTGCGATCCATTGACAGCGTGTTGTTGGTCGTCGACGCGCAGGAAGGTCCCATGCCCCAGACCAGGTTTGTCCTGAGCAAGTCTTTGGAGCTCGGCCTGAAGCCCCTGGTCGTCATCAATAAGATCGACAAGTCGGCGGCCGACCCCGACCTGGCTCAGGAAGAGGTATTCGAGCTTTTCTACGACCTCGGAGCAAGTGACGAACAGCTGGATTTTGCAACCATATATGCCATTGGACGGGATGGTATCGCGAAAAGGCATCTGAGCGATGAATCCCTTGACCTGACCCCCCTCTTGGACGCGATCATTTCAGAGGTCCGGCCGGCCCCGGCGCGCACCGACCTGCCGTTGCGGCTACAGGTTTTCAATCTGGGGTACGACAATTTTCTCGGCCGCTTGGCTGTCGGGAGGATATACGAGGGAACCCTGAAGGCCGGCAGCACGCTCTGTCTCAAGAAACTGAGCGGAGAGTCGGCAAGCAGCAGGGTGACCAAGCTGTTTACGTTCACCGGATTGGACAGGCTCGCTGTTGAGGAGGCTTCGGCCGGCGACATTGTTATGGTGTCCGGCTTCTCGGATATCGATATTGGAGAGACGCTGTGTGAAAGTCCCGGCCAGCAGGCGTTACCCGCCATTACCGTGGACGAGCCCACCGTAAGCGTGATGTTCCTGGTCAATAGCTCCCCTTTTGCCGGCCGGGACGGAGATTATGTAACCAATAAGCAGCTTCGCGAACGACTTGAAAAAGAGTTGGAGGTCAATGTCGGCTTGAGAATAGACTTCATGGCCGATGTATACACCGTGTTCGGAAGAGGTGAACTGCACATCGCGATACTGCTGGAAAACATGCGGAGAGAGGGGTATGAGGTCCAGGTCTCGCAGCCCCAGGTAATCGTGAAGGAAATCGAAGGATGCACATGTGAGCCTTTTGAAGAGCTCACCGTTCAAGTCCCGGAAATGTACGCCGGAGCCGTAATCGATAAAATCGGGACCAGGAAGGGCCTTCTGATTAGCATGGAGAGTCATGGGAACCAGAAGAAGATGCTCTTCGAGATCCCCACGAGAGGTCTTCTGGGCTATCGCACCGACCTCGTTGTCGATACCAGGGGAGAAGGGGTAATGTATTCCCGCGTGCTCGGATTCAGACCCCACGCGGGTGAAATACGCAAGCGATTAACGGGTTCAATGATTTCCAAGGTCTCGGGCAAGGCGTCGGCGTTTTCCCTGTACAATCTTCAGGAACGAGGAACCCTTTACATCGGTCCGGGAACGGACGTATACGAAGGCATGGTCATCGGCAATTCATCCAAGGGCGACGACATGACGGTGAATCCCGTCAAGGGCAAGCATCTGACCAATATGCGTGCAGCAGGAGCGGATGATGCCATACAGCTCACCCCGCCGGCGGAAATCGGCATCGAGCGGGGTTTGGAGATTATGGGGGAGGATGAGTACCTGGAAATCACCCCCATGAGTGTGCGCCTGCGAAAACGATTTCTTGCGGAAGCGGACAGGAGGAGGGCGTTCAGGAAGAAACAGACCGCCGCGTGAGTCCAATAGGGATGTGAGGTCCCTTGTCGTCTTCCCGAGCTCGGGTTGTGCGCGCCCTTGAAGATGACGGGCAGGGACGCCCGTCCCTTGAAGATGACGGGCAGGGACGCCCGTCCCACAATATGCGACGGGCTTGGTCTCCGTCTTTCGTAGCCCGGGCCTCCGAGCCCGGAAATTGTTCTTGCCGGCACCCGAGCCGGCAGCGAGACGAAAATGTGCGACGGTAATCAGGAAACAAAGCCCTAAGGCAAGCGGAACCCGCTCACCGCGACGGTCAGGATATTCTTGTTGCGCTCCCTGCGGTACTTCACCGAGCTCGCCATTGTTCTGACCAGATGTATGCCCCGTCCTCCCGGTTCAGTATCCGGGAGCGAGGCATCGAGCGGGGGAGGAGCAGAGGTGAGGGGATCGAATTCACGGCCGTTGTCCTCGAACTCAATGAGGATCTCCTCGGAGTCGAGCCCCAGTCTCACTTCAACGTCATGCACCCCCCGGTCGTCAAATCCGTATTTCATGATATTGGTGAGAATCTCCTCCAATACCAGGTTTACGACGTACACGGCCCGGTCCGGAAACCCCCGCGGCTCGAGCAACGCGTTGGCGTGGTTGATTATATCGAGCAACCCGTCGCGGGTAATCTTCACAGTAAAATGATACCGCTCGTTCATCATGAATCCGTCAGTCCGGTCTGCACCCGTTGTTACATCCCCAACAGGCCGTACGCCTCCTGAAGGTCTCGCGCTATGGGTATGAGACCGGCCGTTCCCGAGGTCCGCAGCGTCTCTTCAACCATTGGCTGAGGGCCGACCACAACCATCTTCTTGCCGTCTCCGGCCAAAGATTTCGCACAGGTGAAGAGAAGTCGTATGCCCAGTGAAGCGAGGTACGTGACCCCCGACATGTCCACGACTGTCGGCTTACCTGCGCCGGAAGTCAATTGCTCGAACTGCCGGCCGATTTGCTCTTCACCCTCGACATCCAGTTTTCCCGTGAGCGAGATGTGGGTCAAACCGGGTTTCATGTCCACCACCTTAAGATCCATCACAATCCTCCTTGTAGCTCACCACGGCAGGGAGGCCTGCGCATCTCCTTGGCATTCTACCATACGGTACGCGATCTTGGTCGCGGCGAGGAACAAAACTCCGTTACGGCTTCCAGGATCATACCTCTGAAGCATTAATCTTTGAGTACCGGTTCAGGCGGTTGAGGAAGATACCACCCAACGGCGTAGAGCCGGCAGTTCTTCCGACTCCCATTCGTCGGAGACCCTGAGTCTCAGGAAGTATTCAAACAGGAGATCGACCAGGTCCATACCCTCCTCGATGAGATACGCCTTTTCCAGGAATTTCCCTTCGACGCCTTCGTCCGGGTCGGCCTCACTGCCGGGTAGAATCTGGGGAGTCCTGAACGACCCGAAAGAAAACCAGGTGGCCTTCAGCACCATGGTGAACTCGTTGACCGTCGCTCGGAGCGACACTCTCGCCTCCTCGATCTTCTTGCCCTCCTTGAGAGCGGCAAGCCCTTCACGGAGCTCCGAATGCTCGCCCTTCAGCGCGACGGTTTGCGGTGTCTCCACATCGGACAAATCCAATGTCATCCGGTCGAGAAAAATTACCTCCACTACCTTCTTACCGGGAACGTCGATGCGGCCTCCGGACACATCGGATTTGAACCACAACCAGGTGAGGAACTCGCGGCCCAAAAATGCCTTTTCACGCAGGATATCAAGAAAGTCCATGAATACATTCCTTCAGATGTCCGTACATCGGGATGCAGGGGCGTCACGGCGCCATCGACGAGGGCGAGAGCTTCTCGAGGGCCGCCTTGGCTGCCGCGTCGGAAAGAATCTCCTCAGCCCTCATGTAGGGGATTAGAGGAATCAGGGTGAGCCCGAAACTCTTCTTAAAGTGGTCTTCCACCCGTTCACGCGCCTTGATGGACAGGCTTCCGAAATAGACTACCGAGCGGGACGTGTCCCACATCACATCAAAGACCTGAATGGACGGAAAGACCCGGCTTTTCAGGGCCTCTCTGAGGTTGTCCTTGAGTTCGCGGCGTTGCCCTGAAGAAAGGCGTTGCCGTCCGGATTCCTCCAGCAGCTTCTTGGTTTCCTGCTTAAGATGCATCTCCAATATTTTGGACGGCACCCGGGCCGTGTCCACCCGTAGGCTGAGAGCCACATAGCTTCCAAACATGTACGACGCGCCCTGGAATTCCGAGTCGGTAAAGTCTTCCGAGGCGACCCAGCCCATCCCCACTTCATCTCCCGGTCCAACGATCTCCCGGAACGCGTGTCGTTTCACTCCCTCGTCGATCACATCCCAAAAGGATCCTTCGACTTCTCCCTTCACCCGGTATCTCATGATGGATACGGATCGTGACGCAAATCCCATCCGGTCTTCTCCTTGCGGCGTAGTCCGCGTGACGGGGTAGATTAGTTGAAAAGGAATGCCGGATCAAGTTCATGTTCGCAGCCGGCTCTTTTTTGTCTCCCGTATCCGGAGTTTGCTCGTCCGCCGGCACGGGACAGGGGCGGGCTTTTTTCATGCAATGAAGACTTGGCGGAAGACACCCGGTGGAGAAGAAGAAAAAGAATATCCTGTCCCAAAGCGGATAAGCGGATCGCGGCCAGCCGGCGTTATGCCGATGCCGGGGGAAATCGGCAGGTAATCCGATCTATCGGGATCAGAACGAAAGCGGTGAGGTGGGATCGCTCTGAATGCCCCCCGTATCATCGGGCGGCTTGAACGGCGACTCTTTTCCGTCCCTGCCGGCGAACTTGCCGCCCATTAGGCTCGAACAGCCGCCGAATGCCAAAAGCAACCCCAACAGGATGACGACCGGAAGTATTCTCATGGTGCTCCGCTCAGACGCCCGAACCGCATACCGACATCAATATACGTATGTGCCAATGACTTTCGAGCCTTCCGCAGCGGGCAGTGTGCGCCGGACATGCCTAGCCGGGAACGACGGCCTTTCGCCGACCCGTATCTTCGTTCACGCGTTCCTCCTGAAATCTCCCCTACGCAACGGACATACCCGGAACCGTGCATGGGGTGGGGAATCCCGGGGGAGAGGAGCCTCCCCCCACGTGATGCCGGCAGCTTGCGCAGGCCGCGGAGCCCCTATTTCTGCACCGATTCCTTCAAAGCCTTGGCAGCCGAGAATTTGGGGGCCCGGGTGCTCGGTATCTCCAACGGCTCCCCGGTTCTGGGGTTGACTCCCTTGCGGGCCTGGCGTGTCACCACGCTGAAACTCCCCAGGTCTGTTATCCGAATCTTTTCGCCGTTTTTCAGTACCTCATGAATTGCCGCAACAACCGAATCAACGGTCTTCGCAGCGGCCTTCTTGGAGATCCCGGCTTCTTCGGCGACTCGATCGACCAATTCCGATTTGGTCATTTCCATATCCTCCTTACACCATAGGCCGTTCCCGTACGAACAGCAGGCTAGAAATCCCAACGCGTTATACAGACCATAAGACAGGGTGTCAAGAGATATCCATGTTTCAGTGCGGCCCGCCGAGATGCCCCGGGCAAAATGACTGAATCCGGCGGGTCCATGATTTTATCCTTGAAGTGACCACGTTCATGATTATAGTCTGCTCAAAGATCGGAAACGAATTTCAGCCGTGACCGGGAGAGCCCCAACAGTGGATTCAATGCCGTTTCTTCATGCCGATCAGGTCTTTAACGTGATTTTCTTCGAGGATCTCACCTTCACCGAGGTGCGGTCGATCCTGGACCACCTCTTGGACCACAACGCCTTCCTTCCCGAGGTTCAGGAGGACGCGGGCCTCTACCATATCGACGTGGAAGGATATTCCTTCCAAGTCTGGGTTGCCCAAATGGATGTGATAATCAAGAGGGAATGACCCGGCAACTTCTCACGTGAACACCCGCCGCTCGTCACCCTCATCCCCGCGCGGTCAACTCGGCAATTCTTGCCTTGACGAACGCGGCATCGGGCGCCTCGGGAAATATCTTCAGGTATTGCCGATAGGCCTGTACCGCCTCTTTCTTCTTGTCTTTGAATTCGTAAATCCGGGCAATGGCCCCATAAGCTTCTCGTCGGTACGGAGACTTGGTGTCCTTGGACAACGTGTCGAAAATGCCCGCGGCCTTGTCGTATTCCTTGAGCGCCATATGAGTCCGGGCGACACTGTACCAGAACAGGTCCCTCAGGCCCTCTTCCGCCAAGCGTGATGACTCCAGCTTGAGATATCGCTCCAAGGCCCCTTTGTAGTCCTTCTTCTTCGAAAGAACATAGCCGCTGTACAGCAGCGCCATTTCGCCGGCCGGCAACGAACCGTAATCCCGTGCAATGCCGTCAAACCGGTCGAACAACTTGTTCAGTTTCTCCTCGGACGCGGGCTCGGTTCCATTGACCGCTTCCTCATAGTCACGCGAGGCTTGTACGAAGAGATCATGGCTCGTACTCTGCCGGTGGCTCCGATACGAGCTGTATACTACACCGGCCGCCAAGCAGGCGATTACGACCAATGCCGCAAATCCCGCGTACCTGGGATTCTCGCGGACGTAGCCAATGGCCCTGCCCGAAAATGTAATGAATTCATCGGGCTCGTTGAGTAATTCCTTGCGTGTGATCTTCTTCTCCGCCACGGTTCCTCCTCGTCTCTTCTTGCCGCAGGGCACCGCACTGTCCCGACTCGGATGCACCACAATGGATAACTGATTGGGAACGGTAAGTCAACGTCCTCAATGAGCCGAAAAGCCCCTTTGTCCCCGCACCCGCCCGTCGGCACGACGATCCGGCCGGGGAACCTCTTTTCTTGAAGAGACCCCTGTGATAGTGTTCCACCTGCCGGGTTTAGACGGCGCCGACCGAAAATCGGGATACGTTCCCGGACCTATGTCCGCTCTTCGTACTTGTTTTCGGCAGACGCCGGGGAGGGGGTCGTCGACCCGAGTTTGTGAAACCGGATATCCCCTGAATGAGTGTCTCTCAGTTGTCCGAAGATTTGTCCCCGCCGTTTGACGACGCTGTTCGATTCCTTGCACGGCACGCCGGCAACGGTGGAGTATACGGGCTCAAAGGATCCGCAAAGTCGTTTCTTATTGCCGCGGCGGTCAGAAACGGGGCCCGGACGGCCGTCCTGATTCTGCCCGACGGGGAAGAGGCCGCCTCGGCCGCTCTGGATCTCCGCTTCTACCTGGGCGAAGAAGAAGTTTCCACACATCCGCTCGCCGAACAGGTCGTGCACTATCCATCGTCCAATGTCCTCCCGTACTCGTTCGGAGGATTCGAAAGCGACGTGAGACTGGGCCGCATGACCGCCCTCCATCGCCTCTGTACGGCTCCCCCTCCGCGGGTGGTCGTCCTGGGGCTCGACGCGCTGATCCGCAAGGTCGTTCCCAAATCCATATTCCAGGACAGGAGTTTTTCCCTGGAAGTCGGCCGGGATATCGACCGCGACACAATTATTGCGGGCCTCGCCGCGGCAGGCTACTCCCGTGCGCCTCTGGTCGAGGACGCCGGGGACTTCTCGGTCCGCGGATTCATCATCGACGTCTATTCTCCCCTCTATCCTTACCCGACGCGTATCGAGCAAAATGGAGACCGGGTGGAATCGATCAGGTTCTTCGATCCTACGAATCAACGATCACGCGATTCACTCTCCGAGGTCCAAGTCTGCCCGGTCAACATTACGATACCCGACGCAAGATCACGGGAACTGGGATTAAAGAAGCTTGTAGCCGCATGTGAGGAGCGCGGAGTCGAAAAGAAAGTGCGCCAAAAGCTCCTGGACGATTTCAGGCACGGTGTGCGTTTTCCGGGTGCGGACTACTATTTGCCGTTCTTCGTCCACGGCCTCGAGTCACTGTTCGATTACCTGCCGCGGGATGCCGTGGTTTGCGTTCCGCATGAGGACATTCTGGCCCGGGCCTTCGAGGATCTCCTGGAAGAAATTCACCGCGGCCGGGAATCGGCCGGCGAAGAGGGACTACCCGTCCCGGATCCGGAAGATCTCTATCTGTCTCCCGACGCGCTGCTCGGCCGAATCCGGGATTTCAGAAAGGTGACCATATCCGGGCTCGATGCCGAAGAATCCGGCACCACATCCTACCGTGTGCAGTGCGACTCCAATGGTGACGTCAGGACCGATTTGATGAAGTCTAAGGGGTATGATACGGGCATGTCCGGCCTGGTCAACCGCTTATCGGATTGGCGGGATGCGGGCAACGAAGTCTATCTGGTCAGCCACAACCGGGGACAAGCCCAGCGCCTTCTCAAACTGCTGGAGCCCTACTCGCTGGGCGTGGACTTTCGCGGCTCACCGTTCGACCCCTCCAACCTCGATTCGTCCCCGGTTCCGGGAATTCGTCTCTACATCGGTCCGCTTACCTCGGGGTTCCGTCTCCCGGATGCCCGCAGGATCGCCCTTACCGAGGAGGAAATATTCGGATCCAGGGTGAGGACTCCTCCTCGGAAGAGAGCCCGCGGGACCCTGATCTCGTCGCTTACCGATCTGGTCGAAGGCAATGCGGTCGTTCACGAAGACTACGGGATCGGGATTTTCCGAGGTTTGGCCCGCAAGGAATTCGAGGGAGTGCCCGGTGAGGTTATGGTCATCGAGTTTGCCGGCGGGGATCTCCTCTATCACCCTGTGGAACGGTTGCAGATCATACAAAAGTACGTGTCGGGTTCCGAGGGCCCGCCGAGGGTGGATCGTCTGGGCGGCAAGGGATGGGCGAAGACCAAGAACAGGGTGAAGCAGTCTATTCGGGAAATGGCCAACGAGTTACTGGACATTTTTGCCAGACGCCAAGTCGGGAAACGGGAGCCGTACTCGCCCACGGACGAGGCCTTCGCAGCTTTTGAAGCTTCGTTTCAGTTTGAGGAGACCCCGGACCAGGCGAGGGCCATCCAGGATGTCATGGAGTGCATGGACTCCGATAAGCCGATGGATATGCTCGTGTGCGGCGACGTGGGGTACGGAAAGACCGAGGTTGCGCTGCGCGCGGCTTTCCGGGCGATAATGGACGGCAAACAGGTGGCCATACTCGTTCCCACCACGGTGCTCGCCCAACAGCACTACGATACCATCTCCAGACGCTTCAGCGGATACCCCTTCAATGTGGATATGCTGTCGCGCTTCCGAAGCCCCGCTCGGCAGAAGGAGTCGATCAAGCGCCTCAAGGCGGGCAAACTGGACATCGTTGTGGGCACGCACAGGCTTCTTGCAAAGGATGTGGAGTTCCGCGACCTCGGCCTCCTGGTGGTCGACGAGGAGCATCGTTTCGGAGTTGCGCACAAGGAGAAGATCAAGAAATTCAAAGCACGGGTCGATGTGCTGACGCTCACCGCCACCCCCATTCCGCGCACACTCAATCTGTCGCTCACGGGGATACGGGACCTCTCCATCATCGAGACGCCGCCCAGCAATCGTCGGTCGATCCGCACCCACGTGATGCGGCAGACCGACGAGGTCATAAGAGAAGCCTTACTCAGGGAGATCAACCGCGGCGGCCAGGTCTTCTATCTGCACAACAGGGTTCAGACAATTGCCCGGCGCTGTGCCGCGCTCCAACGATTGGTCCCGGAGGGGAGGTTTGCCTTAGCCCACGGTCAGATGGCGGACCGCGAATTGGAACGGGTCATGGTGGCTTTTGTGACCGGTCAGGTCAACGTATTGGTCTGCACGAGCATTATCGAATCCGGACTCGATATCCCCACGGCGAACACCATGATCATCGAGAGGTCGGACACATTCGGTTTGGCGGACCTCTATCAGTTACGCGGGCGCGTCGGGCGCTCGCACGAGCGGGCGTACGCGTACCTGCTCACCCCGCCGGAAACCCTGATGACCCCGGACGCGCTCAAGAGACTTGCAGTGATTCAAGAACACTCCGACCTCGGCCAAGGCTTCAGGATCGCCATGAGGGACATGGAAATACGCGGCGCGGGCAGTATATTGGGAACATCGCAGTCCGGTCATGTGAACCTGGTGGGGTACGAGATGTACATGGACCTCCTGGAGGAGGCCGTGCAGGAGATCAAAGGAGAAACCCCGCCGGCGAGAATCGACCCGGAAATCCTTCTCAGGATCGGGGCCCTGATACCTGAAGACTATGTTCCGGAACCTCAGCAGCGCATGAATCTGTACAAGAGGCTTTCGAGGGCGTCGGCGAACTCGGAAATCGACGAAATAGAAGACGAGATCTTGGATTTGTACGGAAAGGCACCCGAGCAGGCATACCATCTGATCCAGCTCATGCGCATCCGGGTCGCCATGAAGGAGGTCCGGATTCTCAGGCTTGACTATAGCGGGCAACACCTCGTACTGTCCTTCGACCCGGAAACCCCTCTAAGCCCCGAAGCCTTGGTGACTTGGGCTCAGAGCGACGAGCGCGTACGCTTGCTGCCCGGCGACCGGTTAAGCTATCGAATCGGAAAAGCGGATGCCGACGCCCGCATCGATGGTTGTTTCAAGCTCCTAGATTTACTTTGGAAAGCGGTCGCCGGCCGGGGGACCGCGGGACCGCCGCGCGGCATTCCAGAGCCGATACCCAAGAAAGCCCCCATGCAAGGGTTGAAAAACCGATGACTTTTGACTAAAAGAGTAACCGTCGGGGGCGCAAGCCGCCCCTGAATCCGGCTTGTAACGACACAACCCAACGCGGGTCTCGGTCACGGGACCACCACGATTCCCGAGAACAGTTCGCTTTCGGCCCCGTGGCGAGGAGCAATGATTCCCAATCTCAAAGTTACCGCAATAACAAGCTTGAAAAGCATGAATCTTAGGCATGTCCCGCTGATGACCGCCATGATGACGCTCTTGGCCGCCGGCGCCCTCACCGCCGTGCCTGCCCGGTGCGAAGTCTACTCGGACAGGATCGTTGCCGTGGTAAACGGCTCCGTCATCCTGCAGTCGGATGTGGACAAGCAGAAGAACCCGTTGATCCGAAGTTTCACCAACCTGAATCTCGGCGTGGTTCCGCCCGGCAAGTGGCCTACTGAGCGGGATTTTCTCGATGAATTGATCGTCATCGCCCTCTTGGAGCAAGAGGCTTCCAAAAACGGCATAAACCCTGATGAGAAAAGCGTGGCCGCGTCCATTGATATGGTACGCAAGCGGAATAATCTCAGCCAAGAGAATTTTGTGCTCTTCCTCGCGTCAAAAGGTCTTAACTATGCCGACTTCAGGGATCTTTTCCGACGCAAGATCAAACTGGAAGGCCTCATTTCCAACGAGGTAACGAGAAAGGTCCCCTTCAGCGAAGAGGATGCTCAGCTTTACTTCAAGAAACACGGCGCAGAGGAGATCAAGCGGCAGTACGACGAACTCACGCAGACCCCCGCGCAGCCGCCGCCCAGGCGATTCGAACCCGAAGTCCCCACCCACGAGGAAGTCCACGAGGGCGGCAAGATAAGGCTCAGGATGCTCACCCTCAAGCTCCCCGGAGGCAGGAACCGGGCGGCAGCAGATGAAGCCGAGAACAAGGCGAAAAGGATCGCCGAGGAGCTCATGACCGGGGTGGAGTTCGGAACTTTGGCAAAGAAGTACTCCCAGGACCCGCTCCAGAACAAGGGCGGCGACCTCGGTTTCATGGATTTCAAGGACATGCGGCCGGAATGGCAGAAGATGGTCCGACGCATGAAAAAGGGCCAGGTTCTGGGGCCGATTAAGAGCAAAGAAGCAATTTTGATGTTCTATCTGGATGACGAGAAGGGGCGAAAGACAAAGAAGGTCCCAATACCCGAAGCCGTCCGGAAGAGGTTCCTGGAACAACAGAAAAAGCTCTACGAAGAACAAATGGAGGCACGTCGGAAGCGTGAGGAACCGCCTCAGCCCGAGAAGGACACGAAGTCCGGAACCGACGGCGGATCATCGGACCAACCCAAGGGGCCCGAGGGGAAGGAAAAGGACGCGTCGGGCATACTTTCCCCGGAAGACACGAAAGAGTACAAGAACATTCGCAATAAGGCCCTTCTCATTGTGCGGACCGAGAAGATTCAGGCTCGTATGAAAGAGTTGATTGAGGAGCTCAGGAAAAAATCCATCATAGACGTCAAACTCTAGTACACTGTGGCAGAGATGTTTTGACTTATCCTTGAAAACGCCCGGAGAATGTGCTCTTAGAAGGCGGCCATGCTCTTCAATTTCCTCGCATCAAGGCTCTCGAAAGATCTTGCGATCGATTTGGGAACCGCCAATACGGTTGTCTACGCCCACGGCAAGGGTATAGTTCTCAACGAACCGTCGGTTGTGGCCGTCAGAAAGAAGGACCGCCGGAGTTCGGAGGTGTGGATAGGTGAGGACGCCAAGAAGATGATCGGCCGCGTTCCCGGATCCATCGAGGTCTTCCGTCCTCTTCGGGAAGGCGTCATCGCCAATTTCGAGATGGCCAGCTTGATGCTGAAGTTCTTCATTCAGAAGGTCCACAATCGAAAGACGTTTGTCAGACCGCGGGTGATTATCTCGGTTCCGTCCGGCGTCACTCCGGTGGAACGCCGGGCTGTCCGTGATTCCACCCTGAATGCGGGAGCACAGGAAGTATATCTCGTCGAGGAGGCCATGGCTGCCGCCATGGGTGCCGGGCTGCCGGTCACGGAGCCCATGAGCAACATGATTGTGGATATCGGCGGCGGCACGACCGAGGTGGCGATCATTTCGCTCACCGGAGTGGTGTACAGCAACTCGAGCAAGATAGCGGGCGACACCCTTGATACGGACATTCTCAATTTCATACGAAAAAACTACAGCATCCTTATCGGCCTATCCACCGCGGAACAGATAAAGATGATGGTCGGGCGGGCCTATCTTGACGATGAAGTCGAGGAAGTGGACGTAAAGGGACGAGATCTCATGGACGGCATCCCGAAGACCATTACGATCAACTCCAACGACATAACGCTCGCCATCATGGACTCGGTCAACTCGATTGTGGACAGCGTGAAATCCGCGTTGGAAGGGTGTCCGCCCGAACTGGCCGCGGACATCATCGACACGGGAATAGTCCTGACCGGGGGAGGAGCACTCCTCAAGAATCTCGACATACGAATCCGCCGGGAGATCGGAGTCCCGGTAATCATACCCGAAGATCCGCTGACAACCGTCGGCCGCGGTGCCGGCATGATGCTGGAAGACCTTGACCTGTTAAGGGAGATTGCAGGCACGTGAAGGGTGCTTCCGGGGGGCGCTGCGGTATTTGCACCGCAGGTCAAAAGACAAGCATCGATCCCATGGCCGCGGCAACGACGAACCCGGAAATAAAGAGCAGCTTGAACTTCGGTTCTTCCATTCCCAAGAGATACTCCGTCGCACCGAGCAAAGGCACGAGATAGAATCCGTATCCCAAGGATCTGCACACCGGAGAGGGAAGTTCGCGGACCACGCGGCTGAGAAGGAATGTGAAGCCTTCAATCGTCGGCACCAATACCAGGAAGGCACAGAAGAACCCCAAGACCAAACCCGCCGCGATGTACAGGCGGACGATGCCGTCTTCGCCTCGCCTTTGAGCTGCTTCCGCACGCCTTGCGATGTTCCCGAGGCCGAGTCTCAGCAGTTTATCGATGCCCTTGCCCACGAAGCACAAAGGGAGTAGGACCAGGAAAGACAGGAATACCACCGATGTAAGAGATGTTCCCGTTGCAGCTGCGACGCCCGCCGATACGGCGGCCGTGGCGATTGCCCCAAGCGTTACGTCGGGCGCTATGAAGCCTCCCACAGGCGGGGTTCTGAGCCATAGAAATTCGAACAGGATTCCCGAGGCCGTTCCGGCTGTTATGTCGCCCACCATCCACCCCACCAGCGGGCCTGAAACGATGGGCCGGGAAACCATGAATTGACAGATCTGAAATCTGTCCAGCCACAGCAAACCTCCCAAAGCGCCCGCCAAAAGGGATTCATGGCTCATTGCAAAACCCCCGTGAAGACACGGTACTGCACAACGGCCGGACCGCCCGGACAAAAAGCGCGCACCGCTCCGGTCATTGCGCCAATCTCCCGGAGGATGCCGCCAATAGGCATCCGAGCCGCCAGATCACACCTCGAGAATGTCCAAGGGAGCTTCAAAAGGAACCGTCTGTATGCTCACGTGAACCCCTTCCTTCAATATCTTCCGGAGTGCGCACAGGTTATCCCCTCCCAGCGACACCGTCCGGCTGAGACACACGCTTACCTCGCTGCTGATCACATTGCCGAGGTTCAGCTTGGTGAACCGGACTCCTGCGCGTCTTAATCTGAGCGCATCGACGGGATTGTCCACGATGACCATCCTGCGGGTCTCCGAGTTGCCGTGCCGTTGGAGAAACGAGGCAATTCCGTCGACACTGTCGATTACGAGTCTTATCGGGTGCGGCACAGCCGACCGAATTATCGTCTTCTGGAGGCAGTCCTGTGCCAATAAGTCATTGGCCACTATGAGTTCCTGCGCGCGGGTAAGGGGCAACCAGCCTTCCAGGATCTGGCCGTGAACCAACCGCTCGTCCACCCGTACCAATACTATGGGCATGGCGGCGTCTCGGCGGTACGAATGCGGATGCGCTCAGGCGTCCTCATCACCCTGATCCTTCCTGGACAACCTGGTTCTCAACACCTCCTCGGCCCTGTAAATATTCTCTTTGCCGGCCTCGGAAGCGAGCTTTGCCAGTGAAGGCAAGTCGTGGCCCGCCCTTGCGTTGATGGCTTTGATCATCATCGGGAGATTCAAACCGGTTACCACTTCCACTTTGCCCTTTTCGAGGAAGGACAAGGAAAGATTCGTCGGGGTTCCACCGAACAGGTCCGTAAGGATAAGAACTCCGTCCCCTTTACCGACCCGCTTGATGGCTTGAGCCACCTTTTCCCTCACGGAATCCGGGGAATCGCCGGGATCTATGGATAGGGCCATAACCGCCTCGTCCGAACTCAAGCCGATGAGTTTGCCTGTCTTGATGAATTGCAGACCCAGGTCTCCATGAGTCAATAAGAGAATTCCTATCATGGTTCAGCTTCCTGATCCCATCCTTCCGTGGGGGGGCGGATATCCGCGGCCGACCGCTTCGGACTCTCGACAGGGTCCGGCCGGTCCGTGTGGACACCGCGTTGGTCTACGAATGAGGCGCCTTTCCGACTCCGGTATCCGGGTCGGGTTCGTACGTGACTAGGGCGGTTAACCGTACAACTCTCTGTGCCTTACCTCCAAGCTCTTGTAGCCTTTGCCTGCCAGCAGCCGAGATATGTGTTCCGCCACGACCACCGAGCGGTGACGGCCTCCGGTACACCCTATGGAAATGGTAAGGTACTGTTTTCCCTCCCGCATGTAAAGGGGTAAGAGAAATACCAACAGGTCTTCCATCCGGTCAAGAAATTCTTTAGTGGTATCATGGGAGCAGACCCATTCGGCCACCTCGGCATCCCGGCCGTCCTTGCTCTTCAGGGTCTCCACGAAGTACGGGTTCGCAAGAAACCGGACGTCGAAAACGATGTCCGATTCCATGGGAAGCCCTTTTCCATACCCGAAGCTGTTGATCACGATCTTCATCACGTCGCTTCGGAAACTCGCAAAGATCTTTCTGACCTCGTCTTTGAGCTGGTGCACGGTCACGTTGGAGGTGTCGATTATCCAGTCGGCTCTCTCCCTGATTTCGCCGAGATCTTCCCGCTCTCTTTTGATTCCGTCGAGAAGGTTGCCCGAAAGGGCCAGCGGATGCTGGCGGCGGGTCTCGCTGTAGCGCATGACCAGCACGTCGTCCCGGGCCTCGAGAAACAGAATCTCCAGGGGAACGCCCCGCGACTCCAGTGAATCCAATATGGAGGAGTACCGGGGAAAGAACTTCCGTTGTCTGAGATCGATCACCAACGCCAGCCTCCCGAGCTCCGCCCCCCTTGAATCCGTCAATTCCAGGAGCTTGGGAAGCAGGTCGACCGGTAAATTGTCGATGCAGAAAAAGCCCATATCCTCAAGGGTGTGGGCTGCCGTCGATTTGCCGGATCCCGAAAGTCCCGTTACGATCACTATTTTGTTCTGAGTCAAGGTCCCACCGCTCCATTGTCTCGGAAGAGCCCGGCCAGGAGTTCCACCAAAAGGCCCGGGTCCACGCCGGTCGGCACCGGTACCCTCACGGCCGGCACGTCGTGTTCCAGCAGTTGAACTACATGCTCTTCCGGGGCCGTACGGCCAGCATCCCGTGCCGGATCGTACGTGTCCAGTTCCGCTATGACATCGATGCGGGCCGACGGGAGGGTGCCGTCGGGAAAGAGGACCCGGACCGGAAACACACCCAGACCGCGGACCTCTATCCGGACATCCTCTTCGACGGGTCTTCCGGCAGGCTTGCCGTCCGGTCCCCGAACCACGACAACCAAATCGTCCGCAACAATATGGCGGCCTCTGCGGAGCAGATTCAGAGCGGCCGTGGACTTGCCGGACCCGGAGGGTCCTCTGAGGAGGATTCCCACGCCGTCGACAACGACGAGGACTCCTTGGATTGTAAGCGGCTTCATCCCGTAACTACATACCACGGCTTTCCCGCGTGATCAATCGGAGTCCCCGACACGCGGCAGAGGCGGGCAAAAAAAATGGTTGACAGGGGCGCTAATATACCTTAATAGTTATATTCATATGTTTTCACTCGATGGGAGGTCCCATGAATACGACACGGTTGCCCGCTCTTATCTTCGCCGCCCTGGCCCTTGCACTTTCCGCTCTCCATTCCGCTTCGGCCAATTCCGCCGAACTGGCCTCCCAGGCCAACATATATATGTACCCCACGCCTCACAAGATGGCCGAAATGACCCTGCAATCTCCGTCCGGCAAAACCGTCTCCCTCAGTCAATACCGGGGCCGGGTTGTACTACTGCACTTCTGGTCCATCAATTGCCCGGCCTGTCGTATGGAGGACCCTTTGCTCCAGGAACTCAAACGGTCCCTTGGGCATACGGGGCTCGAGATTCTCGCCGTCAACCTGGTCGATCCGCCCGATCAAGTCGCCCGGCACGCGCAGTCCCAGGGGACACCCTTTCCCGTGCTCTTCGACGGGGGGAAAGGCTTTGATCTGCAGGTGGTCACCATGGCGGGAAAGAGGACCGCGTTCGTTGTAAATTCCAAGAAAGAGGCGATCCTCGAGGTTCCCGGGTTCCCCACGACATACATCATAGATCCGGCCGGCAATGTCGTCGCGTACAGCGTCGGACCTGCCAGGTGGA
>JAZDHD010000285.1:0-2787 GCA_043806215.1 Pseudomonadota bacterium | reverse complement strand
CACGATTCCGAATTTTGCGAGGTCGCATGGCGCCGTTCGCAAAATCGGATCATGTCCCCGATTGCCGGCGGCCCCCACGGCTATACCATTAGACCGAGAGGCCGGAGGGATGATGGGTCTATTTGGTGACAGACCCTTAGTTAACGCCTATGGGCAGGAGCCTGGGAACGAGGGGAGGGGTATCTTCAGACAAACCCGGGTGTTGCGGTGCCGAAATACCGTCTGACGGCCTGCAGGGCGGCCGGTCTCAAGGAGTCCGCATAGGCGGATTTGAGCGAACGGATCCTGTCGAGGGATTCCCGTATTCGCGACTCCGTAACCTCTCCGGCCTTCAATGCACGTACGATTTCGTCCCTTGCGGCCAAGGCCTTCTCCGGTGAGCGGCAGACGAGTAGGATATCGACCCCTGCCTCCACGGCCTTGAGCGCGCATTCCTCCGTAGAGAAGCGGTCCGTGACCGCTCCCATGTCCAAGTCGTCGGTTATGGTCGTGCCGGCATATGCCATTGATTGCCTGAGGATTCCACTAATGATCCGGTGTGACATCGTTGCCGGATACAAGGGGTCTATGGACCGGTAGAGAATGTGCGCGGTCATGAGCATTTCCACTTTCTTGGCCGCGGCGTTGCGGAAGGGAATGAGGTCGGACTTTTCCAAGGCCTCGACGGAGCGGTCGTCCACCGGAAGCTCCAGATGAGAATCCACCGTTGTACCGCCGTGTCCCGGAAAGTGCTTGCAGCAGGGAATGACCCGGCCGGCCCGCATGGCATCCGTCACGATGTCTCCCAACCTCGTTACCGTATGAGGATCGAAGCCGTAGGCCCTGTCGCCTATAACCGACGATTTGAGATTGTCTGATTGTCTCAGAACATCCAGGACGGGAACAAAGTCAAGGTTGAACCCAACCAATCTGATTTCTCGGGCCGTGACTTGGGCGAATTCCCGGACCGCCTGTTCGGGGTTTTCCGCGGCGGCAAGGTCAAGGGCGGGAGGAAAACTCCTGAAAGGTTCCAGGAGACGCCTCACCCGTCCCCCCTCCTGGTCCACTCCAATGAAGAGGCCTTGGGGGCAGCGCTGCAGCGCGTACCGCTGCAAACCGATGGTTAGCTCCGCAGTCTGAACGGGGTGTTCGATGTTTCTTGAGAAGAGCACGACACCGCAGGGATTCAATTCATCAATAAGGTCCCGGACCTCGGAAGATAAGCTCGTTCCCGGGATGCCTACCATGAAGAGGTTTCCGATTTCGGTCGGATCCATAGTTCTTTCTCGTTCCCAAGGCCGTAACGGTGCGCCGGTGCATCGTTGACCGGCGCATTTTCCCGTTCCGGAAGACTCCCTAAAGCTGGAAGTAACTGTGGAGGCCCGGAAGATAATTGACGCCGAAGTACGTAAAGAGCACGGCAGCGAATCCCAGTACCGAAAGGATTGCGGTTCTCAGCCCCGTCCAGTTTCTTGCAAGCCGGGCATGGAGGAATGCGGAGTACACCAGCCAGGTAATCAGCGACCACGTTTCCTTTGGATCCCAAGACCAGTAGCTTCCCCAGGCGTAGTCCGCCCAAGCCGCACCGGTTATGATGCCGACGGTGAGCATCGGGTATCCGACCAATATTGCGCGGTAAATGATCTCGTCAAGGAGGTGTGTGGTCGGGAGGAACTTGCCGAAGCGGGGTAATGTTGCCGCCGGCAAATAGAGTGCCGCTGCAATGAACGAAACCGCGAAGCCCGCGTACCCCAAGAAGCAGGTGAATACGTGAATAGTCAACCAATTGGATTGAAGCGCCGGTATGAGAGGTTTGATGCTCTGGTCCAGAAAGAACGTGTAGGCCATGATCATCATGCTCAGCGGAAGACCGACAAGGACCACGATATCGGCTTTGTACCGAAGCCTCACAATGACAAGCGCCGCCACGATACTCCAGGAAAAGACCACCAGCGACTCATACAGGTTTGAGAGAGGAGCATGGCCGATGCCCATCTGGTGGGATTCGACCCAGCGCAAGCCTATGCTCACGGTGTTCAGGCCCCACACGGCGAGGAGTGTCGCCAACATGGTCTTGCGGGCGGCCGATCCCGGCGGAGTTGCGGTGCAGGCCGTGAGATGGCCGAACCAACAGGCAAGATACAGGAAGACTACGTACGTTGTTAGTTCCATGCTGGTCATATGATATTCCAGTAACTCGTTATGATCATGCCGCAATACGGATCAGTCCGCTAAGTGCTCCACGGCGGAAATACGGTGACACAAGCTGAACCGTCTTCCCCGCGTAGGCCGGGAACCAGTCTCTTCTTCCTGGATCCCGGCCTGCGCCGGGGAGACGGCGGGCAGCGCCCGCCCTTGAAGATGACGGGCATCCCGCGTTCCGCGGGACCCCACGAAACAGGTCTAGGGCTTCATGACAGTCCTTCGTAGCCCGGGCCTCCGTGCCCGGATCTTGGTAGCGCCGGCCTCCGTGCCGGATTGGTAGGGGTAGGCCTCTGGAAATTGTCTCAAAACTCAAATATGCGCCCAAGTAGTGGCACGTCGCGGTGTAGGGGCGGGTTTCATACCCGCCCGATTCTGGGTGCTCGATTGCGGGCGGGTGTAAAACCCGCCCCTACAGAGGTTTGCAGCAAACGTCCGCGACGAGCAGGCAACCCGTCGTGCATTGCGTGACGAAAATGAATCCGCATCGTGCTACGATTTGTCTCCGTGCCGGAGTTTTGAGACAGTTTCCCTGTGCCTACCCATGGGCACCCACAGGGGGGTGCCCCTACAAACACGCCCGGCAGGGACGCCGGGACGCTACCG
>JAZDHD010000284.1:0-6417 GCA_043806215.1 Pseudomonadota bacterium | reverse complement strand
GGCCCCACAATGGTAACCGATATGGTGGCTCCCCCGGGAGTTCCGCCAAGGTTGTGAGCCAATCCCAGTCCCGGGTTCTTCAGTTGTCTTTCACCGGCCCGTCCAAGAATCTGGTTGTACAACTCGTAGATCATCCGAAGTCCGGTGGCTCCTATGGGGTGGCCAAAGCACTTGAGGCCGCCATCCACATTCACGGGGAGGTCGCCGGTTGCTTCAAATGTGCCGGCCTCCACATCATCCTTGAACCGGCCACGGGGCGAGAACTGCAAATCCTCGTACACGACGGCCTCGGTAATGGAAAAGCAGTCGTGGACCTCGGCCATGCTTATCTCTTTGCGGGGGTTGCCGATACCCGCCTCCGCATAGGCGGCCTGTCCCGCCCGGTAGGTCTCTTTAACCGATGTCCAATCATGTTTCGGGTTCATGTACCCTTCAGAAGGTCCCACAGCAATTTGCATGGCCTTAACGTAGACGGCCTCCGGCTTGAAGCTCTTGACCATGTCTTTCCTCACCAGGATTGCCGCCGCCGCACCGTCACTGACTCCGCAACAATCAAGCAAGCCCAGCGGCCAGGCTATCACCGGCGCCTTGAGCACCTGTTCAACCGAGATCTCTCTGCGGAAGTGTGCCTTCGGCGACATGGTTCCATTGTGGTGGTTCTTGACCATAATCCTGGCCAGGAGCGTTCTGCCCTCCTCGGGAGTCAGCCCGTACTTGTTGAAGTAACTTGTGGCCATCATCGCAAAGTGACCGGGAGCGGTGAAATTCCGGCTTCTAAAGGTGTTTGGGGCCGTGGACACCAGGCCCATGGCAATGTCGTCCGTGGGCAGCCCGCTGTAACCGGAATCCTTCAGTTTCTCGGCGCCGATTGCCAGCGCTATATCGCATGCACCCGACGCGACCGCGTAGGCAGCATTTCTGAACGAATCGGAAGCAGTGGCGCACATGTTTTCCAATCGGGTGACCGGGAGATAGTCCAGTTTCAGAGTCGTGGCAAGCGGTTGACTGGGGGCGGGGAGGTTGGACCAATACGAGCCTATCCAAACCGCTTGAATGTCGGCGGGACCAATGCCGGCATCTTCATAGGCCTCATACACGGCCTCGATCACCATGTCGTCGAAACTCTTTCCCCAGTTCTCGCCAAACTTTGTACACCCCATCCCTACGATGGCAACCTTGTCCTTTATGCTTTCCATGTCGGATTATCCTCCAGATCAATCTGCAATGGTTGATGGAATTGGTCGACCGTGATTTCACGTACGTTCCAAGGGATTACCGTACCGGGCGAGATTTCCACCAGTACACGGTTATCCCGTCGGTTTCCCGAAACTTTCTGAACGTCATCTCCACAGGCATGCCGACCTCGATCCCCGATACGTCTCTGTCGGTAACGTCCATCATGATTCGTCCGCCGTCCTCGAAGTCGACCACGGCCACCGTGGTGGGAGGATCCGGAGATACTGCCAGGTTGTCGTGGGAAAAGGTCACAATCCTGCCCAGTTTATCCGCGAAAGGATAGTAATCGAAATCGTCTTTGGACCGGCATTCCATGCAGATGCGCTGAACCGGGTACTGGATGGTCCCACAGTTGTTGCATTTTGAACCGTACAGGGCCAGACCGCACTTTCCATCACGATGGAGGGCTACTGCCGATGCAGGCTCTTCGCGGGGCCGATGAGGAGGTTCCTGATCCACCAGGTTTCTCCAGCGGAGGTATTTCGGGTACGATGTGGGCATCTTGGAAGATACCATCCTGGTGACGGGCCGCTGCTCCTTAAGTTTCGCAATACGCTCGGTCACCGTAAGCACCATGACGTCGCAGCCGTCGCCGTATGATGTCCAAAGTAGTCTGTCGCCGGGATTGGCCTGCTCCAAAGCCGCAGCGAGCAACATCAGCGGGTGGGCGGATCCCGTGTTTCCTATGGCGCCCCACAACGGGTCCGGTGCCTGGGTCTTCGGGTCGAGGCCGAGCTTTCGGGCCACTCCGGAAAGGTAGCCCGGGTTGGGGGCGGAAATCACTGCACGGGTAAAATCGCCGGCCGATAGGTTGAACTGTTTCAGAGCCGCGGCGACGGTTTCGGGCACCACTTTCATGAAGCCCTCCTCCCGGACGAAGCGATCCTCCCAGGAGCGTACGAACCTGTCCGAAGAGAGCCGGTACACGTCGTAGAGCTCGTTCGATACCGAATACATGTGGTCAATCGTGGCCATGACCTCGGAATCACCTATGAGGAGTGCGGCAGCTGCGTCGCCAAACTCCATTTCCTTGGCTCCGTTGGGTTTCCCCTGGCGAAGCTCCGACGCGCACACAAGAACCGGACCAAAGCCGGCTTTCAGTGCATCCACTGCGCTTCCGACGGCATTTGTCCCGGATCTGAGGCTGCCGGAAAAATCGCCCGTGCGGAGTGAATTGTTGAGAGCAAGCGCCGCGGCGACGAGTGCCGCAGACTGCTTCTCGGCATATGGGAATGTTGTGGAGGCAAAGTAGAGTCCTCCCACACCGGTCCCGTCAATGTCCTTGAGGCACGCTCTGCAAGCTTCGACTCCCATGGTTACGGTGTCTTCGTCAAAGCTTGCCGCGGCTTTCTCTCCCGGTACCCTGTAACCGCCCCAGAATTGAGCGATCTCTGCCCTGTCCAGTCTGTGAAACGGCACATACACGCCAAGTGATGTAATGCCTACCATATTGACCTCCGCTCTCCCGACCCGCCGTGAGTGTGGTGCGTCCACAGGTCCGCCCTCTCCACCGGGCAGGCGGAGCGGCCATGACCTGAAGCGCTCATTCTTATTCCGATCTCTTGATGCTCTTCGTTGTCATAGGGCCTACGTAAAGGGTCTATGAGACCATACGGTCCCGGCCTTGCCAGAATTTGGCCCTGATGGCCTTTTTGTCAAGCTTTCCCAGGTTTGTGACGGGGATCGCTTCCCAGAATTCGACGGTCTTGGGCGCCATCAGGCTCCCCTTGCGCTCTTTCACGAAGCCGATCAACTCCTCTTCAGAAACCGATTTCCCTTCATGCAGTACAACGACGGCCTTGACCTCCTCACCCCATTTTTCGTGGGGCACTCCCACCACCGCGGCACCTTTGACCGCGTCATGCTCGAACAAGGCATCCTCTATCTCTCGTGGAAAAATGTTGAATCCGCCGCTGACGATCATATCCTTCTTCCGGTCCACAATGTAGAGAAAGCCCTCTTCGTCGAGCCTGGCAATGTCTCCCGTGTGCAGCCAACCGTCCTTGATGGTTTCCGCAGTCGCTTCCGGATTTTTCAGATACCCGTGCATCATGTTGGCGCATCGGACGACAATTTCTCCGGACTCCCCCTGGGGAACTTCCCGTCCGTCCTCATCGACAATTCTGACTTGAGCGTGAAAAGTGGGCCTTCCTGCCGAGCTGAAGATCCTGCGCTCCTTCTCCGGATCGTCGATAATGTGTTCCTCCCTGGAGAGCGCACTGATGGTCATGGGCGCTTCAGTCTGGCCGAAAAGCTGGGTCATTATCGGGCCGAACGTGTTGACCGCCTGTTTCAGACGTTCCGGCGCAATGGCCGATGCACCGTAAATGATGTTCCGGAGGCTGCTCAGATCGTATGAACCCAGGTCGGGATAATCCAAGAGAATGTACAGCATGGTGGGGACGAGGAAGGTGGAGGTGACCTTCTCTTTCTCGACGGATTCGAGAAAGGCTTTCGGGTCGAAATGATCCAGAATCACGCATCTTCCCTTTCTCAACAGTACGGGAAGCATGAGGCAACCGCCTGCGTGTGTGAGCGGCGTCATGTATGCGAATACTTCATTCCGGCCAAAACCGAAATCAAGCATTTCGATCAAGATCGTATACACCCATGCCCTGTGGGAGAGCATGACGCCTTTCGGTTTTCCCGTGGTTCCGCCGGTGTAGTAGATTCCCACGAGATCTTCAGTATCAATATCCACCGTGCGGTACTTCGGGGAGTGAGTCGTCATGAGTTCGTTAAGGTGCAGATGCCCCGGAATAGCCGGCTTGGAATCTCCAATGCAAATGAAGTTCTTGACGGTCTCCAGCCCCGGGATCATTTCCTTCACGCGGTCCGCCATCCGTTCGTGATAGACAAGGGTGCTGCATTCCGCCTGGTTCATCATGTAGACGTGGTCGTTGGACTTCAGGAGCACAGCCAACGGCACCCGCACGCACCCTGCTTTTGCAGCAGCTATTTCGCAGAAGATGTACTCGGGACAATTTGCCATGAGGAACGCTATGCGGTCCCCTTTACCGAGCCCCATGCTCTGCAACGCGTTTACAAGACAGTCGGCGTTGCGGCCCATTTCCGAATACGTGTAGGAGACATCGCCGAACGTAATGGCAGTGTTTACTCCAAAGGACTTGACGCTGCGGTCGTAGAGATCTCCGACGGTCATTGCGATCATTGTTTCACCTCTCATTCCGGTGTGCCCGGCGTTCCCGACTCCAACGGCCGTCCGGGCGCCACCGTAAACTCGGTCAAGCCGACATCAGGCCTGAAGAATGGTAATGCCGCACGCATACTCCTCGGTGGACACCACGCCGCCGCCGTTTTCAGCCAATGCCGTACGGGCGCCCTTCACCTGTCTCGGCCCTGCTTCTCCTCTCAGCTGCGTAACGAGTTCATAGAGCATGGACAACCCTGTGGCCCCTACCGGGTGGCCCTTGGAGACCAATCCTCCGGATGTGTTTATCGGTAAGGTCCCTTCCAGAGTTGTGGCGCCTGATTCGATGAATCTTCCTCCCTCTCCGATGGGGCAGAAACCCATCATTTCGGACTGGTAGATCTCACAGAAGGAAGTGGCGTCGTGCACCTCGGCCACATCCACCTGTTCCGGCCCTACATCCGCCATGCGATAGGCTTTGTCCGCCGCCCATTTGCTCAAGCCCGGCTCCGAGATGTTGCGGTGCCTTCCCGATGCCAAGACACTGGCAGCCACTTTCACGGCCCGCTTTTGCACTTCGGGCGCCAGGCTCTTCAGGTAATCTTCCGAACACAGTATGGCGGCGGCTCCCCCGTCTCCGATGGGTGCGCACATGGATCTGGTGAGAGGATAGCTGACGAGGTAGTCGGCGAGGACATCTGCCGCACCCACTTCGAACCGATATTGAGCCTTGGGATTCAGCGAACCATTGTAGTGATTCTTGGACGCGGCCAGCGCAATCTGTTCACGGGTTGTCCCCCATTTCCACATGTGCCAACATGCCTGCATGGCATAGGTGTCCATGAATACCGTATGGCCCGGGCCCAGCGAAAACCCGCGTCCGCATTCATCGGCAACGGCCCGGTATTCCCGGATAAGCCGCTCCTTGTCAAGCCGGTCTATCCCGTGCTCGTACGCTGCAATCACCTTTTCCATGTCCGGGTGATGGAACTTGTCCACGCCGATGGCCAACGAAGCTTCGCATTGACCGCTCAGAATGTCCTTCCAGGCTCCATGAAACGCCATGGAGGCACTTGCGCAGGCCCCTTCAACATTGATGACGGGCACGAGCTCGGGAAAGAGTCCTTCCTCCACCAACGGCGCCATGGACACATGTCCTCGGATCAAATCCTGCTCCCAGAGGGTACCCATGGAGCAGTTGGAGAACCAGCAGAATTCGAGATCCTTGCCGTTCTTCATGCCTGCATCTTCCAGAACGCCCAGGTACGTGTCCCGTGTAAGATCTTTGATCGATTTGTCCAACCACCTCCGAAAGGTGGTACTGAACGATCCGACGATGTACACATCCCTTAACCTTTTCATAGACCACTCACTCTCTCCTGAAACGTGCCGGCAACCATTGTTGAAGACAGTCCTACGACGCCGTAAGCGGTACTGAACCGCATGGTCGGCCCCACGGGGATTACAAATCCCGCCCTCACACCCTCATGTGGAACATCATCGTATAATCAAACACCATCACGGATTCTCCCCGTTGGTTCCTAACCGTGTACCGCCAGGTCTGAATTCCTCTCTCGGGGGTTTTGGCCGGTTTCTTGTCGGCGACCTCCACCTCCACGGTAATGGTATCGCCAATCTTCACCGGTGCGGTCATGCGCATATTGTCGGCACCCAGCCAGGCAACGGCCGCGTCGCCGCCGAATCCCGCCATGCTCACGAGCCCCACGGCCATGGCAAAGATCAAGGGACCGTGGGCCAACCGTTCCCCGAAGGGGGTCTTGGCCGCGTATTCCTTGTCCATGTGCAACGGGTAGAAGTCCATGGTAAGGCCCGCCCAGTTCACCAGGTGTGCCTCGGTTATGGTGATTGAGCCCGTTCTGTATACGTCTCCCACATTGAAATCGTTCCCGTATTTGCTGTGCTCCATGATTGCCTCCGTGCGATGCTTTGTTTTCCCTTGTCCTCGACCGGCGGGGACGCCGGTCCTACCGGGACCCTACCAAGCCCCTGGCCGACCGCCGAGTGTCCCC
>JAZDHD010000283.1:0-20508 GCA_043806215.1 Pseudomonadota bacterium | reverse complement strand
CTCGTTGGTAATTCCCCTCCTACTCGACGGCAAATCACTCCCGTCAATCTTGTAGGCTGCGCGGACCGCCATCTTGATCGATGCGATTCCAGGAGCCGGTATCTTCGATTCGGAAATCTCATGATGACCTCTCAGATTTCGCAATTTGGCCTTGACCTCGACATTCGAGGGTACCCAGGCGAGGAAAAATATTCCGATGATGGCTACGCCACTTTGCTCCCGCCTTTGGTTTACAAGATTCGGAAGGGTGTGAAGGCGTGGCGGGATTCAGGGTACGCCGGGTGCCGGCAAGAACAATATCCGGGCACGGAGGCTCGGGCTGTGAAAGACAGCGACGAGGCCCGTCGTACATCGTGGGGCGGACGTCCCTGCCCGTCGTCTCCCCGGCCTACGCCGGGAAGACGGCTCAGGTCGTACGACCGTATTTGCGCCACGGAGCATTAAAGAAATCGTCTCCTGAATACCGGTTTGGTTGTGCCCGGCGCCTGGGCTCCGGGACCAACGTCCGGGTGCCCGGCGTAGTACGATGGTACTTGCGAAACCCAAGGTCGTACGTGACGCCGGTGCCTGCAATCGCCATTTAGTTGCGGTTCTAACCGCCCCTGTGAAGCGGAAGGCGCTTGTCGGGGAATCGGTCGCTGCCGGGTCATCCTTCAGCGTCACGGCTCCCGACGCGAGCGGCAGTCTGTTTCTTTTTTCTTGACAGCGGACCCCGGCGTCTGTTATTGACTAGTCACCTGCTGAGTAGCCTGGATCAGATTATGCAGAAAGAGAAACAACGAAATCCGGCCGAATTCCCCGTGCTCGGCATGCTCTACACCAGGCCCGCTCATGGCTATGATCTTTGCCGTAAGCTTCGGCAACAATTGGGGGAGATCTGGACACTTCGTACGAGCCACATCTACGCTCTCCTTGCCGGACTCGAAAGAGACGGCCTGGTTCGGCATAATTGCGTGGAACAAGGAACCCGGCCCGCGAAAAAGGTCTTCACGATAACGGACAAGGGCCGACTGGTTTTTTGGGTGTGGGTACGTTCACCCGTCATGAATGTGCGAGATATCCGGCTTGAATTCCTGACAAAGCTGCATTTCGCGAGGTTGGACTCTTTCTCGACCCTGGAGGACCTTATAGCGAATCAGTTGAATGTCTGCCGCAGCGGCCGCAGGCGGTTGAAGAAAGTCAGAGTGCTGTCCGAGACGGAGACGGAGGCCGTCGGTCTGGATTTCCGCGTGGCCATGTTGTCGGCTGCCATCAGGTGGCTCGAGCGGCTGTTGCCCTCGGAGGTTCGGGAGGACGCAGGCCGAATGTTGAAGGAGTTCCCCGGAGGCGACAAACATGCCTTCATGGGAGACAGATAGCCCGCATTTCTCAGTGAAGCGGCAATGATCGGACGACGATCTTCGGCAGATCCTCGAGGATCCGAGGGAGGCCGTCGACGATCCTATCGACCAAAGAAAGGATAAGGAATCATGAAGCTGAGTGTCCGGAATGTGTTCAAAGGAAAGGTTACAGCCATAACAGAGGGAATGGCGGTGGCAACCGTAAAGGTTGACATTGGGGGCGGGAACGCCGTCACATCCGTTGTGACCGTGGACGCCGTCAAGGATCTGGGCCTGAAGGTAGGGGACGAGATCAGCGTGCTTGTGAAAGCGACCAACGTCATGTTGGCTAAAGAATAGGAGGGGCCACCGACCCTCCGTTGTTGCCCCGGAGAGTAGACGATGGGAGGATTTCAAGCCGCCCATCGACCGGGGCATCGGTCACACAACCTGAGCCGTCCTCCCGGCGGATGCCGGGAACCATTCTGCTTGTCCCGGGCCCCGGCCTCTGCCGGAGAGACGGCGGGCAGAGCCCACCCTTCCGGATTGTCTCCGTTTGCCGGCCCCCTTTTCGTCCCTCGTTATAGTGACGCGCTTTGAATTCCGCGGTGATCCTACCCGGTTCCTCAACACTCCCACCGGTCGCTTTTGTCATTGCGAGGTGCGCGGTCCCGCGCAGAACGCGGGAAAGCAATCTCAATGCTTCACGAAAGGCCGAGATTGCCGTGCCCTCCCTTCGGCCGGGCTCGCAATGACAAACGTGCAGGTGCCCGCAGTATTCAAGGAACGACACTATATCAGCCGACGAGAGAATTTCTTCTTTGAACTGAACACAATGTCGTGCTATATATAGTCAGGTAGTGACTAGTCACCCCATGAGCATGACTCCAATCTCCGGGCCTCCCGGGGTGACCGGATTCGGCAGCCTGCCGATCATGCTGCGCTCCGGAGCAGCTGAAGGGAAAAACTCTTCGGCTGCTTCCAAGGAAGACTCCAATAACTGCTTCGGCTCGGTGAAGAGCCGGAGCGGCCATTCCGTTCGCGGGCCGGAGGAGAATCGCCGGGAATTTCCGAACCGGCCCGCTCGGAGGCCTTTTCTACCGAGAGGAAGTTTGTCGCAGTCCCGGAGGATTGTCGGATCGTCACGGGATGAGTCGGGACGATGCAATCCGGAATGAGTGCCTATGATTGAGATTGTTGATCTTTGAACATCACGGCACGGATGGAACGGGGACTGCTTCACGGCGATGACGGGAGGGATAAGTGGAATTGAAAGCACAGTTGATTTCAAGAAGTCGGGAGGATCGCTTCCAACCCGGTGACTCCGAGTTGAAACGAGTCCCCGCCGTCGACAAGTGTTTTGCCATTCTGGACCTCATTGCGGGGTCCGGGAAACCTCTGGGCGTAAGCGAAATGTCAAGGCGGCTTTGCCTGAACAAGAGTACCGTCTTCTATATAGTCCGGACCCTTGCCGACCTGGAAATCCTTGAATACAGACCCGACGGAAAACTGGCCGTGGGGACGCGCCTGTACGTCTTGGGCAAGACGGCAGGCAGTAAAACGGATCTCGTGCGCACGGTACATCCGTACTTGAGGGCAATCTGCCGAGAGTCAAGGATCGCGTCTTTTCTCGTCGTACGATCGGGAATGGACGCCGTGATTGTCGACAAATCGGCGGCTTCCGCTTACGTACACGTATCTTACGAAATCGGCAGCCGTTTGCCTCTCGTTGTGGGGGCGGCGGGTATAGCCCTTCTATGCAGGCTTTCCCATGGGGAACTCGATAGTATTCTCCAAGAAAAGGGAGCGCTTGATCTGGTTTGCAGTGTCTACAGGGATGAGGCAAGGTTCAGGGAGGAGATCCTCAAGGTCCGTGCCACGGGCATTGCCGTTGACATAGAGGAACACGTCAAGGGCGTAATTGGTTTGGCCGTACCCATCAACACCCACAGAGAGGATCTTCAGGCGGCAGTCTTGGCAGTTGGGTTGGAACGGCAGTTGCGAGACGGCCGCGTGCTCTCGGTCTCGAAGCAGATTATGGACATCTCGGCGAAGCTCGATCGCCGCTTCTCAAGTCTCTGAAAGAGGGTTCGTCGGAATGGCGGCCACGGACGTCAAAAGGTTCCGAGCCGCAACGGACATAGGCCGACGTTTTCATGGACGGCACAGGATGACCTGTTTCAATGAGAAAAGGGAGGCGTTCCTGTAGTCCGAGATTCTCCGGAGTTACGGAACACTTCCTGGGATAAGGAGAATAACATGGAGTTGAACGAGAAGGTCATGATTTCGATTGTCATGGCTTCCGAGAAGTTCAAGAAGAAGTCTTCCGCCATTATCCGGCGGCACGGACTCACTTTTTCGGATTACCGGGTTCTGAACAGCCTGGTCGCGTGCGAGTACGGGCGAGACATTGTCGGAAACGTCGGCAGGAAAGTACTGGCAGCGGCTCCACACATAGCCAGGATCGCGAAACGAATGGAGACGGCCGGCTTGATTATGAGGAATGATGATGCCGCAGACGAGCGGCTCATAATGCTGCAACTTACTTCAAGCGGCCGGGAAACCCTCGGCACAATCCGAGAAATTCAAGAACAGCATTGCCGTGCATACCTCGAAATCTATTCTGCAAAAGAAAAACAGGAAGTTCTTTCCGTTCTCAAGCACATTGTGCACGAGGTGAAACAGCTGCCCAATTCATTCACGTGAATCTCGGAAACGTGATTGCAGGCGACAATCAGGAAGAAGGAGGCGTGTTTCATGGAAATAAGACTGAAGACGACCCCATCAGACTCGGAGTCGGAAGCAATTGTCGACGAGCATGGAGCTGTGTGGAGTTTTTCTTGCTCCGAAGCAGTCATCGACATCTTTCCGGCGACTACGAAAGGACCGAAAGGCGAAACCGTAAGGGGATTCTATCAAAACGGCAAAGTGTTTATTCTGAGCTTGAGCGAAGCGACAAAGTACTTCAGCACTATGGGTGCAGGCTTACTATCTTGATCCGACTACCACATTATTAGCCGCTGCAAACCGTCTCCCGTTCTCGGGCCGGAGACCCGGAAACAGACTTTTCCGGGCACGGAGGCCCGGGCTACGGTAGGGGCGGACCTATGTGTCCGCCCGCATTTGGGCGCACACGCAGGTGCGCCCCTATCCCGCGGGACGCGGGATGGGACGGGCGTCCCTGCCCCGATTTACCGCCAATGGGGAGAGGAGGGCTTATATAAGCCGGATAATCGTGCTACGATGAACATCACGTACCGACTCTTGAGGCATTTCTGCACTTTCCGCCGTCTCCCCGGCGTCGTGACGCCTGCCGCCCGGAGACCCATAAGAGGAGAGCGATGGAAAAGAAATTGACGATGGTTTATTGGAAGGGAGACCGGTTCTGGCTGGGCAAACTGCTGGAGCACCCCGAGATTATGACCCAGGGAGAGACGCTCGAGGAGCTGGAAGACAATCTGAGAGATGCGTACCGGCTCATGATTATGGACGACGTGCCGGATTCTTACGGAATAAAGGCAATAGCCCTGTGAAGCGGAACGGGATGGAGGCTCGAAGATTGTCGTCGGATAATTCGACAAAATCGGCTATAATCTCATGAAAAGTCTCGTTGCCGCAAGCAAAGGGAAGCGCTCGACCACACACCCCATCGGAAAGAGGCACATCAGGCAATGAATCGGTATGATCATGGCCCCTTCCTTCCCGTCGGGACTCCTCTCCCGACTGATTTCTGGACGTCACCGACGCCGGCGGAACTTGCTCAGGCCCAAGGCGTAGAGCCGCCGGCCGATGTTACCGCTCTGTTCGGAACTTGGCCCGGTGAAGTGGATGACGGGTTTGAGGCGTCCATACGGTCTTTGAGGAATGAGAGCCTCGCCGGAGGGCGTCCGTCGTGACAACGGCAACAGTCGTCGTGGATACGAATGTGGTCTCGTACGTGATGAAGGGTAGTTCATTGGGAAAGACATATGCCGTTCACTTGCAGGGCCAACTTCTTCCCATTTCCTTCATCACTGTGGGCGAGATGTACTACGGCGCCGAGAAAGCCCGTTGGGGTCGGAATAAACGGTCTCAATTGGAAAGCATTCTGAGGAATTTCGTGGTCATTCCCTATGATCATGAAATCGCAAAGCTTTACGGGATCATTGTAGCCGAGCGTGAGCGTCGAGGTCGCCCGATCTCGTTCAACGATGCATGGATTGCCGCATGCGCCGTGAAGCATGGAGTGCCGCTAGTGACACACAACGCGAAGGATTTCGAGAACATCAGCGGACTGAGACTCGTGTCGGAAACCGATGAGGCCAAGAAATGACAATGGGGGCAGCCTAACGTAGAATCACCGGCTCACGCGCTTGCGGCATCCCGAATAGTACCGGTACGGAGGCCGGCGCTGCCAAAGCAGGCTTTGCTGCCTTGGATACGACACCGTAATTATAGTCAAGCTCCTTGAGAATTGCGGACGCCTTTACGTTTGTCATTGCGAGCCTGAGGCTCTGGGAGGGCGTGGCAATCTCAGCCTTTCACCAGGCATGGAGATTGCTTTCCCGCGTTCTGCGCGGGAAAGCGCTCCTCGCAATGACAGGAACATCGGCGGTATTCTTGAGGAACTGGATTAGGATCACCGCGAATTGCAAGGCGCGTCACTATAGGAAACGGGGCACTAAGTGTGGCATTTCATAAGTCCGGCCACACGTTTTCGTCTCGTTGCCATGTTGCGTGCCGGCAGGAACAAGATCCGGGCACGGAGGCCCGGGCTACGGTAGGGGCGGACCTATGTGTCCGCCCGCATTTGGGCGCACACGCAGGTGCGCCCCTATCCCGCGGGACGCGGGATGGGACGGGCGTCCCTGCCCGTCATCCCCCGGCACATTCCCGCACCACCGCCGGCACTACTCCCCCACATGTACGCCATTCAGCGTCAGTCCGGTCTGTAGCTCACGTTTCTCTTGATGCCCAAGCGGCGGATCTTGGAATAGAGGGTGGTCGGCTTCGTGCCGAGAACCGCGGCCGCACCCTTCTTGCCGCTCACTTTCCAATCGCATGCCTCGAGCACCCGCAGGATGTACGAGCGTTCCATCTCCTCCAGGGTCGTGAACTCTCCCGTCGCGTCCACGGGAGCGCCGTATTCCCCCATGCCCGGAATCTTCAGGGCATCCCCGTCGCTGAGTATCACCGCGCGTTCGATGACATGCTGAAGCTCACGGACATTGCCCGGCCATGGGTAATCGGTGAGGCGCTTCATCTGTGACTCCGGAATCACCGGCGTCTTCTTCCCCATCTTGGTGCTGAAGAAATCGAGAAAGTGCGCGGCAAGCAACGGAATGTCTTCTTTGCGTTGGCGTAACGGCGGAATGTGAATGGGAAATACGTTCAACCGGTAGTAGAGATCCGACCGGAATTGACCTCGCTCGATCAGGGCTTCCAGGTTCTGATTGGTGGCGGCAATCACCCGGAAGTCGGACCGGAGTGTCTTGCTGCCTCCCACCCGCTCGAATTCCATGTCCTGCAACGCCCGGAGGAGCCGGACCTGTATGTCGTGACTCAGGTGATCCACATCGTCCAGGAAGAGTGAGCCCCCTTCCGCGAGTTCAAAACGGCCCAAGCGGCGGGTGAGGGCCCCGGTAAATGCTCCCCGTTCATGCCCGAAGAGTT
Source organism: Pseudomonadota bacterium (assembly GCA_043806215.1). Classification (GTDB taxonomy): domain Bacteria; phylum Desulfobacterota; class Desulfomonilia; order Desulfomonilales; family Desulfomonilaceae; genus JAVHLK01. Next base: position 13,537 of record JAZDHD010000283.1, on the reverse strand, counting down.
CGCTCGCGACAAGACCCTCCGAGAGAGATGAGGTATTCACCGGGATGAACGGTCCACCCGACCTCGGACTCAGGCGATGAACGGCCCGGGCCACGAGACCCTTGCCCACGCCGGTCTCGCCGGTGATCAATACGCTGGAATCGGTCGGTGCAACCCGCTCGATCTGGCCCCCGAGAAGCCGGACCGCATCCGACTTGCCCACAATGTCGCCCAGTTGGGCCGAGGACTCCAATTCCATCTTGTAAACCCGGGTTTCTTCCTCCAACCGGTCGCGAAGCCGTGCAATCTCTTCGTATGCACGCACGTTGTCCAGGGCGGTTGAGACTTGATTACCGATGGCCCTCAGCAAGGGAAGGTCTTCCTCTGGGAAGGGCAAGGCGATGAGCCTGCATTCCAGGTACAGGACCCCGACGACGCGATCCTGAAACAGAACGGGGGTGCAGATCATCCAGCCCCGCTTGTCGGCCGGCAGCCCGTCATTGTCGCGGCCGGCAGTGCCGATGACGGTTGCCTCCTTGCCCGAGCGAGCCACTTGGCGGATCGTCTCCGCGTCGATTCTCGCCTGGCCCGAATCCACCAATTCGGGATCGAGGTTTCGACTGGCTGCGAGCCGGAGTTCGTTGTCTTCATCGACGAGGAAGAAACCTCCCCGTTCGGCGCGCGTCAGCCTCATCGTAAGGTTAATGATCTGCTTGAGCAGCTTGCTGCGGCTCCGCACCGTGCCCAGTGCCGTCCCCACCTCTACGACGGTGGAAATGAGCAGCTTCTCACGGTCCTTTTCCGCGATGTACTTGCGGAGGTCATTGGGAAAGTCGGCTTCATTCACCCTCGAGAGCGTTTTCCAAGCATCGTCGGTAAGCCCTTTGGCCTCGTCGTATGAGGCATCCCGAAGTCTCAGCCGCGCCGTGCACAGCTGGGTCCGCGCGTATTCCAACCGGGCGCCGGCCGTGGCCAACAATTCCATGCTTTGCCGCAGGTCTTCTTCGATGTCCGTCTTGTCCCCGCCGCACTCCATTGCTCGCTGCGCTCTGAACCGCAGTCCCACTCCCTGCATGTAGATGTCCGGCCAGTTGAGACATCGGGTGATTTCCGACTCATAGCACATCTCGGGATAGATCATGCCGGCCTTTTCCAGGGCGTCGAGCATCTCGAAGTTCCACGGCCCCCGATGATGCGGCCATCCATGTTTTTTCGAGTGCCGATGGGCTTCCTTGATACGCCGAAACGCCTCCTCCATCTCGCCGCGGCTGCAATGAACATATGCCATGGCCGCGTTCGCAGCCCACAGGGGATAGTGGCCGGACATTTCCTCGGGCAGGCCGAGCATTTCGTCGAGGTAGGGTTCGACCTCCTCGACGCGTCGGGATTCAAGCAAGGTCAATACCGTCGTGAGGTCGGAATAGACCTTCACTTCCTTGAGGCCCAGTTTCCGGGACCGTTCCCGCACCGCGGCGATGAGTCCCATGCCCCTGGCAGGCTCACCGCAGATGCCGTAACACCAGCCCAGGGACGCGCATGCACGGAGGGTGGTTTCGTCGGACGGCAGTTCTTCGAGATTGCCGATAACGTGCTCGTAACGCTCAACCGCTTCGGCAACCCGTCCCTGCCAGAAAAGGAACTCGGTGGTGCTCAACGCGGCCCATTTGAGCAGGTCTTCGTTGCCCAAACGCCGGGCAAGCGACCATCCCTGTTCGAAATACTGCGCGGCCTTTGTATAATCTCCTTCGGTCTTGAGGACCTGAGCCAACACCAGCGAAATCTTGGCCGTAGCGTCCTGTCTGCCGATCCGTTCCGCGGGTTTCAAGGCTTTCTCCAGCAGAATACGCTGATCCGACAGGGGCATGAGGTGGCCTTGAGCACTCACGAGACCGAGAGCGGCATCGATGAAGGTATTCTGTTGCCGGATGGAGCGCAGCCTGCGGGGCAGCCGCTGCATGGCAAGATGATAGTAGACCGCGGAATCCTCCTTGAGACCAAGGTTGCGGCAATACTCCGCGGAACGGACGATGACGTCCAAGGACCTCAATTCTATACCGGCCGTCTGGGCCAGATGAGTCAGGGTAAGATCCCGCGCGGGCCCCTCTTCGTACCGACGCTCCACCACTCCCGAGAACGCCTCGGCTAGGCGCCGCACATGTCCGGGGTCCGCCCGGTTCAATACGAGCCGGACCGATGCCGCATCTGCGAAATAGTAGTAACCCTTGCCCAGAAGCTCGCTCCGGACCAGGATCCCGTCCTCGGCCATATCCTCGAGGAGCTTGAGTATGCGCACCACGCTGTGCGAAGTGACCGCAACGAGGTGGTCCAGCGACACGGGGGGCGGAATGAGAGCCGTGAGCACGATCACGTCCTTGTCGAAGTCATCGGCTCGTTCCAGGAGATTCTCGATCGACATGCAAGAGTCCTTGGGGCAAGGATGCGCAGCATTGGTGCCGCAGTGTATCGGGGCCTGATCCTGAACTTACCATATTGCCCAATCTTACGATATATGATAAATCCATGCGCCATATTCTCGCGGGCGACCGGGCAGGGAGGCTGCACCGGCGGCCATTCCCAATCTTTCATCACACATGGCACCGCACTTGCTTTACCCATTCACCGGAGTCGGCTTGTCCGATTCCACAGATTTCTCGAAAAGGGGGCACCTATGATATCGAGAATCAACCGCTCACTACTTCTGATTATGGTTCTCTGCATTTTCTGCGCAGGCAGTCCGGCGGCGGCGGCCGAGGAGCCGTACAAGGTCGGAGTCACCTATGCGGTGACCGGCCCTGTGGCATTTCTGGGCGAGCCGGCGAGGAATGCCGCACTCATGATTCAGAAGGAGATCAATGCCAAAGGAGGCATCAACGGACATCCCCTGGAATTGGTCGTCTACGACAACGAGGGGGACGCGACCAAGGCCGTCCTTACGGCGAAAAAGCTTATCCAAAAGGATAACGTGCTCGCCATACTGGGAGCCAGCACCAGTGGGGACACCATGGCCATCATCCCCATCGCGACGCAGGCAAAGGTGCCCCTGGTAAGTCAAGCGGCGAGCCGGAAGATCACCTCGCCGGTCGACGAGCGCGAATGGATCTTCAATGTGGTGCCGGGCGACGACCTCTGCGTGGAGCTGATGTACCGCTTCATGAAGAAGAGGGGCATCAAGAAGGTGGCGCTCCTGTCGGTATCCACCGGATATGGAATCAGCGGCCGGGAGGCACTCAAGCAGCTTGCTCCGAAGTTCGGCATGGAAGTGGTTGCGGATGAGACATACGGACCCAAGGATACGGATTTGTCATCGCACCTCACCAAGGTCCGGGGCGCCGGGGCCGACGCTATAGTGAACTGGTCCGTGGGGCCCACCCAAATCGCGGTCACCAGAAATTGGAATCAGTTGGGGATTAAGATCCCTCTGTACCAGAGTTATGGATTCGGATCCCGGAAGAATCTGGAACTGGCCGGGAATGCCGCGGAGGGCGTTATTTGTCCTGTGGCCAAGATCAGCGTCGCCGGTCAGCTTCCCGCGGACGATCCCCAGGCCAAGGTCGTGAAAGAGTTCAAGAAGATGTACGAAGATACGTACAAGAAGGAACCCGACACCTTTGCAGCGCACACCTGGGACGCACTCGGTCAGGTGGTTTCGGCTCTCAAGGCCGTCGGCCCGGACAAGGCCAAGATCAGAGACCATCTGGAAAACCTCAAGGATTGGCCCGGCCAGAACGGTGTTTTCAACCGGACGCCCAAGGATCACGTCGGCCTTGCCTGGGATTGCTACGCGATGGTCGAGGTAAAGGACGGCGATTGGAAGCTTCTGAAAGAGTAGATATTCATGGGTTGGGGCACTGTCCGTACGGAGACTTTCGGCGGGCCGCCCCGGCCTCCGGTTCCGATTTGCAGGGGCACCTTCCCGTGGGTGCCCGCGCAGGCTTGCCATGGATGAAATAACGTTCAACAGCCGGCTCATTCAGTTCATCCTCAGCGGACTCACCGTGGGGTGCATCTATGCCCTGATCGCTCTCGGGTTCAACATCATCTACAACGTCACCGAAGTGATCAATTTCGCTCAGGGGGAATTTGCGGTCTGGGGTGGGCTTGCCATGGCCGTGCTTGTGCAGACCCTGGATCTCCCCTTGATCGTGAACTTCGTGATCGCCGTGGCCTCGGTGAGCATCATTGGTGCGCTGATCAATCTCCTCACCATCCGGCCGTTGAAGCATCCCACCGTGCTCACCATGATCATGGTCACCATAGCCGTGGCGATTGTTCTCAAGGGTTCGGCCATGTTCATCTTCGGCAAGGACACCTTTGCACTCACGCCGTTTTCCCCGGGGCCTCCGTTCAGGTTGGGAGGAGCGTACGTTCTCCGTCAGAGTTTGTGGGTGCTGGGAATAACCCTTTCCCTCGTAGTGGTGCTGACGTATTTCTTCCAGAAGACGATTCTCGGAAAGGCCATGAAAGCCTGTTCCGACGACCCCATGGCCGCGGGGCTCGTGGGCATCGACCACAAGAAGATGGTGCTCCTGTCGTTTGCGCTGAGCGCCGCTCTTGGAGCGGTGGGCGGAATCATCATGACTCCCATTACGTTGATGGAATTCGACAGAGGGCCCATGCTGGCGCTCAAGGGCTTCGGCGCTGCAATCATGGGAGGACTCGGGAGCTTCTACGGCGCGGTGATCGCGGGATTCATCCTCGGTTTGTTGGAATCGTTGAGCACCGGTTTCATTTCATCGTCGTACAAGGACGCGGTGGCGCTGATCGTGCTGCTCCTGGTGCTGTTTGTGAAGCCTTCGGGTCTTTTCGGAGGCGCCGCCATACTGGGGAGCAAGAAACTGTAACCATGGGCGTACGGAACAAGATAGGCGTGTTGGTCCTTATCGCGGTCATCATTCCTCTGCCCTTCATTCTCGGAGTGTGGGAAGCGACATCCTACTACCCGGACGTGCTCGTGTTCACGGCGATATTCAGCATTATATCCACCGGCTTGTGTCTCCTGCTGGGATTCGCCGGCCAGATTTCTTTGGGACATGCCGCGTTCTACGGGATCGGCGCGTACACGTCCGGAATACTCACCACCCAATTGGGGATTTCACCGTGGACCGCAGCCATCGCGGGCATGTTTCTCGCCGGGGTCACGGCATACGGCATCGGGGTGCCGTCCCTGCGTTTGCGGGGCCACTATTTGGCCATGGCGACGCTGGGATTCGGCGTCATCGTATATATCGTATTCAATGAATGTGTGACGCTGACGGGCGGGCCGTCGGGCTTCGGGGGTATTCCCCGTCTGAGTCTGTTCGGCGTACCGATCAATTCGACGATAAGGTTTTACTATCTGTCCTGGTTTCTCGCGATTCTCGTACTCATTGTCTCGCTCAACACGGTCCACTCGAGGGTGGGGAGAGCCCTGAGGGCAATCCACGGCAGCGAGATCGCTTCCCGGACGCTCGGAGTGGATGCGGCAAAGTACAAGGTGCGGATTTTCGTGCTCAGTGCGGTGTTCGGTGCGCTTGCCGGAAGCTTGTACGCCCATTTTGTGACGTTCATCAATCCTCAGCCCTTTGACATATTCTTTTCGCTGAAACTCCTCATGATGGTCGTGATCGGCGGGACGGGCAACGTATGGGGAGCGTTCGCCGGCGCGGGTTTGCTGACGTTTCTCCCCGAGTGGCTGACATTTCTGGAAGACTTGGACGTACTGGCCTACGGGCTGTTGCTCCTGGCGATCGTCATGTTCTTTCCCGAGGGCATCATCGGCATCGCCGGCCGGGTGCATGCCTTGGGACGCAAGCTCTTGGGAAAGGCGTAAGGAAGCATGGGCCGTATTCTCGCACTCGAAGAGGTTTCCAAGAACTTTGAAGGCGTCCGGGCGATTTCAGAGTTGAGCTTCCAAGCGGCCGAGAACACGGTGAAGTCCATCATCGGGCCCAATGGAGCCGGTAAGACCACGCTGATCAACATGATCACGGGTCTTCTTCCGCCTTCCTCCGGTAAGGTTCTTTTTCAGGGGCGCCCGCTCGGCGGACTGAAGCCCCATGTCATCTCAAGACTGGGTATTGCCCGGACCTTTCAAACCGTTGAGTTGTTCGAAGACATGACGGTTCTGGAAAACGTAATGGTTGGGCGCCATGCCCGTTCGAGTAAAGGTCTCGTCAGTGTCGCTCTACGCCTTCCGGGCGTGGCCCGTGAAGAACAGGACATACGGGAGCGGTCCCTGGAATACCTGGAGCGGGTGGGAATCGCGGAGTACAAGGACCGCACCGCGGGAAACGTTCCCTTGGGTATTCAGAGGCTCGTGGAAATCGCCCGTGCGTGGGCGTCGCAACCCAAGCTCCTTCTGCTGGACGAACCCGCCGCGGGGCTTAACGGAGCGGAGACCGCTTCAGCGTCCCGCCTGATCCGGAGAATATGCGATGCCGGGGTCACGGTGATCCTCGTGGAACACGACATGAGAATGGTGATGTCCATTTCGGATGAGGTGCTCGTCATCAACTACGGGAGAGCGATTGCCGAGGGCCCGCCGGCCCGGGTCAAGGCCGATCCCGCGGTGATCGAGGCGTATCTGGGAAAGAGCGGGGCGCATGCTTGAGATTCGCAGCCTGAACGCGTTCTACGGCAACATTCAAGCCTTGCGCGAGGTGTCCCTCGAGGTGGAGGAGGCTCGGATCGTGTCCATTGTCGGCGCCAACGGCGCGGGCAAATCCACGCTCTTGAACAGCGTTGCAGGCGTTCTTGCGTCCAAGGACGGTTCCATAAGATTCCAGGGACGGGAGATATCCCGCACGGCACAGAAATCCATTGTGGAACTGGGCATTTCATTGGTACCCGAAGGCCGACGGCTCTTCACCCACTTGAGCGTATCGGACAACCTTCATCTCGGTGCGTACACGTACCATCGGAGAAAGAACAGGAAGATCATCTCGGACACCATGGAGGGCGTTTTCACTCTGTTTCCGAGGCTCCGCGAACGGGAGTCGCAAACGGCCGGGACGCTCTCCGGCGGGGAACAGCAGATGCTGTCCATAGGAAGGGCATTGATGGCCCGCCCGCGTCTGCTCATGCTGGACGAACCGTCTCTCGGACTCGCACCGCTCATCGTGGAGGAGATCCTTAGCACGATCGTCACCCTGAATGAGAGCGGCACAACCATGTTGCTGGTCGAGCAGAACGCGCGGGAGGCGTTGAGGCTGTCTCACTACGCATATGTTCTGGAAACCGGCCGGGTGGTGCATGAGGGGAGCGGCAAGGCTCTGCTGGACGATACGGCCATTGAGGAAGCCTACCTGGGAGGAGTATGATTCGAGGCTCGCGGAACGGTCTCGGAGGTCCCGGAAAGGCCGGAATCATGGCACGATTACGACCACTTTCGCGGTTTGGAGACATCTTCGTGAGCCTAAGTGCTCTGTGACGAAAATATGTGACCGAACTTATGAAATGCCGTACTAAGCCGTGCCGCAAAGACCGACGACGCCTGCCGGGACGCCCGTCGTGACGTGTCCTTGCCAAACCATGGATTGGAGGAAAGCTACCGTGAACAAATCACCCGAAGAATTATATCAGGAACGTGAAATGCGGGTTTGCGACGCGATTGAATTGAAAACGCCGGACCGTGTGCCCGTGTTGGGAATGCTCGGATATATTCCCGCATTGTGGGCGGGGATCACCATCAAGGAGGCCATGTATGACAAGGACAAATGCATGGACGCCTGGACCCGTGCGATGGACCATTTCCAAATCGACATGGCTGAAAACCCCTTTACCATACGCTTTCTCGGCCGCACCTTGGATGCCCTTGATTTCCAGCAGCTGAGATGGGCCGGCCGCGGACTTGGCGACAATGCGTCATATCAGTTCGTTGAAGACGAATACATGAAGGAGGACGAGTACGATCACTTCCTCTTCGATCCCACCGATTTCATAATCCGCCGGTACTGGCCGCGCGTATTCAAGGCATTCGAACCCTTTGCCGCTCTGCCGCCGCCCCGCGAAATCATGAGCTATTACATGGGTTTGACCAATTTCTTCTTCTTTTCCTCGCCGGAAATGGTCAAGGCCCTTGATTCGCTCTCCAAGGCTGCGGAAGGTGCGAAAGAGATGGTGACCGCTGCGGTGCAATTCGTCGAACGCATGAAGGGCATGGGTTTTCCCATGCAAGCCGCCGGCATGTCGCAGGCGCCATTCGACACCATCAGCGATTTCATGCGCGGCACCAAAGGCGGCATGCTCGACATGTTCCGGCACAAGGACAAGCTCCTGGAAGCCGTCGAGAAGATGCTGCCCATCATGTTCGAATTGGGCATGGGAACGAAGCGGCGCGGAGGCAAACGGGTATTCATTCCGCTTCACAAGGGCCTCGACGGCTTCATGTCCCCCGAACACTTCAAGCTCTTCTACTGGCCCACCCTGAAACGGTTGATCGAGATGCTCATTGCGGAAGGCTTGAACCCCGTGGTCCTCTGGGAGGGCGATTGTACGTCACGTCTCGAAATGATCGGAGACATCCCTCCCGGCAAGGCGGTGTACCATTTCGAGCGGACCGACATCTTCAAGGCCAAGGAGATTATCGGCGACAGGGTGTGCCTCCGGGGAAACGTGCCGCTTTCCATGCTGTGCACGGACACGCCGGACGACGTGAAGGCATACTGCCGGAAGCTCATCGACAAAGTGGGTAAGGGCGGCGGATTCATCATGGACGCAGCCGCGGTGGTCGACGGGGTCAAGTATGAGAACTTGAAGGCAATGATCGACTTCACCAAGGAATACGGCCGGTATAGCTAGGTTGACGCGCAGTGAATACTGCGGACACCTTCACGTTTGTCATTGCGAGCCCGATGCTTTGGGAGGGCGTGGCAATCTCAGCCTTTCACGAGGCATTGAGATTGCTTTCCCGCGTTCTGCGCGGGACTGCGGACCTCGCAATGACGGGAGCGTTGAGGAACTGGGTTACGATCAGCGCGGAATTCAAAGTGCGTCACTATGGATAACGGTGCAACGGAGCACGAAGATCTCCATGCTCCCAAAGATCTTGAACCGGGTTCCCGCGGCGGCCTTCGCATCGGCGAGGCCTGGAAAGGCCCATTCGTCCGGGGGGCTTGACTATGGCTCCGCGCAAAGTCATTATGGTTTCGATTTCGGCCGGTTTCCCCGCGGTGATCGGCCGACCCTCGGAAAGGCCGTTCACCCGCACCGGCAGTCACATCTGCAATCACGGTTGGTGCGGCGGTACGGATCGAGTTGTCGGCATCTCACGCAGAAGCCGGCTTTGCGCATGAGGAACCGTATAAAAGGTATTCCCGGACATATGCGATTTCAGAGACCTTTCTTGAGCGGCGGAACCGCACGGCGCTTTCCGTTCTTACGGCTCGCTTCGCTGGTGCTGCCCGTCCTTTGTTCACAGGTTCTGTGGGCGGGAGATTGGGCCGGAATGCGGGGCAACCCGGCGGAAGTGAGACTTGCCCGGTCGCTCGCCGCGGCTAACCCGCCGTCTCAGGACTGTCCGACTCTCCCCGCGTGCCCGGGAGGCGGGGGGGTTCCATTGGCTCCGTTTCTGGAGGTACGCCCGAAGGCGGAGAAGACTTCACCCAAGGCGGAAGTGGGTAACGTGAGCATCGGCATGGGCACGTATGCCGGCATGGTGCTCATTCCGGCCGGGCCCTTCGACATGGGCAGTGAAGAAAACGAGGGGAGGGTCGATGAACGCCCTGTGCGCAGCGTACATCTGAAAGACTTCTACATGGCGCAGCACGAAGTGACGGTTAAGGAGTTCTGCGACTTCCTCAACGCAAAGGGGAACGTTTCACGAAACGGGATGCTTCATGTCAAGCCGGACAGCCCGGATTGTCCGATTGTGAAGGATCGGAATTACTTTCAAGCTAAACCGGATATGGCCGACAAGCCGGTTGTGTGCGTTTCGTGGTATGGAGCCTCGGAATTTGCTCAATGGGCCGGCGGGCGCCTCCCCACCTCCGCCGAGTGGGAAAAGGCCGCTCTCCATACGTCGCCGTATCGTCCCGGAGACTATCTCACGTTGCTGTCGCGGGCAGACAGTGTCCCGGTGATCATCGCGTCCCCCGGGGTGAGCGGTGTGACCGGGATGGTTGGAAACGTGTGGGAATGGTGCTCCGACTGGTACTCACGGGACGATTACGCCAAGAACTCCGGCGTTACTAATCCAACCGGGCCGGCTCTGGGCAAGGAGAAGGTTATCAGAGGGGGTTCATGGGCTTCCCCTGAGGCGTCCAAGCGCATCCGCAACCGGCATAGGGCATCGCCTGGAGGTTACTTCCGCACCGTCGGGTTCCGCATAGTCAAAGACTGAGGCGCGGGCAGTTGGAACCGAGTGCCGCGTTTCCCCAATACGGTCACGCATTGTGTAAACACGCGGTAGCGTCCCGGCGTCCCTGCCGGGCGTGTCTGTAGGGGCACCCCCCTGTGGGTGCCCATGGGTAGGCACAGGGGCCTACCCCTACCAATCCGGCACGGAGGCCGGCGCTGCCAAAGCAGGCTTTGCTGCCTTGGATACGACACCGTACTTAGGAGACGGGGCACGAAGTGTCCCCTGGCGCAAATACGGTCGCACAACCTGAGCCACGGAAGATGACGGGCAGGGACGCCCGTCCCACGGTGTACGACGGGCTTGGTCTCTGTTCTTCGTAGCCCGGGCCTCCGTGCCCGGATATTCTTCTCGTAGGCACCCAACATGGCAACGAGACGACAATGTGTGACCGAACTTATGAAATGAAGCACTGAGGTGAACAGAGTCAATCGAGTCACGGTCCCAAGAATCAAGACCTTTCCCGATCTGGTGCGCAAAGAGGTGCTTGCCGCCGGCATTGCCCTTGCCGCGGTGTGGCTCCTTTCCGCCCTGTTCGATGCCCCGCTGCAGGGTCCTGCCGACGCGGCCGGTTCGGCCGCATCGGATGTGAAGGCCCCGTGGATCTTTGTCGGCATCCAGCAGGTATTGAAGTTCCTCCCCGCGCTCCTCGCTGGTGTTCTCTTGCCTTTGGCCGCGGTACTGCTGGTTTGCGCGATTCCCTATGTGCCTGAAAACCGCCTGCTGCGTCCTCTTGTATTTTTCGGAACAATGCTGACCGTTGTCGTCCTGACCATTTGGGGATACCTGTCGTGAGCACCCGCAGCCCCTTCTTCACCATCGCACTCGTCGCGGTATTGGCGGCAATAATCGGGGTGTTCGTCTACGTGGAGCACAGGAGGAACAATCCGGAATGGAAGGTCTATCAGCAACGGGGCATAGACCTCGCGAAGAAGCGCCTGCAAGAAGATCTTGCCAAGGCGTCTGCCCCGGAAAAGCGAAAAAGGATCATCTCGGAAATGGAAACCCTCAAGAGTCGGAATCCGGAGATCGTTGAAATCCGGCCTTTTGCGGGCAGGCTCCGGCTTGAGCGGTGCCTGACCTGCCATTTCGGTATTGAAGATCTGTCCGCGTCTCACCCGAATTCGGTTTTCGGGTGCGTCTGCTGCCACGGAGGCAACGGTCCGGATCTTACGGTCCGGGGGGCACATTTGGGCCTGAGAGGAGGCCGTAACCCGGCAAGTCTCGATCTTGCACCCGTTAGTTGCGGTTCTACGGAATCCGTGGCGGGAACCTGCCACTCGCTGAGGGAAAGCCCAATTCTGAATCGTACGCGAAATGTTCCCCGGTCTCTGATGGCGACCAATGCCGGCATCATAAGCGTGCTGAGGTACCAATGGGGCCTCGACAAGGTTGCGAAGCCCGAGTATGCGGTGAGACCGGTGACGGACGGAACGGTTTCGCTCTCAAGCATCCCCCCGGAACGGACCTCGGACGGCCGATTCGACCTCGCCAATAGCCACTTCAGGAAATTCTGTGCCGCTTGTCACCTCTGGACACCGAGACATCGCGAGAAGATGGGGCGCCTCGAGGGCTGCCCCGCGTGTCATGCCCAATACGAAGAAGGAGGACGATACCGGGGGGGAGACCCGACGGTGAACCGGCAAGATGTCGGTCATGCCGCGACCCACACCATTACCAACCTGATCCCGGACGAACGCTGCCGGGCCTGCCATAACAGAAGCGGCAGAATAGGGTTGAATTATCATGGGCAGATGGAGAGCGCACAGTACGGGACGCCGTTCGTACGGGGAGGCTTGAACGACGAAACGCTCAGCGACGGAAGGTTCTTTCTGCGCCTGACCCCGGACATTCACCATGAGAAGGGGATGGGATGCATCGACTGCCATACGGGTCAGGACACCATGGGCGACGGTCACATCTTCCCTGAGATGAAGGATCAGATCGAAATACGGTGCGAGGATTGTCACGGGGGCTATGAGTCGGGGCCCAAGACCGCGGTTGTCGACAAAGGCGATCCTCTCGTCCAAACGCTCATCCGCAGTCTGCAATTCTCCAAACCGGCTGCCGGGGATGCCATCTTGTTGACCTCGAAGGGAAGGCCGCTGCCTCATGTCTCCCGGAAGGGCGACAAGTTCGTTCTGACCGGCAAGCTCACCGGCAGGCAGCATCCGGTACGCATCGTCACCGGCAAGAGAAACGGTCACACCATCAAGGGCCACGAACGGCTCGAATGCGATTCATGTCACAGCGCATGGAGCCCCCAGTGCTACGGATGCCATCAGGTCCTGGATTTCGGGCACAAGGGATTGGATCATCTCACCGGTAAGCGGACGGAGGGGCGTTGGGCCGAAGGCCGCACCTATTTCCGCTTCGAGCGGAACATCCTCGGCATCAACTCGCGAGGCCGGGTGGGCATTCTCGTTCCCGGATGTCAGGTCTGGAATACGGTGGTGGACGGACAAGGAAAGGTGATCCCTCCGTACGACTCCAAGATCATGAAGCTCAAGAGCGGGCACAGTTCCATCGCGATGGGACCGACGCATCCGCACACCAGCCGCACGGAGGTTCCCCGTTGCGTGGACTGTCATCTCGATTCCAAGGCTCTGGGCCTTGGAGAGGGGCGGCTCGTCCGTCCGGAGGGCAAGAAGGCGACGGGATCGCAACCTGTCTATGACTCCGAGGGCTCCGGCCTGAATATCCCCTTCCCCATCGACTCAGTGGTGGATGCCGACGGGAAGGTTCGGCAGGGTACTTCTCATGAACTCTCGCGAGGTTTCAATGCCGACGAGATCCAACGGATCGTCGACATCGGTCCCTGCCTGGCCTGCCACGACCGGTACGACGACCCGGTCTGGGAGAAGCCCGGCCCGTACAGGGAGACGCCTGCCTGTCTCGGAGCGCTTGGGCGGATGGAAGGGGCGAAGTTGCCGGAGAGTAGTCGGGTTGAGAATTGGGTCGGCTCCGGAGGGCTTCACTCGGTACTGCCGGCGAACACGCGGTAGCGTCCCGTCCCGCGTTCTGAGGGGGATGCCGGGCGTGTTTGTAGGGGCACCCCCCTGTGGGTGCCCATGGGTAGGCACAGGGAAATTGTCTCAAAACTCAAATATGCGCCCAAGTAGTGGCACGTCGCGGTGTAGGGGCGGGTTTCATACCCGCCCGATTCTGGGTGCTCGATTGCGGGCGGGTGTAAAACCCGCCCCTACAGAGGTCTGCAGCAAACGT
>JAZDHD010000282.1:0-5022 GCA_043806215.1 Pseudomonadota bacterium | reverse complement strand
CAGTATTCAAGGAGCGACACTATAAGCGGCGTAAAGCCGGCGACACATTCTGCTTTCGTGGGACGGGCGTCCCTGCCCGTCATCTTCAAGGGCGGGCGCTGCCCGCCGTCTCCCCGGCACAGGCCGGGGTCCAGGAAAAGGTGACTGGTTCCCGGCCTCCGCCCATAGGCGTTAACTTAAGCCTGTTGGTCGGCTTGGACTTGGGTTTATTCATAACGTCCTGAAGGGACACCGGAATGCTCTCCATTGTGAATGCGTCCACGTGCGCCATCCCTTCGGGACGGAAATCCTGTTCGCTTTGTCCCGTTCTTCCGGGGGATGAATCCCCCGGCTAAATTCCTAAGTGCCTTCGGCACATTAAGATCGCTGCATCTCAACACCGAAAACGGTGTGCATGCCTCGATTCGTGTGCCGGTTGAAGTACAGGTTGCCGGCCGGAATCCTTAAGTTAACGCTTATGGGCCTACGCCGGGAAGACGGTTCAGCTTGTGCGACCGTATTTACGCCATGGAGCCATTACGTCGTTCAAAAACTATGGAGGGAAATATGTTTCGTTACGGCATGATTTTGGCCGCGATGTTCTTGAGCCAATCGTCGGCATTCGCCGACGCACTTACATTAGCGGCGGGCGCGGGGTACAAGCGTCCACTGACGCAGATAATCCGGGAGTACGAATCTTCCGGACACGGCAAGATTGATCAGATCTATGGAAACATGGGCCAGGTCATCATGCAGACCAAAGCGAGCGGCAACGTGGCCTTCGTCGTCGGAGAGGATTCCTTTCTCAAGTCGTCGGGCCTCGACTTCGCTGCGTTTCAAGACCTTGGGAAAGGAGTCCTGGTCATCGCCTTCGGCAGTAAGGTTAAGCTCGAGCGGCCGGAGGATCTCCTGACTGCTCGAGTCGCAAGAGTCGCTCTCCCCAACGAGAACCGGGCCATCTATGGAAAGGCGGCCAGAGAGTTTCTCCGAAACGCCGGGCTCCTGGACAAGCTGAAGGACAAGGTGCTCGAGGTTTCAACCGTGCCGCAGGTCTCCGCGTATCTGATCAGCGGCGAAGTTGAAGCCGGGTTCATCAATCTTACCGACGCGCTGTACATCAAGGACAAAATTGGCGGGTACCTGACACCGGACAAGAGCTTGTACAGTCCCATCAGACTGGTTCTGGGCGTCATGAAGGGATATGAGGAAAAGCCGGACGCGAAGAGCTTCGTCAATTTTGTAAGAACAAGCCCCAAGGTTAAGGAAATCATTGAGAAGGCAGGGATGTAGACTTGCGACGAGGGCGGTTCCCCGAATGATCGGGGATCTGCCCTTCAACCCCTACACCATCGAGGCATAATGTGGGGAAACGGCTCCCTCTCGTGGGGAGTCGATCTCCAGACAAACCGGAAGGCGGGATCATGACGATTGAATCCCTGACAGGTTTGAATTCGCTGAGCAACATCACTTTTCCGATCATCTTCACTGCCAAGGTGGCGGCGATGTCGCTTGCCCTGCATGCGGTATTCGGCCTTCTGCTGGGGTATTTCCTGGGGAAGAAAAGCAGCCCCATACGAAATCTGGTGGATGTGCTGGTCACCTTGCCTCTGGTCTTCCCTCCCATTGCTCTGGGGTTCCTGTTGCTTCTGGTACTGGGCAAAACCGGAATCATCGGCCGCTTGGTGAAAGACGTCTTTGGAGTGGAGATGATCTTCAGCCTCTGGGGAGTGGTTATTGCCGCATTCCTGGCAGGCCTTCCTCTCATTGTCAAGCCGGTTCAGGCTGCGGTGCAGAGTACCGCGGCGAATCTCATTGAAGCGTCCTATACGCTCGGCAAATCGGAAATGGAGACCTTTGTTTTTGTGGTGATCCCCACCATTAGGCGGAGCATCGCCGGAGGCCTCTCACTGGCACTTGGGAGATCCCTGGGGGAGGTCGGCCTGACGCTCATGCTCGGTGGAAACATAATCGGCAAGACCAATACGCTTTCCTTGGAGATCTACAACTCGGTGTTCACGGGTGAATTTCAGCGGGCCGGTATCCTTGCCGCAATACTGGGGTGCGTCTCTCTGGTCATTCTCCTTGTCTTGAAGAAGTTTTCCGCCTTGTGAAGAACTTGCCCGTGAGGGTTCAAAGCGAAGAGGAAGAGAATCGACCACCGAGACTCATATAGTCCCCCGGAAATGCCCTCGGTGCATCGGGTAAACCTCTTTAACTCCAGGTCGAATCACCGTGGGTGATCAGTTCACGGCCTTCCGGATCCGCCTTAGACCAAGTCTTTTAAGGACCTTGTCGAGAATTGAAGGTCTCTCGGGGGGATCATCCGGGGCGTGCCTCCCGCAGGGGAATTCAGCGGCGAAATGTGCTAAGACACGTCGCCGCGTTTCGGAGTCGGCATTCTCTAGGTAATCAACAGTCCTATCTTCCTTGCCGGGTATCTCGATCTTGGGAAGATCCACCGGCAAGGCGACCCTACTGAAATATTGTCCAAAGCGATACGAGAGCTGCTCTCGATACGGAGACAGAAGCCGGATGCGTCTCCCGTGATAGGCGGCATAAGCCGTCAAGTATGAAAGAGGAAGGGTCCACAGGTTACTGAAACTGACGATAAGTTGTTCGCCATTCCAGGGTGAGTACCGACATTCGTGCAAGAGGTGGAGGCCGTAAATGCGTCCCGACGACAACCTCACTCGTCCATGCAAGTCTTTTTCGTACGAAGTCTTGGACAAACCCGTTACATAACCGACCACCACATAGACGGTATTCTTCTTCTGATTAGGCACGATATCGCACGACTGTGACAAGACAATGACGGTCGTCGGCAGGTACTCGAAGCGGTTCACTTCTTCAGGATTCAACGGGAATTTGAGGTCGGCAGGAGGCCTGAACACCGGACACTCCAGCAGAATATCCCCTTGTTCCAGCGGCGAGTCCGCCTCCACCAAGTCATAACATGATGCTAAGTCCGGAGCTTCGTCTGCCATGATGGATGTCTTGCCATGCTACAGGTCGAACGGAGATTGCTCGACCATAACAAGCTCTACCCGTAGAGGCTTCCATGCTTTTTCCGGAGGCCCAATGGGGACTTCTGCCTCCGATTCCAAATATTGCTCGATGGGAATAGTCGTCTCACTCACTGAAAGCGGCTCGTAATACCTTTGAAAGACGTGGGGACCGGACGATGGAGAGCACTTTCCAACCCAGTCTAATGCAGAACTCGTTTGTGATTCAACGATGCTCCACATCCGGCTAAAAAAGTCTCCGGAAGATGAGACCATCCCTTGTTCCTCCATCTCCTCCTCTTGGCATCGCATCGCCTTCCGGATGGCTGCCAATTGCACTTGTTTCTTGTCATATGGAGACGCTGTGAGAGTGCTCATTGTCAAAGTTCCTTGCAGAATACTGAATTTACGAGATTAGTGTACTCTGTCCAACAAGTCCGCCAATCGTCAAGAACTCCGGTCAGAGTCTCCAGCATGCCGTTTCTCGGCACTGCGGCCAGATCATAGTGGAAGTTGCCTGAGAAGACGATTACCGGTGCTCCGGTACCCTTCGGGTTCCTTCGTGTAGCTTCCTGGACTGCCAGGAACACCCTCGCCTTTCCCAGTTGGAAAATGAATGTGGCGGAACCTTTGACAGGAGCTTCACCGTACTCCTGCCAAGGCCCCCGGGCAATAAGTCTTTCCATTATGTACCGCCGCGGCCCCTCTTCGGTCCGGAACCCGACGTCACCCTTGGGGTTGATGCCGATCCCGGTGTAATCCACATGGGGCACCGCCTCGATGTATTGCCGAGCCATTTTGACAATGATTATATTCTCCTGGGACAACGTCTCTCCAGCTTGTGCAAAAACGATCTTCTGCGGCTCGGCAAGCACGGAAATACCGTTCGTGTACTGAACCTGAGCCAACGGCTCTACGCAAACCGGAGCTTGAGCAAGTTGCCAATCGGCCTCGGCGATCCCATTCAGTTTGAGAAAGTCCGGATTAACGATTGTCGGGTTATGATTCTGAGCAGCGATTACGACCGCGAATTCGCGTAGGTGAACTCCGTCATCTGTGATCCCAAGATCCATCACATCAACTTTCATTTCCGTTCATCAGAGGAAGAGGTCCGAGATTGATATTTTGGTTCCTTCGTGCTTTCCGGCACTGATACGGCCGCCGAATACTCCCGTGACACTACTTGGACACTCAAGATATCACATCGGTTTCATGCACCCAACAGTTTTCTTTGGCCCAGGTTCGGGGACGTCATGTGTATCCCAACAGATCAGGGCAGCCAACCAACGGTTCTGCACAAAACTTCCGGCCAACTGAGTCGGTTCGCCATCGAAAATCTCCGGCCTGCCGTATCCCTCGCCATTCTACGGCTTGCATGGCAGCAGTTATGTCTCGTCTCTCTCGCCTGTGATGCATCATCCCGGTGAGCTTCCTACGAGCCGGCATCATGTGACGCTCCGGCCTGTAAACCTCTCTTTTTCAGGAGTTGATGCAGATGCCGCTCATCCAAAGGGATTTCCACTTGCAAGGAATCCCCCGGCACGGCCGCACGTATCACGACGGTTCCGTTGTTGGAGATGATGTCCACAACCCTCCCCTTCATTGTCGCGGGAGCTCGGGACAAATCGTCCTGAAAGGCATGAAACGGTCGGCCCTCAAATGCAACGCGTCCATCCTTTATGGTGAAAACTCGATCGGCAAGGCGGCATATTTCGGCCCGGTCATGTGAGACAAGCAGAGTGGTAAGCCCCAGTTCACGATGTAAGCGCAAGATCTCATCTTGAAGCTTCTCTCTCATCTCGGCATCCAGAGCGGAAAGGGGCTCGTCCAGAATAAGGATCTTCGGTTTTCTCATGAGTGCCCTTGCCAGAGCCACTCTTTGCTGCTGGCCGCCGGAGAGTTCTTCAGGATATCTATCCTGCAATTTCTCGAGCTCGGCCATCTTCAGGAGCATGCCCACGCGAGTGCCGTTTCGCCGACCTGCTGCGAATTCGAGATTCCGTCTCACGGTCATGGCCGGAAACAGCGCATAATTCTGAAA
>JAZDHD010000281.1:0-11019 GCA_043806215.1 Pseudomonadota bacterium | reverse complement strand
TTGGAGGTAGAATTCGAATGAAGAGCCCGCGCCGGCAGCTTGGCATAAGGTGTCGGCAAGCCCTTATGTCCAAGCGTGCGCTTAGAAGTTCGCTTCAGGCTCTTCCAGCTGCGTACAGCTGCTGCACTATCCGTTAAAGCTGTCTGTCTCAAGAGGTCCCTGAATTCATGCTGCAAATCTCAAAGGAAATAACTATCCCGAGCGAGGAGATTGATGTGCAAGCGGTACGTGCTCAAGGAGCTGGCGGCCAGAATGTCAATAAAGTATCCACCGCTATCCATCTGCGATTTGATATCAAGGCATCATCACTACCCGATGTGTACAAAGAAAGGCTATTGACGCTCAAGGATCATCGTATTTCGGAAGAAGGCGTCGTCATCATCAAGGCACAACGGAATCGAACCCAATTAAAGAATAGAGAGGATGCACTCGATCGGCTCCGAGATCTCATCAGGAGCGCAATGGTTTCTCGTAAACGACGGCACAAGACGAAGCCAACACAAGGGTCCCAGAAAAAGCGTCTGGAGAGTAAAACCAAACGAGGACGAGTAAAGGCACTCAGAGGAAAGGTGGTTCATGAATAGTGGCGGCAGCATAACGGAAGGGATCGCGCTAGGATCGGTCTGACTTTCAGTACCTGAAGTCACTGCCACTGCAGGCCGGGGTCAGGTCTTGTTTCTTGAATCAGGTTGGAACACCGCACTCTGACCGCTTTGGATGTTGCAAGAAGCAAGTGATGATCCTGTTGTTTACTAATCCGGCCATGAGTTGAAAATACCATAACTCCTCATCGAAATCTTGAATTATGTCTGGGATCCTCGAAAATCCGCCGGAATTCCACAGTCAGCGTCCTGTAAATTCAAGATGAAAGACCTGACCCCAGTCCTTGTGAATCCCAAAAAGTGGGAACAAAATCCCTGTTGGTTCTAACCCGCAAGCCGTGGGAATTGTGGTCCCTTCTCGCAATTTCTTTGCCACCATCGGATAAGCGACCATGTTCGGTTGGGGCAAGGCGGACAAGGGCAGTGCTGTATAGGGATCTGGCGGCGTAACATCTGGGATATTTGCTGGTATCCCACCGTGGCACTAACCGGCTGTACGGGAAAAATTCCGGCACCCAAAAAATAGTTACCCCCCCCCCCCCCCGACTTTATGGCATCATGTTAAAAGGATGTGGATTTTCTGACTCCTTTTGTAGGAATCGGAACACTTGGATGACGGCGAAAGGAACTATTGGAGGTAGGACATGGAGAGGGAGAAGGATTCAGAAGGCAAAATCTCCGGACTAAGAACCTGCGCTGAGGAGTCCCTTAGTGGCCAGCCATCGGACAAGGAAGACATTTCCGCACTTTCCCCTGAAAAAAAGGTCCAACCGCTGATTCATGAGCTGCAAGTCCATCAGATTGAACCGGAGACGCAAAACGAGAAACTCCACCGAGCCCAACAAGACCTCGAAGTGTCACAGGACAAGTATTCGGAGTTATATGACTTTGCTCCTGTCGGTTATTTCACCTTGGACCAAAGCGGCGTGATTCTGGAGGCCAATCTCACCGCCTCTGGTCTCCTGAGTATAGCAAGAACTTTTCTGGTAGGCAGACCACTTGCCAGGTTTGTCAGTGAAGAAGACCGGAACGCCCTAGATATACACTTCAGACAAGTCATTGAAACACAATCTAAACAAACCTGCGAAGTCCAATTAACCAAGAAGGATGGAAGCCAAATCCTGGTAAGGCTAGACAGCCTCGTACTCGAGAGCCGGGATGTTGCGCCTGAAATTTTGCGAACTGCTGTAACCGACATCACAAAAGGTAAACATGCCGACGAAGCCCTATATGCTGCCGAATTACGTTACCGACGGCTCTTTGAAAGTGCGAAGGATGGGATTCTGATCCTCGATTTGGACACTGGTAAAATATTGGACGTAAACCGGTATCTGATAGACATGTTAGGCTACTCTCATGAAGAGTTTCTAGAAAAGTATCTATGGGAGGTGAGTCCATTCCGAGATACCGCTCTGAACAAGGAGGCTTTTGCAGAATTGCAACAAAAGGGCTATATCCGTTACGAAGACTTACCCCTTGAAACGAGAGACGGTCGGAGCATCGCCGTGGAGTTTATCAGCAACTCTTATTTGGTTCATGGCATGACCTTCATCCAATGCAATATTAGTGATATTACCGAACGTAAGCGGACGGAAGAGGCGTTGCGAAAGAATGAGGCCCTCTTGAAGGAAGCGCAGCGGGTGGCTCAGATTGGTCATTGGGAACTTGACTTGGCAACGGGAATCTTCTCTTGGTCGGAAGAAGTATTTCACATCTTCGGTCTTGATCCTGAGCGGGGCGAAGTTTCTCTTGCGGATCATCGTGACCTCATTCACCCGGAGTACTGGGAATTACTGCATGACTCGGTAAGCAGAGCGAGCACCCAAGGGACCCCCTACGATATCGAGCTTCGTTTGGTCCGTCCCGACGGAAGCATCCGATGGCTGAACGCCAAAGGATCCCCGATCAGAAATGTTGAAGGTGCAATATTCAGGTTGTTCGGAATCGCTCAAGACATAACCGACCGCAAGACGGCGGAAGAGGAGCGTTTGAGATCCTTGGGACGCCAAGAGCGACTGAACCGGTTGCAGCAGGCTCTGCTTGCTCCCGGTGAGTTGGTACAGAAACTGAAAATGATTACCGACGGTGTGGTGGACGTCTTTGGAGCCGATTTCTGCCGTATCTGGGTTATCAGTCCCGGCGACCTGTGCGAATGCGGGTGCGTGCATGCAGCGGTGACCGAGGAACCCCATGTCTGTAAATACAGAGACAAATGTCTTCAACTGCAGGCCAGTTCGG
Organism: Pseudomonadota bacterium; assembly: GCA_043806215.1. Lineage (GTDB taxonomy): Bacteria > Desulfobacterota > Desulfomonilia > Desulfomonilales > Desulfomonilaceae > JAVHLK01. The sequence continues at coordinate 8,179 of JAZDHD010000281.1, read as the reverse complement.
GGCGGTACACGCATACTGATGGTTTGGCGCACCGGCGAGTTCCTTTTGGAGCGTACAAGATTGGACGTCTGGCCTCAGCGCAGGAGCACAAGTTTCTGACCAACGACGTTGTCCACGACCAGCGGGTACACAACCACGATTGGGCGCGGGAATTGGGTCTTGTGTCGTTTGTGGGCTATCAACTGCGTCCGACGAGCGGGGAAGCGCTCGGTGTGCTGGCGCTTTTCAGCAAACATGCCATTACTCAAGAGGAGGACGCCCAACTGGATGCCTTGAGCAGCACCACTGCTCAGGTGCTCCACGCAGCCGAGGGCGTGGAAAGGTTGAAGGAGAGCGAGAAACGGTTCAAGACCATGTTCAATGAAGCGCCCTTGGGCATTGCTTTGATCGATTCCCTGACGGGACGTATTTATGAAGTGAATCTCAAGTTTGCCAAGATTGCGGGTCGAACCATGGAACAAATGACAAATATCGACTGGATGAGCATCACGCATCCCGACGATGTGCAGGAAGATATTGATAATATGGCGCTATTTAATACCGGGAAGATACCGGGATTTCAGATGCAAAAACGCTACCTTCATCTCGATGGCACTGCCGTTTGGATCAATATGACGATTGCTCCATTGAAGGCCGAAGATAAATACCGACACCACCACCTCTGCATGATTGAGGACATCACCGAGCGCAAGCTGGCGGAAGAATTTCTGAAGGCTTCAACAGAGAGATTTCGGAGCCTGATCGAAGCCTCACCCATTGGCATGAGCATCTTCCGTCAAGGGAAGCCGCAATACGTCAATCCGGCGATGATGCACATGTTTGGGCACGAGAGTGAGGCGGAGATATTGGGATCGGGGGTGGAGGATCTTTACGAACCCGGATCGGGGGATTTAATCAAGAAGCTGATGACGACTTCCTTGGAGGGAATGCCCGTCCCGTACCATCAGGAAGCCCGGGGGTTGAAAAAGAGCGGCAAGGCATTCGACATCTCAATGTGGATGGTAAAGATAGAGTTTGAAGGAGATCCGGCGATCCTCACTTTCATGCTGGACGTCAGCGAGGAGAAATCTCTGAGATCTCAACTCTTCCAGGCTCAAAAGATGGAGGCAGTCGGAACGCTAGCTGGCGGCGTTGCCCACGATTTCAATAACCTGCTTACCGTGGTCATGGGATTCTCGGAACTGCTTCTCATAGACAAGGACGAACAAGACCCCGCTTATGCAGACCTTCAGAAGATACACAAGGCAGGACAGAAGGGTGCGGATCTGGTGCGCAGATTACTCTCATTCAGCAGAAAGTCCGAGATTAAACCACGCCCCCTTAATTTGAACCATCAGATAGAGCAACTCGAAAAAATGTTGACCAGAACCATTCCGAAAATGATCAAGATAGAGTTGAGCCTTGCCGATGGTCTGTTCCCAGTCAATGCCGATCCTACCCAGATGGATCAGGTCCTTATGAACCTTGCCATGAACGCCAAGGATGCCATACCTGACGGAGGCAAATTGACCATTGAAACCGCAAATGTGTTTCTGGATGAGGAATACGCACGGACGTACCTCGGAGCCAAGCCAGGTGGATACGTCCTCCTGAGCGTATCAGATACCGGTCACGGTATGAACAAAGAAACCCTGGATCACATATTCGAGCCTTTCTACACGACCAAGGAGGTGGGTAAAGGAACGGGTCTGGGACTGGCCATGGTCTACGGAATCGTTCACCAGCACGGTGGTCAAGTTCGCTGTTACAGCGAGCCGGGACGCGGGACGAGCTTCAAAATTTACCTCCCGGCATTGGTGGCAGAAAGAGAGGAATTGGAAACGGCTACACGTGAAGCCCTGCCCAGAGGCGGCACGGAGACAATTCTGTTGGTGGACGACGAAGAGTTCGTACAAGACTTGGGAAAAAGAATTCTAGAGCGATCCGGCTACACGGTGCTGACCGCAGCCAATGGGAAAGAGGCATTGGACTTGTATAAGGAGGAAAGGGCTAGGATATCATTGGTGATTCTCGACCTCATTATGCCGGAGATGGGTGGAAAGCAGTGTTTGGGGGAACTCCTGAAGATTGACCCAAAGGCGCGAGTTCTTATAGCTAGTGGATTTGCTGCAAACGGTCAGACCAAGGAAGCCATCAAGACAGGGGCAAGAGGCTTTGTGGATAAACCGTATAACATGAAAGGGATGCTACAATCCGTTCGTGAGGTCTTGGACGAGGAGTGAAATCGGGTCCAGGGACCGTTTCTTAAAAGGCTCCCTTCCGGAAATCATAGGCGTAATCGGATGGAGAAAGAGGCCAGCCACTCCAAGACCCCGAGGTATCGATCTCAAAGGTCTCTTCATGTTGGCCTCCCAGTGGAGCATGCATAGGAGTTCTCCAATGAACGATCAGGACAAGACCAAAGCGGAACTTCTCAACGAATTGATGGAGATGCGGCAAAGAATTGCCAAATTTCAGGGGTCACCGGTCACGCTTAAACAGCAGCAGCAGCAGGCACCCCGGCCTTCTGGCATGGTTCCCGACTCACCGAGCGCTGTTGAACAGGAAGGAGACATAACTGTTCGTAGGGAAGTGGAGAGCGCAGAGCGTCAGCGTGAAGCATACCTGATGGCCATTATCGAAAACCAGCCAGGTCTTGTTTGGCTCAAGGATAAGGACAGCAAGTTCCTTGCCGTTAACTGTGAATTTGCACGATCTTGCGGGAGGGGGACGCCCGAAGATGTCGTCGGCAAGACCGATCTTGACGTGTGGCCGAAGGAACTTGCAGAGAAATACCGCTATGATGACAAAATGGTCATGGAGACTGGTAAGCTCTCAATGGTTGAGGAGCCAATATTGGACAAGGGTGAAACGAAATGGTTTGAGACATTCAAGACCCCGGTCTGGGACGCAGACGAGAATGTCGTCGGCACCACAGGATATGCCCGAGACATCACCAAGCGCAAGCGAGCTGAAGAGTCATTGAGGGAAGCCAGCGCATTTCTAGACACCCTTCTGGATGCCATACCAGCGCCGGTATTTTACAAGGATACAAATGGTCGCTACATCGGCTTCAACAAGTCGTACGAGGAGTTCTACGGCAAGACACGGCAGGATCTTGTCGGCAAGAGTGTGTTCGACATCGCCCCGCGGGAATTAGCGGAAGTATACCACGCAAAGGATCTCGAACTTTTCCACAATCCAGGTATTCAGGTCTACGACTCCCAAGTCAAGGACGCCCGTGGTGCTGTTCACGATGTGGTTTTCCACAAGTCCACGTTTTCGGACCTCCAAGGCCATGTTCTCGGACTGATCGGCGTGATTCTCGATATTACCGAGCGCAAGAAGGCGGAGGAGGCAGCAGATCGAGCCAACCAGGAATGGGAACGAACGTTCAATACCATTTCACACCTCATTATGGTTCTGGACGATCAACACAAGATACTTCGGGCAAACAAGGCTATGGCTGAAGCCCTTGGGATGACGGAGCAGGAGTTGATAGGAAAATCCTGCTTTGAGCTTGTGCATGGAGAAAAGGAACCCCCTGCTTTTTGTCCTCACTCTCAGCTTCTTGCCGACGGTGAGGAACATTCGGCGGAGGTGGCGGAACCTCGTCTCGGAGGAATATATGACGTTCGAGTGTCTCCGTTGGTCGGTCAAAATGGTCAGGTCATAGGTTCGGTTCATGTCACTAGCGACATAACCGAACGCAAACGAGCAGAGGAGATGCGAGATCAACTGAGAAACCAGCTCGCTCAGGCCCAAAAAATGGAGGCCATCGGCACATTAACGGGCGGCATTGCTCATGACTTCAACAACCTTCTCACGATCATCAACGGTTATACGGAATTGATCCTCTCGGAAAGAACAGAAGACGATCCCAACTACTCTGATCTTCAGAAGATACTGGAAACCGGTCGCAAAGGAGCCGATTTGGTCCAACGGCTGCTGTCGTTCAGCAAGAAGGCTGAAATCGGTCTGAGACCTTTGGACTTGAACGGCATCGTCATAAACTCAGTCAGGCTGATGGAGCGAACCTTTCCAAAGATAATCCAAATCGAGACTATCCTTGCGAAGGATCTCTGTCAGGTCAATGCTGATGCCGTACAGGTCGAGCAGGTTCTCATGAACCTGTGCATCAATGCCAAGGAAGCCATGCCCGACGGCGGCAAGCTCAGGGTTGAAATAGGGAATGTGACCGTCGATGAGGCTTATTGCAAACTCCATGTGGGTGCCAAGTCAGGACGATACGTGCTCATTGAAGTTTCGGATACTGGAGTGGGGGTGGGCAAAGAAACGATGGAGCGCATCTTTGATCCCTTCTTCACAACGAAGGGCTGGGATTTCAAAAAGGGAACCGGTCTTGGGCTTTCTGTTGCCAAAGGCATCATGGAACAACATCATGGTTGGATTACCTGTGACAGTGAGCCAGGGAAAGGAACCACATTCGGACTCTACTTTGCGGCCACTGACGAGTTACCGGAGGTCCAGATGCCTGCACCTCTGACCGGGACTTTTCCCGGCACCGAGACGATTCTGTTGGTTGACGATGAAAAACTGGTCCGTGACCTGGGTAAACGGATTCTCGAGCACTCAGGCTACACTGTGATAACCGCAACAAACGGCAAGGAGGCGCTGGAAATCTACTCAAGAGAGAAGTCGAAGATAGGCCTCGTCGTCCTTGATCTCATAATGCCGGAAATGGGTGGTGATAAATGTCTGGACGAGCTTCTGAGGATTGACCCACAAGTGAAAGTGATTGTTTCCAGCGGACATTCCTTGGACCCAAAAGGACTGGAGTGCCTTGGCGCCTATGCCAAAGGCTTTGTTAACAAGCCCTACCAAATGAGGGAATTCATGGAGGTCGTCAGAGGGGTTCTGAACGCGGTATGAGCTGTTTCTTCGGACTCGGTGTGACAACCGGTAAGTTCTGTAGAGTGTATCAACCTACACCTACCCTTTGGGATTCTTGATGCTCCCAGAGTGAGGAAATCAGGGGCTCATCCTCCAGCCCGGATGGTCCCACACCATCTTGCATGTAAACTCTGCAAGTCTGCAACAAAAAACATGGGCAAGATCACATCATAACATGGTAGTATTATGGCACAATATCCCGCATCCTACAGGTCGCGGGATACTTCACATGCAATAATAAGATGTTAACCTCACTGACCGGTTTCATTTCAGCCTGACCGTCCCGCCGCCGCGCCATTACTTCCACAACGCCAAGCACGCCCGTAAACGGAAATCCCACAACCCCTCCAGCTTCCGGGGCAGACCGGGCCGCTTGCAATCATGCGCGCTGTGACGACCCTGCTACAATGCCCAGGGCCGCAAAGGCTCATGGGACTTAATCTGCTAATATCATAAGCCGTTCACTTCCACCACGCTCCAAGAATTGAACACCCAGACGTGCGCGCCCCTATCTTCTCAAAGCCGCCAGCCTTCCGCAAGAACTATTCATGCCCCCCGCCTCATCCACATGAAGGCCCCTTGTCGGATTTGCCGACGCGTCGGTAGGTCCTATGCCAACGCGTTCCTTTACCTGTACGACGCGTAACCTACCGGTTATCAGGCTAATTTTGCGTTATTTTACAGATGCAGCAGACTAACTAGCTGAATTAACGAGACAGTCCAATCTCTTTCAGGCCTAATAGAATTGGGGGCCTTAAAAAACGGGGGAGTCCGGTTGGATAACAAAGGAGGATAAAGTGAAATCGAATGATTTGGGCATTATAGCTGTAGGGGAGCCGCTCGACCCGGACGTGGAGACGTTTCCAGAAGGCTGCCATTTCAACTTTGACATTTCAGGATGTTGGCTCCATTACCTCTACAACAAACCATCGAAGATCGAGATAGCCAGCATTCAGAGAAGGCAGGCCGATTTCGGTCTATACGTCCACGGCCCAATAATCTTCTTGTTGCACAAGTTTGGAGAAATGGCTTGGAACGACAGTCCGTACTCCTGGTGGCTCGTCAGCAAGGAATTCAGAAAGTTTCCCGAGGAGACTGAAGGGCTCCACGCCCTGCTCAAGACCATCATGGTAGACACATCGCGGAGATATCCGGGGACATACTCCTGAGATATCCGGGGACATACTCCTAGTTTCTTCTAAGATGGACGCTTACGAGGTCTTCCGGGTTTTCCTGTGCTCAGGTCACGACCTGTAATCTTCTCGACCTGTGCCGTAAACGCTGCATCTCCGGCCGGGCGACCAGTCCGTGTCCGTTTTCGGAGCGTGCTCAACCGACCTTCGTCAGAGGAGAGCAGGAATCCCTCCCAATCGGTGACAAGTCCCAGTAGGGTTCGATCTGTGACGAGCGGGTCGTGCATGGTAATCCCCATGTGAAATCGCGCACTCGACCAGGGATAATCCCATGGTACGTTTGCCATACCGGCCCGTACTGGATTCTGTTCCACATAACGCGCTGCCGCCAATAGGTGACCCTCGTCCAGAACACACGAGCTGAATCGCCCCTGGAACAGGTACCCACGGACCCCTGCAGCGAAGTTCTTCATGCGTGTGTATCGCCAGTGAGCCCGGCCAAAGCTCTTTGCCAGAGAGTCCTCTCGGTGCGGTACTGCGACAAAGTGGACATGGTTGGTCATGAGACACCAAGCAAGTACCGAAACCCCGTGCCGGGCGATTTCTTCTCCCAGCATTCCAAGATACTCACGACGGTCCGATTCTTCATGAAACACGTTCATAGACCGAACACCACGCTGGGTGACGTGATGCGGATATCCGGGGACCACTATGCGCGACAGACGAGCCATTATCTCATGTTGCAAGACGATCTCATGATTGTCAACAAAAACATAGTGTATGTCCCCGTAAATTTCCAACACGTTCCCGAGCCGGCTGCGAGACGAAGATGTGCGACCATATTTGGGAAACGGAGCACTAGCAAAAGGTGCTCTAATCATTCGATCTCAACAATTTCCTGCGTCATTGGTTCATCTTGCACTGTGTTTCTTCTACGGAGGGGGTTACTTCGGGTCCCGGAAACAGAATCACGGACTCCAGTTTTCGGTACGGGCGCTTTCTCTGGGTAATGGCAACTTCCTTTGAAACTTTTCCGCCGATCAGGTCGAAGACCCCCTGGTGATCTTCGGGGCGTATGAGGAGCTTACCTACGGGCGAGTTGATCGACAACCCTTCGAGCGCTTTCACAACGGACTCCTTGTCAGCCGAGCCTGCTGCGGCCGCAGCCTGAGCATAAACCTTTACTCCTGCGTAGGCAAACGCGGTTATGTAGCCTGGAGGACTGCCGTACTTTTCCATATAGGCCTCGACGAAACCCTTGTCGACCCCCGAGGGATTGGCCTGGGGCCAGTATGAGCTACAGATCCATAGTCCTTGGGGCATATCCAAACCGAGATTGAGCAGCTCGTAGGTTCCCACCACCGGCGAAACCATGGAACGTTTCTCTTTGAATAAACCCATTCGCTGACCCTGCCGGACGAAATCCATAAAATTCCCTCCCCACAAGGTCACTAAGACCCCATCGGCCTTTGTGTCCATAAGCTTCCTGATCTGAGGTTCCCAGTCGGTTGTCGTCAACGGCGCAAACACGACCTGGGAGTCGGGTACAAACGTTGCGCTTGGATTCAGCTCTTGCAGGTACTGTTTGAACATTTTCCAGGAATCGTGACCGAGGGCATAGTCCGGACCTATAGTCGTCCATCGGCCGGCATTGACTTGCTTCGCCAGGAGAGCCGTGGCTTTCATCCGTTGCAGGCTGCTCGATTCGACGCGAAAGGTATATCGGTTACATTTTGCCCCGGTTACTACCGGGTTCATGGCCGTCGTAATGATCAGGGGAGTCTTGAGCTCGTTCATAGCTGCGGAAACGGGCGGAGCCACTCCGCTGGATATTATTCCCAGCACGGCATCGACCTTGTCCTGCCTCACGAGCTTTCTTGCCGCCTCTACTCCCACCCCGGGCTCAGCCTTTGAGTCTTCGAAGATTGCTGCGACTTGTCTCCCGTTGATTCCGCCGGCCCGGTTGATCTCCTCCAGGGCAAGTTCCGCTCCTTGCCTGGCGACTTGTCCGTGTGTGTCGCGCTTTTCGGTTCTCGGTAGGAAGAAAAGAGTGTTCTCCGGGACCGTTTTATGCTTAATGGGTTGAAGAGGAATTCATTGAGCAAGGAGGCCCCGGATGGAAGAGATGGTACTGGATGCGAAGGAAGAATTCA
>JAZDHD010000280.1:0-18965 GCA_043806215.1 Pseudomonadota bacterium | reverse complement strand
TATGCCGGTTCCTCGGCATTGCCCAAAGTGGGCAGACGGATCCGGGCCGTTTTTCGACCGGCTTTTTTGTGTAACATTCCACACCGTTCTCTCCTCTCGGAACCATCCCCTATTGTAAACGTCCGCTTCGGGCATTACTTTCTAATCGAGAAAGATCAAAAGGAGCGACCATGGACAGGTTCGAATATGAAATAACGCGGCATAGGGCGGACAGCTTCGGTCGGGTGGTGTACTTCTGCTCTGAAGAGGGAGACTGCGGAATCGAGGAGATTCCGGCGGACGAGCCTCAGGCACTGGCGGACCTGATGAACGAGCGGGGCTTGGACGGATGGGAGCTGGTTCAGATGATGTTCGGCCGTGACGGAGTTATGGCCTTCTGGAAGCGGCGGTTGCGCTGAGGGATGCGTTCCGCAATTACGGTGACGCATTCTTGTGAACGCGCGGCTGTTAACCTCTGTAGGGGCACCCCCCTGTGGGTGCCCAGGGTAGGCATGGGGCCTGCCCCTACCAAAGTCGCGATGGCGAACAGGCGGGACGCCTCCCCGACACAAAGATAAGGATTACCATTATGACCAGTATCGTAACGATAAAGGGTATGTCGTGCAACCATTGTGTAAACGCCGTGGCGAAAGCATTGAACGGACTTCCGGGTGTGACCGGCGTAAAGGTGGACCTGGGCAAAGGGCAGGCCGTGGTGGAGCACGATCCATCGGTGAGTTTGGCATCCGTTCACCAGGAAATTGAGAAGGCCGGTTATGAAGTTGGCTAGAGAAACGATTCAGATTCACGGAATGAGCTGCGCGGCCTGCGTGCGCCGCGTGGAACTGGGCATCGCTGCCCTGGACGGGGTCGGTTCGGCCTCCGTTAATCTTGCCACGGAAAAAGCGGTGGTCGAATACGATCCCGACAGGGTCGATCGCGAAAAGATAAAGGCAAAAGTGAACGACCTTGGGTACCAGGTTATTGAGACCGAGCCGAGCGGACCAACGAAATCCCGCAAGACCGTCATATCGGTCGGGGGCATGAATTGCGCGGCCTGCGTCCGCAGGGTCGAGAACACGCTGAAGTCGGTGGCCGGGGTTGAGGAAGCATCGGTGAATCTCGCCACATCCAAGGCAATGGTCTCGTACGATCCTTCGGTAACGGCGTTGCCGGACCTCAAGAACGCGTTGGATGACGCGGGTTACCAATTTCTCGGAGTGAGCGGCGAATCCAAAGAAGATCCCCTTGAGGAAGCCCGCAAAGCTGAACTCCGGGACCTGAAGATCAAACTGGCAGTGGGCATAGTGCTCAGTGTTCTTATTCACGCCGGCTCCATGCCGGACCTTTTTCCGTTTCTCCGGGCCATTCCCGAGCGGTTCCTTCTGCCTCTCCTCTTCATAATGACTACTCCGGTGGTACTGTGGGTCGGGGACCGGTTTCTCATCGGGGCCTACAAGGCGGCCCGTCAGAAGACCTCGGACATGAACACCCTGGTGGCCGTCGGGTCCCTTTCCGCTTACCTGTATTCCACTGCCGTCATGGTGTTCCCGGGATTCTTCGCATCAGCCGGGGTGTCTCCCCACGTCTATTTCGACGGCGCGGCGATGATCGTCACACTCATCCTGCTCGGGCGGTTCCTCGAAGCCCGTGCCAAGAACAAGACTTCCGGCGCGATCAAACGACTGATGGAACTCAAACCCAAGACTGCGCGGGTGATCGGTAAGGACGGCAGCGAATCGGACATTCCCATTGAGCTGGTTTCCGTGGGAGATGTTGTCCTCGTGAGGCCGGGGGAGCAGATCCCGACGGATGGGGTCGTCCTCTCGGGCGTGTCGGCCGTAGATGAATCCATGCTGACGGGGGAGAGTATCCCGGTGGGCAAGGAGGCCGGGAGCGAAGTATTCGGCGCGACGATGAACAAGAGCGGGACCTTTACGTTCCGTGCCGAAAGGGTCGGAGCGGAGACTGCCTTGGCACGGATCATACGACTTGTGGAAGAGGCCCAGGGATCCAAGGCGCCCATCCAACGCGTCGCAGATCGAGTTGCATCCATATTTGTGCCGATCGTCATGAGCATTGCGGTCGTGACGTTTCTCGTTTGGTACTTTCTGGTCCCCGACCCTATTTTCAGCCGAGCGCTGCTCAATTTCGTCTCGGTGCTCATCATTGCATGCCCGTGCGCCATGGGACTGGCAACTCCCACCGCTGTGATGGTCGGCACGGGCATTGGAGCTGAAAACGGCATCCTGATCAAGGGCGGAGAGATTCTCGAAAAGGCGTACAAGCTCAACACCGTGGTGTTTGACAAGACAGGCACGCTGACACGGGGCGAACCCGAGGTGACGGATGTTCTGAATGGAGAAGGCTCCGACAAACAAAGGGTCCTCGAGATCGCTGCATCCATTGAAGCAGTTTCGGAGCACCCATTGGCGCAGGCCATAGTCGGGAAAGGCCGGGCTGAAGGAATAGCCCCGCTGCCTGTGGAGGATTTTGAGGCTCTCTCCGGCATGGGGGTTCGCGGGACCGTTTCCGGCAAGTCGGTCCTCTTGGGCAATCTGCTGCTCATGAAACGGGAAGGCATGGCCCTCGACGGTGCGGAAGAGCATGCTCAACGCCTCTCCGAGCAAGGCAAGACCACCGTTTTCGTTGCCGAACAGGGAAGCGTGGTTGGTGTCATAGGGCTTTCCGACGTCCCGAGGGATTCGGCACGGGAAGCCGTGGATGCCTTGAAACGCATGGGATTGCAGGTGGCCATGATCACCGGGGACAACGAGAGGACGGCTCGGGCGGTTGCCGACGAGTTGGGAATCGAGCGCGTCCTTGCGGAAGTGCTGCCTGGAGACAAGGCCGAGGAGATCCGTAGACTTCAGAAAGAGGGACGGGTAACGGCCATGGTGGGCGACGGCATCAATGACGCACCGGCGCTCGCTGCTGCGGATATCGGCATTGCAATCGGCGCGGGCACGGATGCGGCCATCGAAGCAGGCGACGTGACCCTGATCCAAAGCGATCTGAGACTCGTGCCTTCCGCGATACGGCTGTCGTTCCAGACCATGAAAGTGATCAAGCAGAATCTGTTCTGGGCGTTTTTCTACAATAGCTTGGGAATTCCCATCGCCGCCGGGGTGCTCTACCCCTTTTTCGGGATCCTGCTCAATCCCGTGTTCGCCGCGGCCGCAATGGCATTGAGTTCGGTGTCGGTCGTCAGTAACTCCTTACGACTGAGATGGTCAATGGGTCGCAAGCTGTGAGCCCGGGTGGATTCAAAGGGTCTGTCCCAAAATGAGCCTATCGTCCCTCGGGATTCTCTGGTGAATGGTATAGCCATGGGGGCCGCAGGCAATCGGGGACATGATCCGATTTTGCGGACTGCGCCATGCGACCTGGAAAAACTCGGAATCGTGTCCCCGGATTGCTCCACCGGCGTTTTCGGGGGGACACGAAACCGCGTTTTGCGCCTCGGATCTCAGGGCAGAAACGGTATCATGTCACCGGAAAACAAAAGAGATATTCTTGAACCGCCGCATGTTGTATCCTGAACTGCATTACGAATTATTCAAGAGAGCTGGTTGAACGGTCGCCACTTTCGGACGATCCGACACAGCTGCTTGGTTGCAGAAAGGACAGGGGGAGATGAGAGCAAAACTATCACTAAACAGTAGGCAACTGATATTACTAGCGGTGCAACTAATGATTCTGCATCTGTCACCGTGGAATACGCTTGCTCAAGGGGACACGCCCAGTGCGGTTGTCGAGGCCGTACAGGGAGCAGCTTACATCGTTGGCCCGGAAGAGGCGGGACAACAGCCCCTCTCACAAGGCAATTCCGTACTCGCCTGGAAGACGGTGGGAACCGACGACAACGGCAAACTCCTGCTGCAATGGGACGGTGGGTTCCTCACCTCTGTGGGAAGCAATTCAACCCTGTTTGTCGCCGGCAGAGAGACACAACAGGGAACGCTTGCCGACGTTCAATTGATCCAGGGGATTCTCAGAGCGAGTAGTTTCGGAGCCGGCGGGGGGACTCCAAAACCCTACGCATTGACGACGCCGATAGCTGCCATAGCGCCTAGTGCGTTGGACACGGAGGCGGATTTCGTTGTTGAGGTGATTGAGCCGACAGTGACGGTGCTTACCGTTTTGAAGGGCTCCGTCGGGGTGAAGAATCTTACTCTACAAGGATCCGAGGAAGTTCCGGTGGGGCCATGCCGGAGCGTGTTTGTGGAAGAGGGGAAGCCGGTTTCCGAAGCCGCCGTGGTGCCGGCCGATGCTCTGGAGAAGCTGGTCGAGGACGCCACAATTGCCGGTACCAAGCTTGCCGACGTCAGAGTATGTGGTCTGGGCACAACGGCGCGGCAACCTCGGCCGGCGCCGACTCTTCCACCGGACTATTCCTACGTCGAGGATGAGGATGTCGATTACTATTACCCGTACGATGAAATCGAGGTCTATCCGCCCGATGTCGCTGCCGGCCCAATGGTCATCGTACTGCCCGGAATCGGCAAATGGTACCTGCCCTACGAAGTGTATCACCAGTGGGGATTCGGGCCCGACCTCATCCGGACCTACGTGTCGCTGGTTCTCTTTCAGGATTCTCTCCAATACGACTATTACAACTGGAACAGTCTGGCTGCAAGGCAGCGGGAATACTACGACGTTCTGTACCCGGCCCAGTTGGCAAACAACACGATGTTGATCGCTCAGGCACAGCATCAGCTTGATTTTGTGCGCATCCGCCAGGGCTTCGCGGCCAGGCGGATTCAGAATCTCCAGGCGAGAGTCGCCGGAATGGAGCAGGCCTTGTCGCAAAGAGGACCTGTCCGGGCATCGATACTCACCGCTCTGTACGGTTCGCTTAACTCGCCCAGGAACATCCAAACGGCGCGTTCATTCCGCCACGGGGTCGAGGGCCGGTGGAGGATCCAAGAACAGCTCGCCGGCAATGCTTCGGATGAGCTTTCCAACCTCCGTCGACGGATGGCGCGGGCACGGGATCCTCAAGAACGCTTGCAGATGAGAGATCAAATGTCGCAGATGAGGAACGTCATCAGCGCCGGCAAACTGCCTCTCCCCAAGAAAGACGGGGACATCAGGAACCTCTTGGGCCAAATCCCAAAGACCAGGGATCCCGAGCAGTTGAACAACATCGGGAATCAGATCGCCAGGCAGCTGGGGCAGCCGAGGGTAATGTCGGCTCCCGATCTGGTGAATCGACAACAACTCGAAGGGCTCGCCAAGAGGTTCGAGAAGGCCGCACCTTCTGAAGCAAAGAGACAGGCCGAGAACAGACTCCAAGACCTCGGGAGAAATGTGCAACGGCGTATGGAAATCGAGTCCGCACAAAAGGATATCGACCGCGTCGTCCGGCAGGCGGCCAAGACAGAGAATGAGGCCAAACGAGCGGAACTGCTGAGGACGGTTCCGGGACTGGTGAAACCAGGCCAGGATCAGTTCAAGGGACCTCTGGGACATCTCAGAGAGCAGCAACTGCTCAACAGCCGGATCATAGGAACGCCGGAGAAGGGCAAGCAAGCCGAACTGGACCGCCGTATGCGGGATTTCACCAAGCAGCAGGCGGAACAATTGCGTCTACCCGCCGGAAGGCCTGCCGGCGAGATCCGCGGGAGGGTTCAAGGCGGGCCGGTTGCGGAGGACCCGGCGGGAAAACGCGCGGAAGATCTGAAAAAGCAGGCGGAAGATGCACGTCGGAAAGCCGAGCAGATGCTCAAACGGACCGATGTCGAACCCCGAAGGGGTGAGCCGCAGCGGGCACTGGAACAGGAAAGGCAAACCAAGGAGCGTCTGGAGCGTACTCGCCAAGCAGAGGAAGCATCACGACGTGCCCGGGAGAATGCGGGGCAGGTCGGGCAGAGAAAGGCCGGCGATGCTGAACGGCTCCGTAAAGAGAGGGAGCGTGCTCCGCAGGAGGCTGAGATTCAGCGCCGCCGCCTGGATGCCGTGCAGAAACAGAAAGAGGAGCCGGCGAGCCGGCAGCGGATGAAAGAGCAGCAGGCCGAGCAGACCCGCGGTCGGGACGTGGAACGCGCGAAAGCCCAACAGCAGGAGAGACAGCTCCGTATGCAGGAAGACCAGCGCCGGAAGGCCGACGAGGGGGCGAGAGATCGGCAACGGCAGGAGCAGAGCAGGCAGGCGGAACAAGAGCGAAGCCGCGAGGCTGAACGTGAACGATCTCGGCAACGGGAGCAGCAGACGCGTCAACAGCAAATGGAGCAACAGAGAGCCCTACAGCAGCGGGAGCAACAGCAGCGTCAGATGCAGGACCAACAACAGCAGCAGCGGATGCGGGAGCAGCAACGGGATCAGCAGATGCGTCAACAGCAGATGGAGCAACAGAGAGGACAACAGCAGCAGCGAGAGCAACAACAGCGTCAGATGCAGGAACAACAGCAGCGCAGGATGCAACGGCCTTAGCAGCTTGGATTGCGGCAAAGAATGCCGGATCCCTCAGGAGGACGGTGCGGGGGCAACCCGGTCCTCCAGGCTTACCGGGTTTCCATGGGCGATTGTTGACAAATACAATAATAATGAGTAACCCCCCGGCTCTGCCGGGGGACTCAAAGAGTTTGATATTTCCGGGAGTCCATCGGAGCCTCCTACTTCTGAACCGCTCAAAGTTGAAGAAAAAGGAGGACTCCGATGGACGAGTTTCACAACTTAAGCCACACGGTGCGGGATTGCAAGTATCACATCGTGCGGATCAGGGGCCCTGTCTTAGTGTTCTATGGCACAAATACGGTCGCACATTCTTAACCTCCGGAGATTGCCACGCCCTCCCAAAGCCTCGGGCTCGCAATGACATGGTTCAGCGTGGTGCCGTGACCGAAATCGCGTGCAACCACAAGATGTCATTTCGAGGAGCGCAGTCCCGCTCAGAACGCCGGAAAGCAATCTCAGCGCGAAAAATCCGTGACCGTATTTACGCCGTGGGGCACTTAGGGTCCGTCCGCGAATAACCGTTGCGGAGAAACGGCGGTTGGTTTTCCGGTGGCGCAGGCCCCTGCCTGCGGTCAACGACGGGCACGGAGGCCCGTCCCACGAAGATCTGTCACCGTTGACACGCTTATTGCCGGACAGTCCCTTAGTCGGAACTTGGCCTCGCTCATTCTTGCCCTCAACCTCGGACGCCTCTCTGATGATTGGGGGTGAAACGCACGGACACGCGGTCTTCCTCGCTGAGACATTTGTCGATCCCGAGCGTTTCCGAGGTGCGTGCCGCCGATCTGCCGGTTGGGCATTTCTGGGACACACCAAAGGATTCGCAAGAACCACGACGTATACACACATCATGGACACATCAAATCAGTCCTTGTCCGACCCCTTCGACAAGACGCCCGATGGAACCTCGCAGAGCCGTTCTGCCCAACGTCCCGGTGACCGATAAGGTCTCGTGTGAATAGGATAAGCGTGGGGAAGAATGCCCCAAGATTGATGCAACTGAGGGGGCTTGGCCGGCCGCCGCCGATATCGGTGCGGGCCGACCCGGCGGATTCGGACTTCGGTTGCGGCTCCGGCGGCGGGAACAGGTTTGGCCGTGTTTGTCTGAAAATACCCCTCCCCTCGTTCCCAGGCTCCTGCCTGGGAATGCCTATCCGCCGGGCTCTGCCCGGTCTTCGGCCCGGAATACCGAGGGATTTTCATGGTCAGTTGTGATCGCCCCATCATGGGGGTTCGGAAGACTTTGCTTCGGCGATGCCCGGCTTTGAACATCAGGTTGCCGCGATCTTCATATTTTTTTGTTAATGAGTCTACTTTATTTCTTGACAAATACACGCGTTTTTGATGAAAGGGGTGCCATCACTGGGAACTACATGAGATACCATCGTTCCAGCATGCAAAGCACCAGCTTGATGTCTGAACGATATGATATAATTGGCTGAATTGGTCTGTGTTTGTGCCAACAGCCGATTTTGGGAGTGCGGAAGGATGAGAAAGATCCTGTCGGCATTGATGCCGCCTCTTGTAACCGTGGTTTTGTTTTTGGCGCTCTTCAACAATAGTGACCATGGCCGATTGGTTCTTGCGGCAGTGGCGGTCATCAACCTGCTCGTGCCCGCCGTCTTCGCCGGATGGGCCAAGAACCGTCTTTCCCCATACTCCACGGCCACGGCACTGTGTTGCGCAACCGCTCTGTTGACGCTGCTTGCCGTCGAATCCTTGTTTCCCGTTGTCCTTCCTCAAGAATATGCTCAGATCAGAGAGTTGACGAAGCATCTGGTGAGTCGGGATGCCGTTCAGTTCTCCGGCGCTTCCATCATCTTCACGAATGATGATCAGATCTCGCAGGCAGCCGCGCAACGGAGTCAAGGAAATGCGGGCTCCCGCCGACACTGGCACTCCCCCGGCGGCAGGTTTGCCTATTACGGGTACGATCCCAATCTGAAGACGCAATATATTAATGAGTTCCATTGGAATTCTCACGGGTACTATGATCACGATTACGGCGTCGATCGGTCCGAAAATGTCCGGAGGATAGTAGTAATAGGGGACTCGTATGTGGAAGCCGTTCAAGTGCCGTTGTCCCGGAGTTTCCACAAACTGGCTGAAACGGCTCTCAACGTTGGTTTAGTCCAAGGGGGAGGCAGGAAAACCCAGGTTGTTGCCCTGGGAAATTCCGGCACAGGGCAGGTGGAACATCTCAAGGTTCTCAAGAATCAGGCCCTGGGATACAAACCGGATGCCGTGGTGTTCGGACTAAGCCTTAATGATTTCTGTGATGACGATCCCTATTTGAAGAGGGAACTCGTGCTGGCCTCCGGGACCATCACCCCGCTCACTCGGCGGTTGGCGGTCCACGGATGCTATGCCTCGGCTTTTGCCGTGCGCCGCATGGATGACCTGCAGAGGAATCGAATCGGCATATGCCCCTTACTGCTTCAATGGTCGCAGCCCGACATTCCCGGAGTGGAGGCTGCGTGGGAAAGAACACTTGGCACGATTCTCGAAGCCCGCGACGTGTGCGCCGCCGCAGGAATCCCTTTTCTCCTCGTCTATCTGGGCAGCGATCTGGAAGTGAAATACGCGTTGGATCCAAACGACACCCTGGCACGGCTCAAGGCAATGGGCGGCCCTCACGCGGAAATCAGGTGGGATCTCTCCAAATCCATCCGGCGGGCGGACGCATTCTGCCGTGAGCACGGCATCCCCATGATTTCCCTTCTTGAGCCGTTGATCACTGCGCAGCGGGAGACCGGTCAACACGTATTTGGGGATCATTTCACGATGTTCGGGCACGAGGTGGCCGCCCAAGTGCTCAGTTGCGCGTTGCACCACACCATGGAATCCGGTGTTCTTGCGGACCGTGCACCCGTCCATTGCACTGCGCTGAGCTTCCGCAGGCCCACAGCTCCGTTCGGTGTGGCGGCCGCACCGGCCGGACAACCGGTGGTGCAGGTCGTTCCTGCGTCCAGTTCCGGACTCCCCGCCCGATAATTCCCGGTACGGCACAAATTGTTCCCCGAGGAAGGCGAATCAATGAAACTCCATGCCATTGGTTTCGGAGCGCTCAACCTGGATGAATTCTGGGAAGTCTCCGGGGACTTTCTCGCGGCTCACGGTCTACGTGTGGGAGAAGAATACGTAAGAGACGAGGATTGGTTCCGGAGAGTCTATCCGTCGCTGGCAATGCAGGCGCAGATGAAGGCGATTGATCCGGGCGGTTCCGCGGCCAACGCTATGGCCGCTCTCCATCGTATGGGTTTTGACACGGGATTCTACGGGACGACGGGGCAAGACGGAGTCCGGGATTTGCGTTTGGAGGAACTCGGAGATCAGGATAACTTGAGAATTCGCATTACGGGCCGGCCGGCGGGACGCTGCCTTGCGCTCATTGACCGGGACGACCGGTCAAAAGACCGGTCTCTGGTGATACTTCCCAATGCAAATGATCTTGCGGGATCGGCGCCCCCTGAATCGTCCTATTTCGGCCGGGCGCAATGGGTGCATATGACCTCGTTCGTCTCAACCCATTGCCTGCAGGCCCAGATCGAGACGGCCCGTAACTTGGCTCCGGGTACCCGCCTGAGTTTCGATCCGGGCGCGGTATATTGCCGGTTGGGTTTTGAACGGCTTGCCCCGATTCTGAGACTCACCGATACGCTGTTCGTCACCGAGACGGAATTGCGGATGTTGACCGGCGAAACCGGTTCCGAGCCGGCAGCCGGTATCTTGTTCGAGACCGGCGTGTCCACCGTGGTGATAAAAATGGGCGGCAAGGGCATTATGGCTGTACGGCCCTCGGCCTCGATTCATCAGCCTGCCGTGGAACCGGCCGCGGTCAGGGACCGTACCGGCGCAGGCGACGTCGCGGCTGCGGGATTCCTGGCCGGCTCGCTTATGTCGTTGGAACTCGAAGACTGCCTGCATTTCGCGGCAATCTGTGCTTCCCGAAGCATAGAAGGCTACGGCAGGAGCACCTATCCCGACAGAGAACTTCTGAGAGGCTATCTTGCCGTCACGGGGTCCGCGCCGGCCTGACCCCATAAGCGCTAACTTAACCTCGAATTGTCGGAGTCCTCATATTCCCCCCTTTAGTAAAGGGGGAATATGAAGGAATGTCCTTCAGGATAGGTGTCATCTTGACCAAAGACATAAGAGTCGGCCTATGGGCCTGACCCCCCTCCCCTTTCTTCACGGTCAACTATTCCATTGCTCTTGACCGAATTTCCTTACACTATATAAGGTATTTGTCGGTGCATGAATCGTTGTTGGGTTGCGGTTCCAACCGCCTCTGTAGACCTGAACGTTGCCAAGAGGGAGGGTAAGGATGGGAAGAAAATCTGCTCGGATCTTTATCAGCGACTGTGAAGGGCCGATTACCAAGAATGACAACGCGGCGGAACTGGCCGATGCCTTCATTCCCAAAGGTGATCGTTTTTTCGCCAAGATAAGCCTCTATGACGATTACCTGGCCGAGGTTGCGAGGAAGCCCGGTTACAAGGCAGGCGACACACTGCGTCTCATCCTTCCGTTCTTCAAGGCCTTCGGTCTCGACGACAACAACATGATCAAGTTTTCCCGCCGCAACATCGAGATGATCCCCCAGGCAGACTGCATGTTGAGCGAGATTCTCGATGTCGTTCCTGCATACATCGTAAGCACGAGTTACTCGCCGTACATCCGCGCGGTCTGTGACGCCCTGGGATTCCCGTTCATGAATACCTATTCCACCGCGGTAAGCCTCGACAAGTACGGCCTGGCCCCTTCCGAAAAGACCCGGCTTCGGGAGTTGCACGCCCGGATCATGGATCTTCCGGACTTCTCCATACCCGTACAGGCTTCTTCGGCAGACGACCTGAGCGAGGCCGACAGGGCCGTCGTACGGGCATTGGACGAGATATTTTGGACCACCCTTCCCGGCATGGAGATCAACCGGATCATCGAAGAGGTCAACCCCATAGGCGGCCGGGAAAAAGCCATCGCCATCGAACGGATCAGAGATGCCGAAGGCGTCGACCTGCGGGACGTTTTCTATGTCGGGGACAGCATCACCGACGTTGAAGCGTTCCGGCTCGTCAGGTCCGGAGGCGGAATGGCCGTTTCATTCAACGGCAACGACTGGGCGGTAAGAGAAGCTTCCTTCGCAATCACCGCTCAGACCGCCCTTCCCATTGGTTGGCTCGCCATGTTGTTCGTTAACCAGGGGACCCGCGGTTTTCAGGATCTCACGGTTAGCGGGATCTCCCCGGAAAACCTTGACCGGATCACGGAAAGGAGTTGCCGGGTGCGAAAAGCCGTGAGAACGGAAAAGATCGCAAGCCTGGGATAGAGTGCCTAAGTGCTCCGCGGCAGAAGTACGGTGTCACATTTGTGGCAATTGTCCCTGCTTTGGTAGCGCCGGCCTCCGTGCCGGTATTCTTTAGTGGAAACAACGTACTATCTCTCGCCCGGCAGAGACGCCGGGACGCTACCGCGTGTTTGGAAATGTGCGACCGCATTTACGCCACAGAACACTAAGATAGGGATCTCGGTTTGATTATCAAATCGTTGCCCGGCAGGAGCCCATAAGCGCCAAGTCAGCGCGCGTTTTCGTCTATTCGGTTCATCCGCATCAATACAGGTAAGGCACGAATTTCCACGTCTGTTTGCGGTATTGGTCGTATTCCGGGAAGCGGTCCGCCAGGATACGTTCCTCTTTCACCGATTTGATCAGATAGAGCAACGTGAAAGTCAGCCAGAGCGGCACGCTGAACATGCTCCCGAAAAAGAGAAGATACCCGAGGAACATCATTATCACACCGGTGTACATGGGATGACGGATTAGTGAATAGATGCCTGAAGTCACAAGCGTTCCGCTTCTTCTCGGCGCAGCGTACACGCGGAAGTTCCTTCCCAGCGCCCGGTAGCTCATGAGCGCGATGGCGAGGCCGAGCAGCCCGACGGCCCCCCCGGCAATCTGCTGAACGGCGGACACGTGAACCTGCCTCAGCGCATGTTCCAACGGTGCGATGACCAGAATGAGGGCCTGGCATAGGACATAGCCCACGGAAATCCCTTTGACGTCTTCCCCGCGGCGGTGGGGATCGCGATGGGGCCTTGTCAGGCTGAAAGGCCCTTCACTTCGTCGGCCTCTTTCCAGGAGAACAAGGTAGAGAATCCCCCAGTTAAGGTTGTAAACCGTCTCGAACCCAAGCCTCCGCAGCAACACGGCGACTGTGGGGGACCGATGTCCGGAAAAGCATGTAACCAGGACGGGACGGTCCTTGGGCTTGCCCCGGGCGGCGGCGATAACCCCCTGTCCCCACGGAAAGCTCTCGGCTCCCTGCAGCCTGTTCCAATAGAACTCGGGCTTTGTACGGACATCGACTATCCATGTATCGTCGGGAAGACTCCTGAGCTTCCACGGTGCAAGAGGACGTGCTCCGGCCGCAACGGTAATGATCTCCGTTCCCAGGATCAGATGAAGCAGGAGAAAGAATGTGCCGGTTCCAGGCCCTTCAAGGCCGTTCATGAGGTGCTCCCGGCGTACCCGCCGGACTATCGTCATGGTTTGGAGTACGTAGAGGCAGGCCGCAACACCGGAAATGAGCCATGCGGCACGACTTCCCGTCACAATACACACTGCGGCCAGCCCGAACACGACCGCAGTGGTCAGGGGATGAACAATCTGAATCGCGTGGACCTGTGAGAACAGGTGCCCGTCACGCGTGATGGACGGAATAAAGATGAAGTAGCAGACAAGGCTTGCAAGGGACACGGTGAAGAGGAAAATTCCCGGAACGGCAAGTGCGATGACGCATGCCGCTTCCACGGTGGTCAGGTTTCGCGTAACGAAGCCCGTGTCGATTCCCACTGCGGCGAATGCGCAAGCTGCGGCCGCATAGAAGAAGACCGTCGGCAAACGGCTCTGTTCCAGCCTTTCCGTCAGCGTACCGGCGTCATCGGCTACTTTGGGGGAAATGGTAATCGCCCTCCCGCTGCGCTCGTTTTGCAGTAACTTCTCAATAAGTCCGGGCCATTTCCCCCCTCTTATCCCCCCGCAAGCGGGGGGAAGTGCTCCCTCCCTGCTTGCGGGGAGGGTCGGGGAGGGGAATTCTTGGAATTCGCCCGGGGTTTTTGAGAAGTTACGTTTTGCAATACAAAGGCATTACCCGAAAAAGCCGCGGGTTGCAACCCAAGAGACTTGCTTTCGTTCCGCAGGAGGGACTATTGATTTTCCGTGTCCCCCTATGGCTCGATCGGCCTATCGGTTCCGCATACGTCTCAATTTCTTCAGCAGTCTCTTTCGAGCCGCCATTGCCTTTCTCTTGCGCTTGACACTCGGCTTTTCGTACGCCCGCCTTTTCTTGGTCTCGGTGAGCACGCCCGATTTCTGAACTTGTTTCTTGAATCTTCTCAACGCGTTTTCAAACGGTTCATCTTCCTTTACATAGACTCCCGGCATATGGGTCTCCTTTCGAATACGGGAAACAGCGAAGACGCTTACCCTTCATCCGGCACTGCGATCGGTTGCACAACCCATCGGCAAACTCCCCCCGGAGTCTCCCGGTCGCACGTGACTTCTTGTTTAGATGTAATTGACTATGGGACCCCATAATGGGGTCGGCCATTGCTCGAGGACTAAACTAATCTCTGTCGGCAGCGTATCGTGGCTGGAAGTATCAGATCCCTTCTACAGGACGTTTCGTGCAGGTACCCCTGTCACTTGTGAGGAAACGCCCCTCGAATTCCCGTCCGGGCGGCGCCTTTTCGGCACGCATACTCATCGGACGCACACTAGCGATTAAGAATAAACCACGTGGGTAGGCCCGTCAATAGAAATCGTGATAATTGCGTGCCGCATGTGCGGGAAGGCCGACGCTGCCAAAACTCACACCACGTGCATCCCCCTGTTTGCCTATCGGGCCGCCCTCACCCGGCTTTGGACAGCCGCGCAATCTCTGCTTGCACGTCCCTGTTCTGAAAGTACTCCGGGTCGCCCAGGTAGCGCGTCAGCGTCTCCCACTCGGTCTTGTCCATAACGCCTTCCAGCAAGGGCAGTCCGACCGTCTTGAACGGGATGAGGCTCAAGAGATCGACTCCCGCTCGTTGAGCGGCTTCCTGCCCCCCCTGTTCTCTGTCAAGCACCACGAGCACCGTCCGGCACTCCACGTTTTCCAGACCTCTGCGCGCCGTTTCATGTCTCACCTGCTCCAGCGCGATTTCCTTACTGTCGAAGCGCGTCACAAGGTCGTCCACAAGTGCGATTTTCTCGCCGGATGCCACCTCCCCTTCCAACAGTGCGTGCTCGCCGTACGACGATATGGCCTTGCGGAAGGCTTCCACGGATTTCACGTTCTCCATTTTGCGGGTGAAGCCCGCGGAGATTCCTCCGGCGATGGACATGCCTGCCGCGATGGGGACCCCTGCCATGGCGATTCCGATGACCATCGTGATGTCGGGCGCTTCCTCGCGGACCAGTCTGCACAGTGCATTGCAGACTCTGCGAAAGACTTCCGGGAAGGATACCAAAGGTCTCAACTGGATGTACAGGGGGCTGTACAAGCCGGAAATCAGAGTCCAACCTTCAGGTTTGTCCCGGTAGAAGGTCCGGATCATCCCGTTCTTGTACAAGAGCGTCACTATCTCGCCGGCCGCGGTCCTCTTCTCCTCGGTCCATGACATTGTCCGGTTTCTCCTTATCGCCGATCCTTCGCCGTGCCTTGTCGGGCACGGAAGCCGACAAACCGCTTCGTGAGCGAACTTGCCGCAAGCGGGTTACGACAAATCAACGGTCCCCCAAAACCGCATGGTTGTCAAGACGATTACCGCGCAATCCGCGGCCGCGCTTCGTTGACTAACAAGGTGATCTGTTGTAAACGTATACGCCTTAACCTCGAACATCACTAACGTTGGTAGGTAATTCATGCTGACCGGCAAGAATATTCTTATCATCGGCGCACGAGCCGGCGGGTACGGAGCTTCCATAGCCCAAGCAGCTGCGGGAGCCGGCGCCAGGGTCTTCGGGACCACATTGGTCCCAGAGGATCAACGCGAACAGGCCTTTTTTGCCGAGATCGACACCACCCTCGTCGACGTACCGCTCCGCTTCGACATCGACAAGCGGGATCGCGTCTTTGAAGCTTTCATGGGCATTGAGGACCGTCTCAAGGGGCTCGGCGTACCGAAGCTCGACGCGGTAATCCATACCGTGGCCGGCGGCTTTCCCCGCCAACCCTCGGTCATGAAGTCGGTGGGAGATATTCTCAAGGGAAAAGAAACCTTTTTCAACATGGCAACAGCGGTGAAAAGGAACGTTTACTACGTCAACGCCGGGTCGTTCGAGGACGCAATTTCGGGACTGCCCAACCTTACCGACGATACTACCCGGTACCTCGCCTTGAGTTACCGCGGCGAGCTTCCGTACTTCATCTCCCACACCAAGAAGCATCTCGAGACCATCGCACTCAGGGCCGCCCAAAGCGGTAAGGACACGATTGTGGCGGCTCTTCCCGAAGCCTGGACCCAGTCATCTCAGTTCTTCACCGGAATCGAAATTGCCGTGCTCCAGAACTACCTCAAGCACCTCAAGGGCAAGACCCGGATTCCGGAAGAAATGGCCGGGAGTTTCTCCGCAATGGAGGAATCGCTCAAACAAGTCGAAGGCCTGGACCTGCTGGTTGAAGAGTTGCAAGAGTTCTTTGAAAAAGACTGGTCGGGAATCGGCCGCACCTCGGATCTCGCCGATCTCTCCCGCGTCGTCCGCGGCCTTTTCGCACGCTTGCGCCATGAAGGTACGTTTCCGGTCCTTCGGCGATCCGTTGAAATCATATCGGATTTTGTCCGGGAGGCTGCCGGAACCATTGTTGTCAGGGAGTTTCTTGCCGGGCGCCGATATCAGGCCGGTGATGTACGACAGGTGCACTACCCGGATCTCGTTGGGTCCGGACCTATTCAAAGGGCCAGGACGCGTGAAAAGCCGTTGATAAAACCGGTAGTGAAGCGAGTGTGGCTGGAGTTCGACAGGAACGAAATCCGCAAGACACTCAGCATGTACGGGGAAAACTTCCTGTTTGTGGACAAGGTAGTGGCCGAGGCCGGCGAGGTAGCGGACGGAAAGATGGGGTTCGGCCGGTACACCGTTCCAACGCCGGAAGAGAATCCCATTCTCAGGGATCACTTCGTCGGACTGCCCTTGTTCGGCGGACACCTGCAAATGGAGGCGGTCGCTCAGTTCGGCACCTTTATGATGTTGAAGGCTCTTCAGGGACGCAAATTATTCCCCATATTGACCGGAACCGAGTTTCCCGATCTCAACACCATGGCACCGCCGGGAGAGACTCTAAGCATGGTGGGAGTCATGCGGATCAGCGACAAGAGGAACCTCGTTCTTGAGGCATTCATCGAGAACCGTTACGCCCGGTCCAAAGGATTGATTCGCGGCATGATCCTCAACGAGCGCGTGATCCGCAAGATGCTGGGATCATTTGTTTCGGGCAACCAAGACGGCCGTTGATAGCTCGAACATTGCCTCGGCGCCAAGCACACGATGAATGATATGTGGGTAGGCAGGAATCACTCAGGAACAGTGCGTGTCATGAACTCATCCCGTTGGGACATGGGCAGGACGGAATCCAAGCTTCTCGGGCTCGAAGCGGTTCTCAAAGGCGCCGGCAACCAACCCGTCCTGATACTCTGCCATAACAACCCCGATCCGGACACCATAGCGAGCGCGTACGGACTGAGCTTCTTACTGAGCAAGAAACTGGGAATCCGTTCCGTACTGGGGTATGGCGGCGTGGTGACAAGGGCGGAAAACAAGGCAATGATCCATCGGCTGAGAATCAAGATGACCCAGCTGCCTCGAATCGTGCTCTCGAACTACTTCGGCGTCGCAGTGGTGGACTCGCAGCCTGGAACAGGCAACAACCTGCTTGAATCGAGGGGTGCGATGCCCCTCATTGTCATCGATCATCATCCTTTGAGGAAGCTCTCACGAAAAGCGGAATTCTATGATGTCCGCCCCTCCTACGGAGCGACCTCCACGATAATCACGGAATATCTCGCCGCAGCCGATATTACCCCTACACGCCGCATTGCCAACGCGCTCCTTTACGGCCTCAAGACGGACACGCATTCATTGGTAAGGGCGACATCACAAAACGATATGAACGCGTTCAATTTTCTCTCCCCTCTCACCAACCCCCGCGTCATGGGATCCATTGAGACACCCCCGCTGGACGTCGAGTACTTTGATGATTATCACCGCGGCCTGGCGCACGCGGTGCTGTATCGCGATGTTGCGGTTTCCTGTCTCGGGTCGATCCACTCAGAGTCCATAATTCCTGAACTGGCAGACCTCCTGCTGCGCATCGAGGGGGTCAGTTGGTCGTTGTGCATGGGTGAACTGGACAATTTGATGATCTTGTCGTTGCGGTCAACTTCCAGGAAATACCGGGCCGGCGCCGTGATCAGGCGGCTTGTGGGCAAATCCGGGTTTGCAGGCGGCCACAAGGAAATGGCAGGCGGGCAGGTTCCCTTGCCGGGCATAAGCGTTGCGGATAAAGAGAAACTTCGGAAGAAGCTCGTTGCCCGCTTTCTTAAACTGATCGATCACGGAAACTGCGTTCCCAAACGGCTCGTCAATTCCGATACGCCTGTAAACGGCACGCAAGGGCCGGCAGATCCTTGAGGCCTGAAGACATTGCTTGCTGCCGGGACCGCCTCGGCTGCAAAGTGGACGTCGTGAGTGAGCGAGGATTGCGTGAGCGGATCAGGGACCGGGTGATTCGGGAGGCGACCCCGATATGAGAAGAGTTGTTCCGCCTTTCGGGCGGGGATTTCTTGAGGCATTTCAGGGTCCATCGTTCGCGTGATCTCAAATTCCCAGCCGCCGGATCGTCAGACCCTAAGAGTAGTATCCGAATCAACCGCTGACGGGCGCGTATCGCCTCCCCAGCTGCGCAGGAGTTTCACCGACTCGGCGCAACCCGACGCTGCGGCTTCCAAGAAAGGGGTCGTTCCAATGCCGTTTGGAGCGTTGACGTCGGCTCCCCGTTCCAGGAGTATGCGAATGACGTCCGGCTTGCCCGAGATACAAGCGGCAAGAAGAGGTGTCGTGCCGTGACGGCTCTGCGCGTGCACGTCGGCCCCTCTGTCCACCAGCATCGTCACCAAATCCTTGTCGCCGGCCATACATGCTTCCATGAGCGCGGTGCGTCCGTCGTTGTCCCGTAGGTCCACATGGGCTCCGTGGTCCAACAGATCTCTCGCGATGTCGGTTTGCCCCGCAAGGCACGCGACCATGAGCGCCGTGGTCCCCAGGATACGCTCTTGTTCATTCGGAGAGACCCCAAGCTCCAGGAGTATCCGGACCCGCATTTGGTCGCCCTCCAGCGAAGCCTTCATCAGCTCTCCCGCCGCCACCCGCCGGGCCGCGGTTCTGCAGCTCACGGGGTTTGCCCCGGGAATCATGCGCGGGATGCTCTTCACCGCATCCGGTATTCCGGTCTTTGCTTCAGGGATCGAGTCATGCATCTTCGTTCTCC
>JAZDHD010000279.1:0-2331 GCA_043806215.1 Pseudomonadota bacterium | reverse complement strand
GGGGTCATGCTCCCAGAGCTTCACTTCCCCCGGAGGAACGACGTCGATGTGTGAGAGGATCCACAGGGTCCGGGACGCGTCCCTGCCGTTGAACACGGCCAAGAGGTTCGGTCTGACTCCTTCAGGGACTCGCTCGTCGGGGGCGTGCACTTCTTCGATCCGATCCGGTCCGAGCAACAGGACGGTCTCCTTGACGAGCCCGTACTTTTCCATCTCGCCGGTTCCCTGATTTTCCGGTCCCAGTGCGGGCACGGAACAAATACGTGCGAGAAACTCAACGCATTGGTCCTTGAGATCGTCGATTCTGTCGGCAACCGCGTGAAAGCTCACCTTCCCTCCAAATCAAGACAAGCGACTCTGAAACAGTGCACACAAACTTTCAGTCGGCATGTTATCGGAATTGCTTGACCACTGTCAAGCGAGAAAGCACGCGACACAGGCCCGGCCCGGAGCTTCCGGCATCGACGCAACCCGGCCGTCGGCCCAGAGACCGGCTCGATCCGTTCGGACCCTTCCGGTATCAAACCGGGCGTCTCGCATGTCGAGCCTGCACGCATGCACGGTAACGGGCAATCGGGGAGAAGATTGGACGAAGCGGCTTGGGTAAGAGGCGGAACCCGTATGAACCAAACCGAAGTTGACGAACTGTGCGTGTTCTGACACTATGATTCATCGTGAACCAACCGAAAGGGAGCGCTGAGGAGCCGTGATAACCTTTGCCTTCTGGAACCTCAATCGGCAACCTGTGCAACAACTCGTTTCCTGCTTAGCCCGGACAAGGAATGTTGACGTCCTTATGTTGGCTGAGTGTGGCCTGGCGCCCCTGGAAATGCTCAAAGCACTCAACGATGGTGGAAGACCGGAGTACCATTATGCACGGGGAACATGCAGAAAGATCGAGATATTCTCGAGGTTTGAGTCGCGATTTATTCCCCCGGTGTACGAGGAAGAAAGGGTCACCCTGAGGCACCTTCGGCCACCGCAACTCACCGACATCTTGCTGGCAGTAAGTCATTTCCCCAGCAAGCTTCATTGGGACAACGAGAGCCAAAGTCTGGAAGCTGCCATGCTTGCCGACACAATCCGGAGACAGGAGGCTGAGGCTCGCCATTCCAGAACAGTTGTTGTCGGTGATCTCAACATGAACCCGTTCGAATCGGGTCTAGTGGGAGCAAAGGGTCTTCATGCAGTCATGACGAGGACCATAGCCCAAGAAGAGGAGAGAACGGTACAGGGAAGGCAATACCCTTTCTTCTACAACCCCATGTGGAGCCTCATGGGTGACGCCTCAAAAGGGCCCCCGGGAACCTACTATTACAGAGCCTCTCAGCACGTGACGTATTTCTGGAACATGTTTGATCAGCTACTCGTACGCCCCTCCCTTTTAGACAGGTTTAGCAACGAGACGCTGGAAATCGTGGAAAGGATCGGCGACCACTCTCTGCTGTCGCCCGATAGTCGGGTGCCTGACAAGACGAGGGCGTCGGATCATCTTCCGATACTTTTTGGACTTGAACTATAGGATTCCATGGAGGTTGCTCGAATGTTGGATCTGTGGCCGAATAGTCTCGATTCATTGCCTCTCGACAGAGCGCCGGTGACGATCTTGAGGGAACAGGCATCTTTGCTGGGCCGAAAAACAAATAACTTGTTGGAAGGCGAGGTCATCCAAATCGAACCCTTTGACGCCGCCGACCCGGAATTCACATACCGTTTCAACATCGTAGCTCCTGCCCTTGGAAATTACCGGTACGGACTGTTCATGATCTTTCACGCCATCACCCTGTACCCTGTGCGGTTCCGCGTTGACGAAGATGTCAGGACCGAACTTGCGGTGGGAGTCGAGTCTCAGGGAAGAATACCGGTAGCTGAAGACGAGACTCAGTTCGTGGATATTCTGAGGCAGATTCTTGCTTCGACAAAGACTCAGCGCGTGATCGCCGGGCTGCTGACTCAAATGCGCGGCTCAAATGGAATGGTGCCGGCCGGCAGCGCGTAACGCAGGATTGCCTTTCATAGTGCAGACCGTTGCGGCAAGTCATTTGCAGGCGTTGATTCATGATGCCGAGGAAGTAGCTTTCCATGAGTCCACTTGACCGGTCCCCCAAAGGACCGTATCCAACGAAACAGATCGCGGGATTGCGCATCCGTTCGCCGTTCACCATACCCTCGGGTATTGTCACGACCGTGCCGACGGTGATTGCCCGAATCGCCCGGGATGTCCCTGAAATCGGTTTTCTCACCACCAAGACCATCGGCTTGGAACCCCGAGAGGGTTACCGTGAGCCGATCCTGCACGAATACTATCCGGGATGCTTTGTGAATGCCGTG
>JAZDHD010000278.1:0-4071 GCA_043806215.1 Pseudomonadota bacterium | reverse complement strand
GTGAACCTCATGGCGGGCAGGATCCGGAGCCGCCTCGGTCCCGCTGCCCGGTGAGTCTATCTCAACGGCGGCAGCAAGACCTCAAAGTCCCGGCCACGGCCGCATTACGTAATGGGCGAAATTCGAATACAACAAGAATGGAGAGGCGATGTCCCCGGCACTGTTCGATCTCACAGGAAAAACGGCCATGGTCACGGGAGGTTCCCGGGGGTTGGGAGAAGTTGCGGCGCTGGCGCTGGCAAAGGCCGGAGCCGACGTGGCGGTGTGTGGACGCAGTCAAACAGACTTGGATCGCGTGTCTGCCGAGATAGCCGATTTGGGCCGACAATCACGAGGATTCTCCTTTGACGTAACATCCAAGGAAAGCATCAAGAACGGGGTCGATGAAATCCTGCAACGATTCGGAAAGATCGACATACTCGTCAACAATGCCGGCGTCAATCATCGGGTGCCGGTGGTGGACTTCCCGGAAGAGATGTGGGACCTTGTTGTCGACACGAATCTCAAAGGCTATTTCTTGGTAACGCAGGCAGTGGCCCCTCAGATGTTGGAGCGGGGCTACGGTAAGATCATTAACATCGGATCCATCATGGGAACCGTGGGGTTGCCGTTGCAGGCCGCGTATGCGTCTTCAAAGGGAGGAGTGCACCAACTCACCAAGGTTATGGCCCTGGAGTGGGCCAAGAAGGGCGTGACGGTCAATGCAATCGCTCCCACGTACTTCGAGACGGAACTGGTCTCCCAGATCCGTAACGATCCTGAAAGGTTAAACTTCATTAACGACCGTACCCCAATGGGACGCTGGGGCCGGCCTCCGGAGTTGGAAGGCATCGTGATCTTCTTGGCCGCGCCGGCCTCCGATTTTGTCACGGGACAGATCATCCACATTGACGGAGGTTGGACTGCCTGGTGACGGAGAACGGCGTCGTATTCTCCGGTGTTTACCGATGAGACATACTCCTCGGAAGGCATGGAACGGGTTGGGGCCTGCGAAGAGGCGGCCAAGGAATGCGTTGCCCTCCGTACCGCCCGGGGAAGAGATTATTCGATGCCGGGCTCCTCAGTACGCGAAGCAGGGTTCACGAGGTCAATCGGTATGGCCGGCCGCAATCTTACGGATTACATCGAACGCAATTGTGCGGCACTGACCGGGCTTCTCGCAACCATGGAGCCCGCACTGAGAGAAGCCGTACTCAAAGACATGGGGGACACCCCGAATCCGGCGACGACCGCGGGGAGGCTGGACGATCTGCTTTCCGACGAGAATGGGCCTTTGGCGGCAAGGGTGCCGGCGGAAGAGGATGTCCGTAGGCCGTTTCTTGCAACGATTGGAGGATCACGGTTCCTCTTCTCCATCCTTCGCAGAAATCCCGGGATGATGGACTCGCTGTTCCTCGGCAGAGGTTTTCAGACTGCGAAAGGCCGCGATGTGACGGCCGGGGAACTTCGGCGAAGACTCGACGCGGCTCATGACACGGCCGAGATGAACCGGATCCTTCGTAATTACAAGGAAGAGGAGTATCTGAGAATAGGGTGCAGGGATCTTGCCGGCCTTGCCGACACCAGGAACGTTATGGCGGAACTGTCTGATTTTGCCGCGGCCTGCATTCAGGCGGCCGTGGATTTTCACAAGGGTCTGCTTTCCGAAAGATACGGTGTTCCGGAAGGGGTGGGTGAACAGGCCGGCTTGGTGGTTTTGGGTTTGGGAAAGGTGGCCGGAAGGGAACTGAACTTCTCTTCAGACGTGGATCTCATTTTTCTGAGAGGCCCTGAGGAGGGGCGGACACAAGGTCCCAAGAGCGTTCCGATTCTGCGTTTCTACGAGACCCTTGTACGGTCGGTTGTACGGAGCCTTTCGGACATTACCGAGGACGGATTTGTTTTTCGGGTTGACTTGAGGCTTCGACCGGAAGGGGAAAAGGGCGAACTCGTGCCGTCAATCACCAACGCGGCCGATTATTACCTGGGATGGGGCAGGACCTGGGAACGGGCGGCCATGATGAAGGCGGTGCCCATTGCGGGAGACGTTGAACTGGGTGCGGAATTTGTCGAGGAACTCGAGCCGTTCATCTACAGAAAACACCTGGACTACTCGACCTTGGAAGATATGCGGGCCATGAAGATGAGCATCCAGTCTCAGATCAAACGGAAGCCCGGTCTCAATATCAAGCTTGGGCAGGGCGGCATACGGGAAATCGAATTCTTTGTCCAGGCGCTTCAACTGATAAACGGCGGCCGAAAACCAAAGGTGCGGTCGGCAAGCACCCTCAAAGCCTTGGAGCTTCTTCATGAAGTCGGACTGCTGGACGAGGCCGTGTCGGGCGGATTGACCGAAGCATACTTGTTTTTCCGCAAGGTGGAGCATTGCATCCAGATCAACCACCAGCTGCAGACCCATGATCTCCCCAAGAGCAGGGATGAACAGGAGGAGCTGGCCCGGAGGTTGGGATACCGTGACGACGGACTCAATGCCTTCCTGCACGATCTGGATGAACGCCGTCGGTTTGTGGAGGATCTCTTTGCCGGCATGTTTCACCAGACGAGTGAGGAGACTCTTCAAAAAGTCTCCACCCGGACCAGGCGAATCGTAGAGGTGATTCACGATGAGCCGGCAGCCCGGTCTATTCTAAAGGAGTGCGGTTTCGACGACCCCGCGGCATCCTATCCTATTCTCCGGGACCTCATCGACCCTCCCCCGGGATTTCCGGATTCCGACAAGGGACGTATCTTGATGCAGCGGCTGGCCCCGCTTCTCATCGAAGAACTCCTGAAGGTGCCCGAGCCCGGCAACACGCTGGTATCGCTGGCAGCATACCTTGAGTCGCTGCAGGCAAGTTCGGGGTACTTCTCGACGCTTCTGGAGAATCCCCCCACCGTGGGGTTTCTCATGAAGATACTCGGCGAGAGCCGGTTTTTCACCGATCTGTTGATTCGTCATCCCCAGGCGATTGATTCTCTCATCTCAAGGGGATCCCATGACCACCCATCGGAGAGGCACTTGCTGGCGGAAGAACTCGCCGACCGGCTCGCATACTACGACGATCTCGAGGTCAAACTGGATGTGATCCGGATATTTAAGCACGAAGAAGTGCTCATGATCGGAGTGCGGCAACTTCTGGGGGAGATCGAATCCACGGGAGCCCGCCGGCTCCTCACGGAACTGGCGGAGGCATGCCTTCAGATTGCAGTGGAAACGGCAACGCAAGAGATGTACAGGAAGTACGGAGCCGGCGGTATCGATGATGCTCTGCCCTTCGTCGTTCTTGCCATGGGGAAGTTCGGCGGCAGGGAGATGTCGTA
Source organism: Pseudomonadota bacterium (assembly GCA_043806215.1). Classification (GTDB taxonomy): domain Bacteria; phylum Desulfobacterota; class Desulfomonilia; order Desulfomonilales; family Desulfomonilaceae; genus JAVHLK01. The sequence goes on along the minus strand of JAZDHD010000278.1, from coordinate 771 downwards.
CATGTCGGACCTGGACGTAATTTTCATCTATGCCTCCCCCGCGCGGCAGATCGGACGGTTGGGTTCACACGAGTGGTTCACAAGACTGGCCAACCGGATAATCTCCATTCTCAGCGTTCCCACATCCCAGGGAACCGCATTTGCCATCGACGCGCGACTGAGACCCTCGGGCAACAAGGGACCGCTGGTTTGCTCGCTCGACGCGTTCAGGGAGTATCATCGGACCACGTCGCAGTTGTGGGAGAAACAGGCCTTGGTCAAGGGGCGGACGGTGATCGGCCCGCCGGCGGCGGCCGCGGAAGTCCGGGAAATCGTCAGAGACTGTATCATGCGGACCGAACCGTCTGAAGACGACATCCGTGAGATTGCACGACTGAGGTCAAGAATGCAAGTGGAGCTGGCGCTGGAGGATGACCTGCATGTCGATCTGAAGACCGGGCACGGCGGCCTGGTGGATGTCGAGTTCTTCGTGCAGGCAAACATTCTGAAGCACGCGAAACGGCACCCGAGGATACTCCGCGAGAACACCCTGGAAGCCCTGGCGGAGATGCGGCAGGCAGGAATCGTAGACGAGCGGTCCTTCACTACGCTGGATTCGGGATACCGTTTCCTCGGCAACCTGGAGGATCGCCTCCGGATCATGGAACACCGGAGCGTGAACAGGATGCCTCTGACGGGAGACAAACTCGCCGGCCTGGCGGTGCGTATGGGCTACGGAAACGGCCGTGCGGATGATCTGCTCAAAGACTATTTCGGCACGACCAATGCCAT
>JAZDHD010000277.1:0-5758 GCA_043806215.1 Pseudomonadota bacterium | reverse complement strand
ATCATCCTCCTGGTCGAATTTCGTACACCAAGAGAACTCGTTGGCGGCGAGCGTGTTGTTGATCCCATACCTGATTGCGTTGGTTCCCTATCGTATGATTGACGGAATCCTCCGCCCCAAACCCACCAGCCACTCGACAATTCCCCCGGCGGCACACCGAACGCATCACTGACGCGGATTCCGCAGGCGACCTGTTGCCCGTCTCTCAAGACGGGTGGAACACCCGCGCCTGAAACACGTAGTGCACCGTTTCCTCATTACGGTCGCACATTCTTAACCTCTTGAGATTGCCACGCCCTCCCAAAGCCTCGGGCTCGCAATGACATGGTTCAGCGTGCTGCCGTGACCGAAACCGCGTAAACGCGCGGTAGCGTCCCGTCCCGCGTTCTGCGCGGGATGCCGGGTGTGTTTGTAGGGGCACCCCCCTGTGGGTGCCCATGGGTAGACACAGGGGCCTACCCCTACAAAACCGGCACGGAGGCCGGCGCTACCAAAGCAGGGATGATTGCCACAAATGTGACACCGTACTTCTGCCGTGGAACACTAAGATGTGCGGAGAAGAAAGATGACTCAGTATACGATTCATCCATTGGCGGTCGGCTTCAATGAGACCGATCAGGGAATTATGACCTATCAACGGTTTTACGGCAGGCGCATCATTCTTCCCATTTACTCCTTTGCGCTCAAAGGAGGTGAAAAGAAGATCCTGGTCGATACGGGCATCGAGGAATTTATGGCTCCGCCGGACCTCGAGGAACGGGCCGGATTTCCTTTCTTTGGATTTGAAGACGCGTTGGAGCGGATCGGCTGGACAGCGGAGGACGTGGACATCGTCATTCATACGCATCTCCATAACGATCACTGTGAGAACGACTCGTTGTGTTCCAAAGCGAAGGTCTATGTTCAGAAGGCGGAACTGGATTTCTTCCGCAATCCGCACCCCATCGATCACCGGTACTATCAGGACGTCCTGGACGGAGTGGATGTCGTCACCGTGGAGGGTGATGCAAACATCGCGGACGGCATCGACGTGATGTTCACTCCCGGTCACACGCCCGGCGGACAGTCCGTGGTAATAGACACGTCCCGGGGAAAGGCGGTTATCACGGGGCTGTGCTGCAATTGGGAGAACTTCCCCCAAGGGGGCGGCATCATTTGCCCGGGGGTGCTCATCAACGCGATGGACGCATATGAGAGCATGATGCGGATCCGTGATGCCGCGGACATCATTGTTCCCATTCACGCCCTGGAGATCGGGAGGAACGGGGTGATCCCGTCTTGAAAAGACCCGGCCCCGGGCCGGAGCCACAGGAGGGAGGCCGATAGATGAAGCGGTCTTGCCGGCGCCATCCCGACAGGGAAGGCGTGTATTTCTGCCAAAAGGATATGATGTACATGTGCGAGGAGTGTGCCTGCTGCCATAGTCCCCGTATTTATTGTCAGTACCGGACCGCGTGCATGATCGATCTGCTCACCAAGGAAGGCGGCCTGCAGGGATGCGCAGAGAAGACTCATCGTTCGGAAGCGTCGGGCGCCGGGGAAGCCGATGCGTCGCGGACCCCTTGACGGTGCCCGGTTCCCCGGGCAAGAAACCTCGCAAGTTGGGGATGACAAACAGAGAGGGAGTGCTTATATACGAAGCTTGATCCCGGGGAAGGTATTCCGTGTGCGTAGGACCTTGCCGGCTGTTGCGACATGCGGTGCCTGTAGGGGCGGCCCCCTGTGGGTGCCCGGGGCAGGCAGAACGCGGGATGCCGTGATCTTTGATGTGCCCTAGGTTTTGAGACGGTTTCCGCGGGCCTGCCCCTTCCAAAGCGGCGCCGGCGAGAAAATGTGCGACCGTATGTGCGCCAACGAGCACCAGGTCGGCGTTCCGGTCGGGACCGGACGCATTTCGAGATACAAGCTTTCTTAGGTTTACCGATGACCAAAAGAGATTACTACGAGGTGCTCGCCGTCGGTAAGACGGCGAGTGTGGACGAGATCAAGAAGTCGTACCGCAAAATGGCTCTCAAGTATCACCCCGATCGGAACAGGGGCGACAAGGAAGCCGAGGAGAAATTCAAAGAAGCGGCCGAAGCATACGAGGTCCTCAGCGATGCAAACAAACGCGAACTCTATGACCGGTTTGGGCATGCAGGCCTCCAGCAGAGCGGTTTTACAGGCTTCAGGGACTTTGACGACATATTCTCGTCCTTCGGAGACATTTTCGAGGAGTTCTTCGGCTTCGGCGGCGGGAAAGGCCGCAGGACCCGGGCCCGCCGCGGGGCGGATCTCCGGTACGACCTCACCATTGAATTCATGGACGCCGTCTTCGGGAAAGAGACTGAAATCGAGGTTTCACGCCACGAAACATGTGCGGACTGCGAGGGTCTGGGTACCGAGGGCGGAGTGCAACCGGCCGTTTGTGCCACCTGCGGGGGCCGCGGGCAGGTCACGCGGTCCCAGGGATTCTTCTCCATCGCCACCACATGCCCGACCTGCCAGGGAAGCGGCAACGTCATAACCGACCCATGCAAGACCTGCCGGGGAGTAGGGCGGGTTCTCATCACGAAGAAACTCGCTCTGAAAATCCCTGCCGGCGTGGAGAACGGATCCCGTCTCAGGCTCCAGGGAGAAGGGGAACCCGGCGAGCCGGGAGCACTGCCCGGAGATCTCTATGTATTCCTTCACGTGCAACCCCATGAGAGATTCCGTAGGCAGGAGAACGATGTGGTCGTCGCCGTCCCGATGAAGTACAGCGTGGCGGCCCTGGGCGGCGAGATCGAGATCCCGACCTTGGAAGGGACGGACGTCCTGGAGATACCCCGCGGCACGCAGAGCGGCCAAGACTTCCGTGTTCACGATAAGGGCGTACCCCACTTGAGGGGCCGCGGACGCGGGGATCTCGTGGTGGTGGCCTACATAGAGACTCCCAAGAAACTCGGCCGGGAAGAAGAAGAGCTTCTCAGGAAATTGGCGGAACTGGAAGGGGCCAAGGTCGGCTCGAAGAAGAAAGGGTTCTTCTCCCGGAAGAAATGATGCCGAGCGGTTGTCCTCGTTCACAACGGTCGCCCGGGACGAGATAAGGATTACCCCGCGGAACGCGGGGAGGCCGGCGCTGCCAAGAATACCGGCACGGAGGCCGGCGCTACCGAAGAGTGAGGGGCCCGGGTCCAAGGGGCTGTTCAGTAGCGTCCCGGCGTCTCTGCCGGGCGATTCAGTAGCGTCCCGGCGTCTCTGCCGGGCGAGAGATAGTACGTTGTTTCCATTAAAGAATACCGGCACGGAGGCCGGCGCTACCAAGAATACCGGCACGGAGGCCGGCGCTGCCAAAGCAGGTTTTGCCGCCTTGGATACGACACAGTATTTGGGAAACCGGGGACTTGGGTGAGTGACCGGAGCAGGCACTTCTTGGTTTGATCTTCCTATCGATTGCGAGTAACATTGTGACGGCAAATGCGGAAACAATCGTCGTGCTCGGCGTCGGCAACATTCTCCTGAAGGATGAAGGCGTTGGGGTACGAGTAGTTGAGGAGTTGCAGAGCCGGTACGATTTTCCCGACAACGTCCGGGTGGTCGACGGCGGGACACAAGGCCTGTGGCTGATGGCCACGCTCCAGGAGGCGCGTCGCCTCATCGTAGTGGACGCGGTGCACGGCGGAGGACCGCCCGGTACCGTGTACCGCCTGGAAAAGGACGATCTCCCCACCGGCCTGAGGGCCAAGCAGTCCGCTCATGACAGCGACCTGGTGGAAGCGCTCAACCTGTGCAGGTTGCTGGAGACGGAACCGGAGACCGTGGTCGTGGTGGGTATAGAGCCTGCCGATATTCAACCGTTCGGACTCGAACTGACCCCCGCGGTCGCGTGCAAGGTCGAGCACCTGATCGAAAATGTTCTGAATGAGTTGCGGAGCCTCGGCGTGGAACCGCAAAAAAGGCTTTGAACGTGGGCGCTGTTATGGTAACGTTAACGAATCCAATCAGGGGACCAAGGCCGAATCTTCGGCATGTCAGGCTGCCGCTATTCTTGTGAGATCTAGGAGGCCCGGTTATGAAGCAGAATGGGAGAGTGTTTCCGGCACTTATCGTCGGAACGGCGTTTCTCGCCGCGTTTACCTTGTCGTATGCCGCGACGAAGATGCCGGACAAGGACATTACCATCGATTCCAAGGTGTATGAGACAAGGAAGAAGACACCTGTGGTGTTTCCGCACGCGAAGCATAAGGAACTGAAATGTATTCAGTGCCACCATGAGTATAAAGACGGAAAGAACGTGTGGCAAGAGGGACAGGAAGTCAAGAAGTGTTCTGCTTGTCACAAGGCCAAGGATGAAGGCAAGATGGTGAAGCTGGAGAAAGCGTATCACACCCAGTGCGTTAATTGTCACAAGGCCTTGAAGAAAGAGAAAAAGAAGGCCGGCCCCACCGCATGCACCAAGTGTCATCCCAAGAAGTAGCAGCCGGGTAAGCCGCCCCGGAAGGAAGTGAGACCAAGGCCCCCTCTCCCGGGAGGGGGCCTTTTTGTTCGGGATTGTACTTGACGTTTTTCGCCATTCGGCTAACATGCCGGCAGCTTATCCTCCCTTATCACTGAGTGCTCCGACGGACGGCCGGGGATCGGCCTGTTCAGCCTACTTGGGGCGAACTGCTTTGATGATGGATCCCACGTGCGTCGGAACTCCGTGGCGGGCCCCAAGCCGCGGTCCGGATCAGTACGCGTATGACGGCTCGTTGTATAGTCATAACGGTCGGTTGTCTATAGTGACGTTCTTTGAATTTCGCGGTAATCCTAGTGCAGTTCCTCAAGGATCCCGCATGTCGTTCCAGTCATTGCGAGGAGCGCAGTCCCGCGCAGAACGCGGGAAAGCAATCTCAATGCTTCATGAAAGGCTGAGATTGCCGTGCCCTCGCAATGACAAACGTGAAGGCGTACGCAGTATTCAAGGAGCGACACTTAGCGGGCATGCACAGAAATATCGATCTGTGCATCAGGAGGAGGTTTGAGCTTTTTTACATTGAAAGAGATCACGTTCTCTGAGAGTATCTTCGGCCCGGGAGCGACTGGAAAGCATACGTCTACCTTGCGTGTTCCGCCCACGTCCGTGCAGTCTATTACAAAAGTGGCTTTCCCGATACCGTCCTTCCAGTATCGCCCGGTTCCAAAGATATAAAAAGCTTTGCGGTAGCCGTATTCAGCCTCATAAATTGTGCGAATGGTTGTTTTTGCGTGACGCGCGAATGTAACGCGGTGCCCCATCCATTCATTCCTCATGGGCCCGTGCCCCGGGAACAGGTAAATCAACCGGTCTACGCGGTAACGAAGTGAGACCAGGTGTTCCCAAAGACTCACATGTGCTTGAGCGTCGCGAAGCTCAGAGACTTCCACGTGCCGGCCGTCCACCCACGTGTCGAACCGAACAAAGTCTGGCGGTGTCAACCCTTGGGGTATCAATTTGACTCTCCTTTTCGGGAAGCCAACCCATTCGGTAACTGTTTCGCCGGCATTGAACAAATGAAAAATGGCATCGACTGTGTAAGAGCGCCGTCCTAGACGGATTACTACTTGTTCCGAGTCCATGCGAACGGTTTCGTGTTGCGACTTTGGCATGGCACCTCCCCCTACGACGTGCAGGGGCGTCTGGTTAGTCATTCCTGGATTCGGAAAGCAGAGGAAAGCCCCTGTGATTAAATACAAAAGCAATCGTCTTGGGCATATCCATACATTCTTTTTGAACAAATCGATGAATCGTCTCTTCATGAGTCTATTCCTCAGCCGC
>JAZDHD010000276.1:0-19144 GCA_043806215.1 Pseudomonadota bacterium | reverse complement strand
ACAGGCTTGAGGCTCTCAAAGGAGACCGGAAGGGTCAACACAGTATCCGAATAAACGATCAATGGAGGATCTGCTTCATTTGGTCAGGTGGAGATGCGTATGAAGTGGAGATCTGTGATTACCATTGAGAGGTGACGCTATGAGCAAGAAGGCTCTTCCGCCGGTCCATCCCGGCGAAACGCTGCTTGAGGACCTTATGAAGCCTTTGGGCTTGAGCCGGAATAAGCTGGCGGCTGCATTAGGAGTAGACACGAAAAGAATCAACGAGATTGTCACGAAAAGACGCTCCATTACCGGAGACACGGCTCTGAGATTGGCCCGGTATTTTGGAACGAGTCCCGAGTTTTGGATGAACCTACAAGCTCGGTATGACCTTGAATTGGCAAAGGACGCCAAGGCAGAGGAAATCGAGAGGACGGTTCTCGTCAAGCAACAAACCGAGAATGAAGTCCATTTCGTCCCTTGACTTCTCCCCCGCGTAATTGCCGGACAGGAAGAGGGCTCGGACCATTGCTTCAGGTTCAGGAGTTATTTCCAAAGTCATAAATCGCAGCCGCACTTGAATTGCATGTCTCATGGAAGTTGTGACGTGCTCTCTTCCAGTTACTCGACAATGGTTTTGAAGACCCCGTAGACATTGGTCTTATGAGGAGGACTGGCAGGATGCGGCTGGTGTAGCTCTGACCAGCATGCAAAGTCAATCCTGCCTTTGATCACGTCTCCCTTCCGGTACGTCTTCCTGTCCAAAGTCAACTTCTGTTGTGTGGTGGTCCACCTTACTGCACCGAAATCGAAAAGACTCCAAAACTGACACGTGAACTCCCCACCACTGATCCGAACGAGCAGCGAATCCATGAAGGCCGGACCGCTATTATAGATGAGGATCTCGAGCACCTCGCCATCAAGTAACCTGGCTTTGCAGAGATCAACCAGATGCTTCCCTCGATAGGTCGAATGACACTTGGCCGTCATTTTTATGACCGGCCTACCATCTCTGCAGGTGGCGCATTCTTTACATCCATCCGGGCAGGTCCACTCTCTTGGCTCAACGCAGTTTTCCATCATTAACAACGACAGCCACGAATGACAAGGATCATTGAGTATCAGAATGGGCTTACCATCGCGGCATGTTATCGCCCCCCCAAATCCGGGGGGGCACACCCACTCATCCGACTCAAAGAACCTATCCGTTAGGTTAGGATCGTAATGAACCTTGGAGGACATCTGCTCAGGCTGGTCGGGCGGCGCTTGCCATATGTCGTCGGCGAAGCCATAACCGATGAGCAACAATACCAGCACAGGGCCCAAGAGTATCCACTTGTGATCTCGGATGCTCGGCGAGGTTCTCCGGGACGCGCGCTTCAACCTTGACTGATCCAGTTCCTGTGCAAGTTCTGTCATGACAACAACTCCTTGGGTAACAGGGCCCGGCAAAATGATCTGCTTTTCTCTTCCACTCTCGTGTCGCTTTGTATGCCTATGAGGTAGCTCAAGACAGCGTCAACTTGTTTGTCGGTTTCTGGTGTAACCATGTATGCCCTGTAGAATATCGGCACTTGCAGCAAGGAAACACTACCGGAAGTGCCGACCTCCTTGACCACGTACACTTTCCCTTTTCGCGGCCCGTTAAGCAGCGAGGCAAAATCCAGCCTTGTCATATTGTAGGGGATGGATCTCTTGCCGAACACATGCCACACCTTTACCATGCGGTCACGACAGAAGAGAATGTGCTTTGTGAACACTACTTCGAGTGCGAACAGAAGTAGCGCTGAGCCTCCTAGGAGGCACATGATTACTCTTAGGTACTGTGCACGCGGTAGTATGAAGAAGAATACAGCATATAAGATCCCAGCGCCCATTAATATCGCTATGAAGATCCTTACCCAGCCCTTAATCTCTGTATAACGCACTCGCAGAACGATTTCCTCTTCTGTCGGGTAATCACACGGAACGAACACGGAACACCTCCTGACTCTGACCTGCGATAGCGGCCACATGAGAGCAGGGCGCGCAATCTGGGCAGAAAAGCTCCCACGCCGCCCAGGGTCGTAACCCACTGATACTTACAACGAGATCTGGCATTATTCCTCCTTATGAAAGACGAAGAATCACTTGATCTGGGAACAGCGGAACGCGGCCTACTGTTCGCTGATACATCACTCGATCTCCTTCACTCTTCTCCTTCAAGCTCCGGTAATGTGCGCATAACAGTGAGAGCCGGATCCTACGACAGGGAGTGCAAGCACTAAGAAAGACAGGAGATTTAACCACAGATTACTCCGACGCACACAGATTCAGAAGCCAAGAGAAGAGGTTTTCACCACCAAGACTCCAAGAAACCAAGAAGACGACGAATACAAAAACTGTCGAAAGCCGGGTGTTGGGATCTGCCTTTCCGTGGCCCGGGAGAAATCCCAAGGGGCGCGTATGAGAACTCTGCCTTCCGTCAGCTTGGTTCGGTCCCCTTGGTGCCTTTGTGACTTGGTGGTCGATTTCTCTTCCTGATTCTTCCCACCCCCTCCCGTTCCGCCGGCTCAGAAAACTTCCGCCCAGTTCTATGAAGGATTCTTGGCGGCACGGCCTTTTGGATCCGCCGGACTCGGTGGTTGGCCCAAGTATTCCGTACGAAGACCGGAATCTTGCGCAGCAATCAATTGCCTTCTGTCCGAGGTTACAAATAGATCGGCTTTCCACTCGAGAGCGCATGCGACATGAAGGGCGTCCATCGCCCGCAAGCCATTGTTTTCCAATAACGTTACCGAATGGGAGATGACGGCCGGAGTTATCTGGAGGATAACCGCGTCTCGAACATCGTTTAGCAGGTGTTTCCTTATTGCACGATAATCCTTAAGACCCAGAACACCTTCTCTGATGCGCCGGTTGAGTCCGGAAACTATCTCCGGAACCACAATAATGCAAAGAGCCAATTCTGAAGCGTTTTGCAGAAGACAATCCAGCTTGTCACTGCCAAACTCCTGCACATATCGTTTGGCGAGAGAGGATGAATCGACAACCAGTTTCATATGGAAGCCTCTCGATCTTCCAGAATTGCAGAAGACAAATCGCTTCCTTGAATTTGAAGACGGGCGGTGCGTTGTTTCCAGGCAGGCAATTCTTGCGATCTGCCTGAAAACGGAACGATTTCGGCAACCGGCTTACCACGTCGGATTAAGATAAGTGTTTCCCCATGTTCGACTTCATTTATAAAGCTGGATGCATTCTTGCGAAAATCGGTAAATGGTACGGTTTTCATCGTGCCGTGCCTCCTTTTAACGTACACTCAACTGTACACAAAGAAGGGCTCTTGTCAACCGGCCATAGCGGATCAGCTTGATATATGGGTATTTACGCTCGGTGTTCTCTCGTTTTTTCAGGGACAGGTGATCCTGAGGCCAAACCGGGGAATTCCGGGGACACAACATTGCTATCCATACGATGTGACGCGAAGGTTTCCGCAGTATTCAAGGAGCGAGACTATAGCTATGATGTACCAGAAACTTCGGAACTTCGCGGGGGCAGGCCTGCAAGGTGAAACGAGAGGCGGAACGAATCAGTCGTTGCGGCCCGCTCCGGTCTTTGATAATACATTCCTCAAATAGTGCCCCCTGCTTCACTCCCAAGGAGACTCTTCATGCCCGATCAATACCCCAAAGAGATCATGTCCAAGGATGGAACTCCCATACTCATCCGCCCGTTGGTTAAAGAAGACGAACAAGCCCTCATGGAATTCTTTTCGAGGATTCCCGAGGAAGAGAGGTGGTTCCTGCGGGACAATATCGCCGACCCCGACATCATGCGGGAGTGGATCAGGAACCTGGATTTCAGGCGGGTCCTCCCGTTGGTGGCGGTGAGAGAAGAGGACAATACCATTATCGCGAACATCAGGTTGCATCGCCGTCCTTCCGAATGCCTCTCCCACATAGCCCATTTGAGGATCGTCGTCGACCCGGCCTACCGGAATCAACGGATAGGTTCATGGATGCTGTTGGACGCGGTGAAACTCGCCATGCGCATGGGCATAGAGAAACTCGTGGCTGAATTTGTGGCCGGAGTGGAAGATGCCGCGATGCATGCAGCTTACAAAATGGACTTCTTCGAGCAGGCGATACTCAAGGACTACGTGAAGGACCGACGGGGAAAGTACCGGGATCTCATCATCATGGTGAAGACGGTTCATCGCGACTGGAGCGACTTTTGACATCTCAGCCCGGAAATGAAGCGACATCGGAGGCGCACCACCGAGTAGTCTCGTTACAGGTTCCCAACGCGGCCGTAGCCATCCATCTGAACTGCCCGCCGGGTTTTTTCGCGGGGCTTTCATTGGATTCCGGCCTGGGCCGTTTCTCTCACTATTCGTCCATTATCCAGAAGCTCGAAGTCTTTGAGAAGATCTCATCGGGGGAGGGCGGGCGAGTAGTGTTGGGCGTGGTCGAGCCCCGGACCGTGGTGGCTTACACCACGTGCTGGTACCCGGAAAAGTCCGAGCGGTGGAGCAAGCTCGGGAATCTTATGTACGAGCTGGGGGCAATTGAAGTAAGCCGCAATTTCCGGCACATGGGCATAGCAGGGAACATCGTTGACCTCATCATGCAGGAAGACTTCTTCGAGGATAAAATCGCTTATATCAACGGCTTCTCCTGGCACTGGGACCTCGACGGCAGCGGACTGACCATCGTGCAGTACCGGAACATGATGATGCAACTCCTCAAAAAGCACGGGTTCAAGGAATACTACACGAATGAGCCCAACATCGCGTTGCGGGAAGAAAACCTGTTCATGGCCCGCGTCGGAGGCCGGGTCTCCCCGGAGGATCAGAAACTGTTCAGAGACCTGCGTTTCGGCATCGTCAAGCGGTAGGAGCACCAGCGTTTTCGGGGGACACGAAACCGTGTTTTGCCCATCGGATCTCAGGGCAAAAACGGTATCATGTCCCCCAAAAACGACGACTGTCCTTCGTAGCCCGGGCCTCCGTGCCCGGATCTTGTTCTTGCCGGCACCCGACATGCCGGTGACACGAAAATGTGGGACCCATCTAGGAAACCGAGCACTTAGTAGCACCGGCGTCCCCGCCGGTGGAATCTTCAACAGCACCGGCCCTCGCTGCCGGTAGGCTTCTTGGCGGCACCGGTCTCCGTAACGATTACCCGTGCACATTCACCAGGGAAAACCGGGCGGGAGGGGAGAGCGGTTTCACAGAACTTGACCGGCCGGCCCTCCGATGATAACCAAACAGCCCATGCACATGACCGACCCCGTACCGGATACAAACACCCATGCCCGACAGTGGGAGTTGGAAAACCTGCTGGAGCGGGCAAAACTCGTCAAGGAAAACGCGTCCGTTCCCCTGAGCCGGTTTCGGGTGGGCGCCGCGGTTCTTACTGCCGGCGGTGAAATCTACGAGGGTTGTAACACGGAATCTCTGATTCCCGTGCTCGGGGTATGTGCGGAACGCAACGCGATAAATCACGCGATCATACACGGCGAGGACGGGTTCATCGCGGTTGCCGTCGTCTCCGACCTTAATGCGCCTCTCCTTCCTTGCGGCACCTGCCTTCAGTATCTGCAGGAATTCGCCCGCCTTGCCGACAGAGACATCCTCATAATTGCCGAGGGCCGCTCCGGCGACAGAATCATTACCAGCCTGCACGAACTGTTCAAAGGCGGCTTCCCGGCCGATACGTCGGTGAGAGACATTCAGGAGTCTTTCAGCTGGTCCGTCGAGGAATAGTCGGTTGGACGTCTCGATTATTGTCTTGCAGGATCAAACAATTGTATGATAAAATTAATGTAACTTCGTATATCACTGTGGAGTCTTCTATGAGAAAACTTCTAAGGGTTACCAAAGTTACTCGCGTAATGAAGATTGCCGACCTTCTGAGGGATATCCTGACCGACCTGAGCGACGAAGAACTGTTGGAGAAACACGATCTCAGTTGGACGCAGCTGGAGAAGATCTACACCAAGCTCTTCTACGGGGGCTACTTAAGCAAGGCCGAGCTGGCCGGGCGGGTTGCACTGAGGCGAGGCAAAGATGCGTCCCATATCCCCTACGTTGACCTGGAAAGCTCGGATATGCTTTATCTCTGTGAGATCTGCGGCTATTCGTCCCCTCTTCACTTCAGCTCCTGCCCTCGCTGCCGTCAAGTGAACCTCCGCAGGCTCACCAGAAGTTCCCGCCAGGTTGTGGTCCCATCCAAGGGCCCGATATACAATTCAGCCACGTGAGCTCCGTTGCCATTGATATGAAATTGTTATAAAATATGCTCGGCTTAGCCTTGGAGGACACGTGACCGATCCTTTGCCCCGCTTATTGGATGCAGCCGAGGACGCGGACCGTTGCGGCGGATTGCGTCTCCGTAGACACTTTACGGTCCCGGACGGCGACCCGCTGGATGAGGTGCAGTGGGAGGAGCGTTCTGCAGGCATCCGCAACGAGAAGGGAGGGGTGGTCTTTGAGCAGACCGGGGTGGAGGCGCCGGCGTTTTGGTCCGACACCGCTCTCAATGTGGTGGTTTCGCGCTATTTCAGGGGCGTGCTCGGGACTCCTCAACGGGAGACGAGCATTCGGGGCCTTGTTGTCCGGGTGGTGGAGACAATTGCGCGATGGGGGGGAGAGCAGGGGTATTTTGCGTCACAAGAGGATCAGAGGATCTTCCGGGACGAACTGATTCATCTCGTGATTCATCAGAAAGCCGTGTTCAACAGCCCTGTATGGTTCAATGTGGGGATTGACCCTTCGCCTCAGTGTTCCGCGTGTTTTATCCTGAGCGTTGAAGACACCATGGAGTCCATCCTGAATTGGTATTCCCTGGAAGGCATCATCTTCAAGGGCGGTTCGGGTTCGGGTGTGAACCTGTCGGGGCTCCGATCCGCAAATGAACTTTTGGGAGGGGGGGGAACAGCCTCCGGACCGGTTTCGTTCATGAAAGCGGCCGATGCTTCCGCGGGGGTGATCAAATCAGGTGGAAAGACCCGCCGGGCGGCGAAAATGGTGATCCTGAATATCGATCACCCGGACATACCGGAATTTATCCGCTGCAAGGCACGCGAAGAGAAAAAGGCCGTTGCGCTCATGCAGGCAGGCTACGACGGCTCGCTTGAAGGAGAGGCCTATGCCACGGTGGCTTTTCAGAATTCCAACCATACCGTAAGGGTTACCGACGAGTTCATGAAGGCCGAGCAGCGTGACGGGCAGTGGCAGACAAAATTTGTGCTGAGCGGGCAACCGGCGGGGACATACCGGGCGCGTGAGTTATTGCGGGAAGTAGCCGTTGCCGCTCACATGTGCGGGGATCCGGGGATACAGTTCGACTCGATCATCAATCAATGGCACACGTGTCCGAACACCGCGCCCATCCGTGCGTCCAATCCGTGTTCCGAATACATGCACGTCGACAATTCCGCGTGCAACCTGGCGTCTCTCAAGCTCACCGCGTTCCTCGACAATGAAGATCGGTTTCTTTTGGCCGACTTTTGCCGTGCAGTGGATGTCATGATTACGGCACAGGACATTCTCGTGGACAAGGCCTCGTATCCGTCGCGGGAAATCGAGCGGAATTCCCGGGCCATGCGTGCTCTCGGCTTGGGGTTCGCGGATCTGGGCGCGATGATTATGGCTTTGGGGCTCCCCTACGACTCCGACGAGGGCCGGGCATGGGCTTCCACCGTGACCGCGTTAATGACGGGGGAGGCATATCTCCAATCCGCCCGTGTTTCCGCGGCGCGGGGTCCGTTCAATGAATTTGAAAAGAACCGGAGTGCGATGCTGGGGGTTATCAGGGCTCATCGGCATCACCTGGGGCGGATTTCTCCCCGGGGCGTCCCGCGGGAAATGTTGGATGAGGCTGAGAAGATATGGGATTCGGCTCTGGAAATGGGAGAAGAAACCGGGTTCGCAAACTGCCAGGTTACGGTCATCGCTCCGACGGGTACCACGGCCTTCATGATGGATTGCGACACCACGGGCGTGGAACCCGAAATGGCTCTCGTGAAACACAAGATACTCATCGGTGGAGGGCACCTGAGGATCGTGAACCGGACGACCGCACGAGCCCTGGAACGTCTCGGGTATCCGCCGGTGGTGGTGCGGCACATTATGTCGAGGATCGAGGACACGGGGACCATCGAGGGAATCCGCGAGGTGGATCCCAAGCATCTGCCCGTATTCGACTGCGCGTTCAAGCCCATGAACGGCGAAAGACAAATCAGCCCAGAGGGCCACGTGAAGATGATGGCCGCAGTGCAGCCCTTCATCTCGGGTGCCATATCGAAGACGGTGAACCTTCCGGGGGATACCACGGTGGAGCAGATCGAGCAGATCTACCGACAGGCGTGGCGCCTCGGCTTGAAGGCCATCGCGGTGTATCGCGACGGCTGTAAGGCCTCGCAACCGCTTGGGGTAGGTTCGTCGGCCGCTCTTGGTCCCTTGCAGCCGGTTCGGCGCAGGCTCCCGGTGGATTGCGCCAGTGTGAGGCACAAGTTCGAAATCGCCGGTCAGAAGGGCTATATTCACACGGGATTCTACGAAGACGGCAAGGTGGGAGAGATCTTCATCCGTATGGCCAAGGAAGGGAGCACCATTTCAGGGCTCATGGACACCATCGCAACGTTGACGTCCATTGCCGTGCAGTACGGAGTGCCCCTCGAAGCCCTCGTCAACAAATTCAGCCATGTGAGATTCGAGCCATCCGGGTTTACCAACAATCCCGACATCCCCATCGCAAAGTCTCTCACCGACTATATCTTCCGGTATCTGGGCACACGTTTTCTCGATAAACAACAGCAGGAAGCGGCAGGTTTACTGCCCGTCGGGGGGCATGACCCCGCCTCGTCCGCAGCGCAACACTCCCCGATGCCTCCTTCGATCTCCCGGGCCGTTGCCGGGGGAACAATCTTCCGGAGTCAATCCGACGCGCCGTGTTGCTACGACTGCGGAGCCATAATGGTCCGCAGCGGGTCATGCTACCATTGCCCGAATTGCGGGGCGACCAATGGCTGCTCGTGAGAACCTTCATGGCTTGGAGCTGCCGACAAGCCGCAACGAATCATGAAAGTCCTCGGCACTGACGGGCACTCCGGGGCTTCGCCTCGGAGATTGGGCATGAAGAGCGCACCATGCGCCATAATTGGGGGGGAGACCATCTCCCCCCCCAAGCCCCCCCATCGAGTATCCGACCGTGGTTATAGAACGGGACACCTAATCGTGTGCGGCGTGATCAAACCGTGCCGACGCGCTCAACCTTGTAGACGCCCTTGATGTTCTTCAAAGCATTTGTGATGGTGGTGAGATGATCCACATTTCTGACATACACGAGAAAAACCCCGTGAGCAGTCTGTTCGGTGGGAGAAGTGACGGTGCACTGAACGATGTCCGACTCGTTGGTTGAGAAGACTCCGCTGAGCGTCGACAGCATGCCGGTTCTATTTTCCGCTTCAACAACGAGTTTCACCATTCTGCGAACCGACTGGTCCTCATCCCAGCTTGCATCGACGACGCGTTTGGTATCCGCGATGAGGAGATTCTGACAATCCTTCTTGTGGATGGTGACCCCCCTGCCTCGGGTGATGAATCCGCGGATCGAATCGCCCGGCAACGGATTGCAGCACTTGCCGAAATTGACCATCACGTCGGAAAGTCCATGGATCTTCACCCCGCTCTTCGTTTCTTTCCGCGTCCGTTTGATGATCTTCTCTTCCGAGAGCAGGGCCTTAGCCTTTTCGCGTTCATGGGCCGGGATCAGTTTGGTCACAACGATCTTTGGAGAAAGCCTGCCGTAACCCATCGCCGCGTAAAGGTCGGCTTCGGTCTTGAATCCATAGTCTTCGGCGAGACTGAGGATACTGCCGTCCCGTTCGGCCTGACCCAGCTCCAGGTGCCACCGCCGGAGCTCACGGTCCGAGCTGTCCCTCCCTATCTCGATGGCCCTCTCCCGCTCTTCCGTGAGGACGAAATGGCGGATTTTTGTCCTCGCGCGGCCGGTCTTGACGGATTTGAGCCAATCCTTACTCGGCTTCTGATGAACCGAAGTCATGATTTCAATGGTGTCGCCGTTCTGTAACTCGTATTTCAGCGAAACCATTTTGCCGTTCACGCGTGCTCCGACACATCTGTGACCAACCTCGGAGTGGATGGAATACGCGAAGTCAAGCGGCGTCGAACCCTTTGGAAACTCTTTCACTTCCCCCTTGGGCGTGAAGACGTACACTTCATCCGGATACAGGTCGACGCGCACGTTTTCAAAGAACTCCCGAGGATCCTCAAGATCTTGCTGCCATTCCATAACCTGCCGGAGCCAGCTGACGACCTGCATCTCCTTGGGTTCCAAGGCCTTTCCCTCTTTATAGGACCAGTGGGCGGCGATTCCCTCTTCAGAGATGAGGTCCATCTCGTTAGTTCTGATCTGAATTTCTATGCGTCGGCCCTCGGGACCAATGACCGTGGTGTGCAGAGATTGGTACCCGTTCCCCTTCGGCATGGCAATGTAGTCTTTGAATCTCCCCTGGACCGGACGCCAGAGTTGATGTATCAGGCCCAATACGGCGTAACACTCGCTCACCGAGTCCAGCACGATGCGGAAGGCAGTAAGGTCGTGGACCTGATCGAACTCCAGGTTCTGCGAGACCATCTTCTTATGAACACTGTAGATCTCTTTGTTTCTGCCCTTGGTAACCGCCCGGATCTTGTAGCCGGCCAGAGTCTCCCGTATCTCCCACAAGACATTGTTGACGTAGTCTTCAGTCTCCCGGATCGACTCTTCCAACCGCGTCGTAATGAATTCACACCGCTCGGGTTCGAGGTAACGGAATGCGAGATCCTCGAGTTCCGTCTTGATCCAGTAGATCCCCAGCCTCGAGGCCAAAGGGGAATAGATTTCCATGGTCTCGAGCGCGATCCTCTTTTGAGCCTCCGGCGGCATGGGGGCCAAAGTGCGCATATTGTGGAGGCGGTCGGCGAGTTTCACCAGGAGTACGCGTATATCCTGGCTCATGGCGAGGATCATCTTACGGAAGTTCTCGGCCTGTCTTTCCTCTTTGGACTGGAACTCCATCTTGCTGATCTTGGTAACGCCGTCAACCAACTTGGCGATTTCCGAACCGAAATACCGCTCGATATCCCCCACGGTGGTCAGGGTGTCCTCGACGGTGTCGTGAAGAAACCCCGTCGCGACCGAGGCTTCGTCCAATTTCATTACTGCGAGAATGTGCGCGACGGCAACGGGATGGATGAGATACGGCTCTCCCGATCTACGGGTCTGGCCGAGATGCACCTGCGCGGAATAGATGTAAGCCGCGCGTATAAGATCGAGGTCCGCATCAGGGTAGTAGGTCTTGACGCGCTCCTGGATTTCGTTGAATCGGACTATGTTCTTAGAAGTCTGCTCCATTGACGGTAACTGTAGTGTCGCTCCTTGAATACTGCGGACTCCTTCACGTTTGTCATTGCGAGCCGTAGGGGTAGGCCCCCGTGCCTACCCTGGGCGGCCACAGGGGGCCGCCCCTACGGGAGGGCGTGGCAATCTCAGCC
Organism: Pseudomonadota bacterium; assembly: GCA_043806215.1. GTDB lineage: Bacteria > Desulfobacterota > Desulfomonilia > Desulfomonilales > Desulfomonilaceae > JAVHLK01. Next base: position 7,620 of record JAZDHD010000276.1, on the reverse strand, counting down.
TTTCACGAGGCATCGAAATTGCTTTCCCGCGTTCTGCGCGGGAAAGCGCTCCTCGCAATGACAGGAAAGACCGGCGGGATCCTTGAGGAACTGGATTAGGATTACCGCGAATTTCGATGCGCGTCACTATAACATGCCTCCAAAGGCCTCGTGGGCACAAAACTTCCGGCCCGTAGTCCGACCCTCCGAGGCCATGCCCCGGAGTCCTCGGAACCGCCGGGGGCTTTCACGATTCGTTGCGGATTGTCGCAAACCCCAAGCAGTGAGACTCGGCGAAAACAACGCCCCGGTATCCGGACCACAGTATGCCACAAAGGACGCGCTTCACGATACCCGATGATATGCCGAACCGTCCTGTCCTGGAAATACCCGTCACCGGCGAGGTCCTTTCCGGGAACCTTGGCTCTCGGACCTTCCAATCCTTTTCCTGAAGACCAGGATGAGAGGCGAGCCCTTAAAGTCAAAAGCTTCCCTGATTTTGTTCTCGAGGAACCTCTTGTACGAGAAGTGTAACGACTCGGGATAATTCGAGAAAAACATGAAAACCGGTGGAGCGGAGCGTACTTGGGTCAGGTAATAGATCTTGATGCGCTTGGTTTTGTGATGCATGCCCGGCGGGTTTTGTGCCAACACGGATTCGAGGAACCGGTTGAGTTCACCGGTGGAAACCCGTTTGGCGTAGCACTGGTACAGATCATCGATCATCTCGAAGAGCTTAACGGCGCGGGTTCCCTTCAGCGCCGAGATCGTCAGAACCGGAGCGTGATCGAGATACTTCAGCGAGTTCCGGATTTTCTCGAGGTACCCATGGATCGTCTGGGAATCCTTGGGTATAAGGTCCCATTTGTTGAGCGCAAGGATGACCCCCCGCCCTTTTTCATGGGCATAGCCTGCTATACGTGCGTCCTGCTCGGTGACGACTTCCCGGGCGTCGAGCATCACGATTGCAATATCGGCTCTGTCGATGCTGCGAAATGCCTTGATCACACTGTATTTCTCGACCCGGTCAACAATCCGGGAACGTCTGCGCACGCCGGCCGTGTCGATGAATACGTACTCCTTGCCGTAATGTTTCACCACCGTATCAATGGCATCCGTCGTCGTGCCCGGCTCGGGATTGGCCACAAGGCGCTCATGCCCGAGCAGCAGGTTCACCAGTGTGGATTTACCGACATTGGGACGCCCCACGACGGCAATTTTTATGGGTGACTCAGGTGACTCATCTGAAACAAGGGCATCATTCTCCGGCGAATCATCGTCCGGAATATCATCGAGCAGAACATCGAGGAAGTCCCCGGTCCCATAGCGGGTCTTAGCGCTCATGGGAAAGACTTGCCCCACTCCAAGCGAATAGAAATCGACGGCAAGGTCCTCACTCTTCTCCGAATCGATCTTGTTGACCGTATAGTAGACCTTCTTGTCCGTTTGTTGGAGAGACCTCACAATCTCATAGTCCGACGGCGTGACGCCGGCCTTTCCGTCGCCGAGGAACACGATGATGTCGGCCTGGTCAATTGCGACCTCGGTTTGGGTGCGCATCTGCGAAAGGAGAATGTCGTTGCTGCTCGGCTCGAAGCCCCCGGTGTCGATGACGACAAAGGACTTGTCCCGCACCCGGACTTCTTCGTAATGACGATCCCGCGTCAGGCCCGGAGTGTCCTCGACCAGTGCTTTGCGTGCCCCTGCAAGCATGTTGAAGAACGTGGATTTTCCCACATTGGGTCGTCCCACTAATGCCACGAGCGTTTTTGATCGTCTTGCCATGATGTGTCTTATAGCACACCGGAGCTTTCCGTTCACCCCGATTTGTGATTCGGGGTTACGGCCCCCCGGAATAGCCGGCCCGGCTGCACGGATGGCCAACGCGGTCCGAAGGGTACCATGCGGATATGATCTTGTAATTTCCGTGAGTTGATGGTATTCTCTACAACGGCATTGGTTTAACAAAATTAAAGTGGCGGAATAAACTGATGAAACGGCTTCTTGCAGTCCTCGCTGTGGGCCTGATGCTCCCCCTTGCCGCCGGCCCGGGATGCGCGCCCTGGATCAAAGCAACAAAAGAAGATGCGAGTCGAAAGCAGTCACCCGGGGCACAAATGGGCGATGCCGCGGCCGGAGGCAAGAGGGCCAAGGAGCCGGCAGAAGAGGGTGCACCGCGAAAACTTTCCCCCGAAGAGTTGGAGAAGATGCTGCCGCCTCCGCCGCCGTCACTTAAGGGTGAATCCGGGGAGGGCAAGAGGGCCCTTCCCGCAAGCCCGAAGGAGTTGCTCGAGAAAGAGGAAATCAATGCGTCCGCCCTGGAGTTTGCGAAGGGAATCCCCAATGTGAAGCATGTGAAGACCTGTTTCTCGAAAATGTTTGGCGGCTGGTACCTCCATCTCTACACGCCGAAGGGAAAGAAGATGGGGCTTCTGCACTACACATGGAATTCCGTGACGAGAGAGTGGGACGTAAGTATGGCCGTGAAGGACTTGCCTCTGGAGAATTTGGAGCATCACCTCAAAGGAGAGGTGGGCGACGAACAGTGTACGGTCTTGAAGTGATGGGGCGTTTTCGTGTCCCCCGAAAACGCCGGTGGGGAGCAATCCGGGGACATGATTCCGAGTTTTGCGAGGTCGCATGGCGCCGTTCGCAAAATCGGATCATGTCCCCGATTGCCGGCGGCCCCCATGGCTATAGCATTGAACCGAGAGGCCCGAGGGATGATAGGCTTCCGCACCTAGTGCGGGATGAACCGTCCCGCGGGACGCGGGATTCGCGGTCTTTTCTCGACAGATGCGGTTCATCCCGCTTCGCCGGATTCACCACATCCAAGGCTTTAACGTCCCTCCGGGACGGAAGTCCCGCATGAATGCTCGCCTGGTCTCCGGGGGATGAATCCCCCGTCTGGATTCGTATGTGCCTTCAGCACATTAGAATTGCCGTGAACATCAAATCTCATGGGCGTTATCGACGGCGGGAATAACTGCGGTCTGCGCCCGAGTCGAACCTGTCCGCTATGGGGGACACGATGGGGCACGTGATGGGACTCAGAATGGCCAGAGGTATGTCCAAGGCATACGCAATGCCGTCCTCAACGTACTCGAGGAAAGGCTTGGACCCCTTACAGATCACGGCGCACCGGTTCTCCGCGTTGTAGGATGTTATGACTGTCCGGGCTACCGGTTTTGAACGGTAGGGCAATCCGTCGGCACAAACCGTTGACGCCGAGAACAACAACACAGCCGCCGCCACAAGGGTTCCCTTGAGGATCTTCATTGGTCGACCTCCCAACATATAAAGGAAATGCGTTTATTATATCAATAAGTCATTAGAAAATCAAGCTGTTGGAGGACAAGGGACGTGCAGAGGGGGCGGACATGGACGATGGGCGCTCGGGCACCCGGGCATTCGGCATCGCGGGGGGAGACGGCCGCGGTTTTTTGTTGACACATTTTTCATCCGGGTCTAACATAAACAATTTAACGAAAAGACAGGTCTCTACTGCCGAGGAGCCTTCATGAGGGTAGGACTTAAAATATTCACCGGAAATTCCAACCTGAAACTGGCCGAAGCCATCACCCGGTACATGGGGATACCCCTGGGATCGGCTATGGTCGGCTCGTTCAGCGATGGAGAGATCCAAGTGGAGTTCAAGGAGAATGTCCGGGGCATGGACGTGTTCGTCGTCCAATCCACTTGCCAACCCGTCAATGACAATATGATCGAACTGCTCATCATGATCGATGCGCTCAAAAGGGCCTCGGCAAGCCGCGTCACCGCGGTGATGCCCTATTACGGATACGCCCGCCAGGACCGCAAGGTGGCCAGCCGGGCCCCCATTACCGCAAAACTCGTCGCGGACATTATCACCGCAGCCGGAGCCGACCGCGTGCTGACAATAGACCTCCACGCGGGACAGATACAAGGGTTCTTCGACATCCCCGTGGACCATCTGTATGCCGGTCCCATAATGGCCGAAGCCATGAAGGCGGAACACGACACCAGTATGTTCACCGTGGTGTCTCCCGATGCCGGAGGTGTTGAGCGCGCCAGGGCCTTTGCAAAGAGACTGGGCAGCAACTTGGCCATTATCGACAAACGGCGTTCAAAGCCCAACGAGTCCGAGGTGATGAACGTGATCGGAGACGTTGCCGGCAGGGAGGCAGTGCTGTTGGACGACATGGTGGACACGGCCGGCACGCTGGTCAAGGGAGCACGTGCGTTGGAAAAGGCCGGGGCCAGACACGTGTACGCGTGTTGCTCTCATCCGGTGCTGTCCGGGGATGCCGTGAAAAAGATTAATGAATCTCCCATAGAGAAGCTCTATATCACCGATACCATTCCTACCGAGGAGAAGGTGAAGGCATGCCCGAAATTGCATGTCGAGTCCGTGGCGCCGCTCCTCGGCGAAGCAATCAGCAGAATTCACCGCGAAGTTTCGGTCTCCGAGCTTTTCGTCTGAAACTCGTTGGAGAAAGCCGTCATCAGGGTTGGAATCCATCGACCGATGGGGCCCCTGCCGGAGGAAAGCATGAAGAAGATGTCATTAATGGTGGAGAGACGATCCCAAACGGGGAAAGGTCCGGCCCGTCGGTTGAGGGCCAAGGGAAAGGCGCCGGCCGTGTTTTACGGCAAGAACATCGAGCCCATGAAACTGAGCGTCGATGTTCACGAATTGGCAAAAGTCATGGAAGCGAGCGGCCGCAACACGCTATTTGACCTGGAGGTTCAGGAAGACGGCAGTACGGTCAGGCACGTTGCCGTACTCAAGGAACGCCAGGTCAGACCTCTCGATGGAGCTCTTATTCACGTGGATTTTATCGAGGTGTCCATGACCGAGCCGATCCAGGTCACGGTGCAGCTCGAATTCAGCGGTAAAACAATTGGCGTGGAGAAGGGCGGAGTCCTCCAAATATCGGCCAGGGAACTCCTGGTTTCCTGTCTCCCAAGCGACATTCCAGGCCTGGTGGAGGTCGATGTCACGGATCTGGAGGTGGGGCGGTCGATTCACGTAAACCAGATCAAATTTCCCGACGGCGTGACACCTGTCCATGAGGACGATTATGTCGTGGTGTCGGTCGTGCCTCCCAAGCGGGCCGATGCCGAGGGAGCCGAGGAGGCCCCTGAAGCGGCCGGAGCCGAGGCGGCAGAAGGCGCAACCAACAAGTAGTACCGAGTTCCCCCCGGTTTTCATGTACGATGCGGGAGCAGACGGATCCAAGGTCGGCTCTGTTCCCGCATTGCCCTCCCTCCCCGTCTCCGGACCGATACCCGCCTTCATTCAACGATTTTCTCTCCGTGAGGTGCCGCCCAAATCCGTCATGGCCGGGTGGGCATACGTCCGCGTCATGACGGCAAGGAAGCCAGGGTAATATAGTCTCGCTCCTTGAATACTGCGGACACCTTCACGTTTGTCATTGCGAGCCCGAGGCTTTGGGAGGGCGTGGCAATCTCAGCCTTTCATGAGGCATTGAAATTGCTTTCCCGCGGGACGCGGGACTGCGCTCCTCGCAATGACAGGAACAATCGGCGGGATCCTTGAGGAACTGGATTAGGATTACCGCGAAATTAAAAGAGCGTCACTATATAATACGTGTGAAAAAAATCCCCGGGCCGGAGGGGCGGACCGGGGATGGAGGGTATGGTATGGTGCGGGCAAGATGTATCCGAGATGTCTGCGCAGGCCCCATGCCCTTCTCGGCTGGGTCCGTCGCGCACTCATTGTCCCGGCTGCGGGTACGTCTCGGCTCACCTGTGGAGTACACCGTTTACACAGCAAGTTCCGTGCCACGGGAAAGACTCTGAAAAGCGCCGGCAGACCCGGTATAACCGTGTGTGAAACGCGTGGACGTGAAGGAAATGCCGCGATTTGTCACGGCGGGGTCACGGATGATGCAATGGCCTGATATGACACACGACTTTCATGTCAACGAAATGGACGGAAAGTGTAAAGCTTGTATGCAAGGCCCTGGTTGTGCGACCATAGGTACGCCAAAGAGCATGATGGCGAGGAAAAGCCGAAAGTCAAGCGACAAAAGGTCGAAAAAGACGGTTGACACGGCAGGCCGAGCCGTGGTAAAAAAAGCGAAAGATTCCGCGTTTTCAAGGAGACGTCTTGCGCATCAGGAATCGATTTCTCATGCTCTTACTGGGGTTTCTCATTACCGCCGCGGTCTCGGGATGCGGCGGCAAGCTTGCCAAGACCGGTTGCGCTACGGTTACGGGTGTCGGCTGCAATGGTGAGATGAGGATGAACTACCCGTGTGGAAAGTCGGAATGGAAGCGCATTGACTGCGGGAACGTCCGTGAGGGAATCCGTACTGCGGAAAAGAATCTATTCAAGCCGGGCCGGTACGTGGAGACCAAGAGCGGAAGCACAGTGACGTTTCCGGGCGGAAAGACAATCACCTATCAAGACCTGCATTGACCTCTCCGCATCGCGGCGCCTTTTTTGCCCGGGGCTTGCATCTTTTGCCGGAGAGGCGCATCTGGATGTTTAGAGTTAGAGAATCAGGAGGGAATGACTGAGATGCCGATTTATGAATATAGCTGTTCAGCATGCGACGATGTTTTTGAAGCACTGGTCCTTGGCAAGGACGAAGTGGTCTGCCCCAAATGCGGCGGCCGGGTGAGTCGGCTCATGTCGGCCTGCAGTTTCAAGAGTGGGGCCGGTGATTTCAAGACGTCGGGTACCGGCAGCTCGGGGTGCAGTTCCTGTTCGGCGACATCTTGCGCCACGTGTCACTAATGCTCGTGTATGCAACCCATGGAAAGGAGGTTGTGTCATGACCGAGATGGACAGTCCGCATTTACGATTACAGCAGCAGATTGATTGCCAATTGGAGATCAAGCCCCGCGACGCTTTGACGGAGTGGGAAAAGGGAGGCTGGAAGGAAGTTCCCGGAACGGACGTGGACGAGGCTCCCCTGAAATATATGGCATTGGTGGTGCTCGATGCCGTTGAAGAGAAGGCGGTGAGGCTGTCGGTGGACAAGGACCAAGGGGTCACGGTTTACTCGGACAAGACGTACGATTTGCCCAAAGCACCGGCACACTACATTGCGCGAGGCCTGGAAATCTTGAGAGAGATCACCGGCATGGAAGGGGGTAACGCTCAAGGCACCCTTTCCCTTGGGATCCGGAACGACAGCCTTGAACTGATCATTCAGAAGGAAGGCGGCAAACATATCATCAACATCCCCGGGGTCGCCGGGATCTGAAACTTGGTGCTTCGTGGCAGAAGTACGGTGTCACATTTGTGGCAATTATCCCTGCTTTGGTAGCGCCGGCCTCCGTGCCGGTATTCTTTAGTAGAAACAACGTACTATCTCTCGCCCGGCAGGGACGCCGGGACGCCACCGCGCGCTTAGAGAATGTGCGACCGTATTTACGCCATAGAACACTTAGGAATTTAGCCGGGGGATTAATCCCCCGGAAGAACGGGATAAAGCGAACAGGATTTCCGTCCCGAAGGGACGGCGCACGTGGACGCATTCGCAATGGAGAGCATTCCGGTGTCCCTTCGGGACGTTATGACTGAACCCAAGTCCAAGCCGACCAACAGGCTTAAGTTAACGCCTACGGGCGCAGGCCGGGAACCGGTCATGATTTTCCCGACCCCGGCCTGGTGGGACAGTC
>JAZDHD010000275.1:0-24912 GCA_043806215.1 Pseudomonadota bacterium | reverse complement strand
GCATTCTTAACCTCTTGAGATTGCCACGCCCTCCCAAAGCCTCGGGCTCGCAATGACATGGTTCAGCGTGGTGCCGTGACCGAAATCGCGTGCAACCACGAGATGTCATTGCGAGGAGCGCAGCGACGAAGCAATCTCAGGCAGCGTAGGATGTGGTGACCCCGCACTTGGTGCGGGGGAACCGCATCTGTCGAGAAAAGACCGCGAACGATGCGGTTCATCCCGCTGAAAGCGGGATTCACCACATCCTACGAAAATGTGCGACCGTATTTGGGAAACTGTGCACCTAGGCTGTCAGGTTGCCAACCCCTGAAGACCTCGAAGGGGTAGGCCCCCGGAAAGTGTCTCAAAACTGTCGGAGCGAAGTGAATCGTGCCACGATGGACTGGATTCGAATGACCTACAATCGTGCCACGATTAGCATCAGGAACCGACTTTTGAGACAGTTTCCCCGTGCCTACCCGGGCGGCCATCCCGTGTTCTGCGCGGGCCCCCTACAGCCGCCGGCAATCGGGGACATGATCCGATTTTGCGAACGGCGCCATGCGACCTCGCAAAACTCGGAATCGTGTCCCCGGATTGATCCGCCGGACTCTGCACGGTCTTCGGCCCGGAGTCCGGGGGGCTTTCATCGTCAGTTGTGATCGCCCCGATCATGGGGGGCGGTATGAAATCCTGTACCAAGGTGCACTTTGGAGTATGCTTCATCACAATACCGTGTAACTATCCGTCCAACCGGCCGACCGGCTTTAGCGACTGAACGAGGAGGTAGGATCATGGGTCCTCTCTGGGAACCATCGGAAGAACGTACCAAGAATGCCAATATCACCAAATTCATTGACTTCGTAAACAAGCGCCATTCCCTCGACATTAACGGTTATCACGGCCTGTACGAGTGGTCCGTTGCCAATAGGGAGGACTTTTGGAGCTCCGTCTGGGATTTCGGCGGTGTTGTCGCCTCGAAACCGTACGACAAGATCTTGGAGGACTCGCCGACCATGATCGGCGCAAAATGGTTTATCGGATCGCGTCTCAACTTCGCGGAAAACCTCCTGCGGTTTCGAGACGACGCAACCGCCCTCGTTTTCAAGGGTGAAGGCCAACAGACCGTGCGGATGACCTACGCAGAGTTGTACGATGAGGTTGCGCGGCTTGCCGAGTCGCTGCGTGCGGCAGGCGTGGTGACCGGCGACCGGATCGCAGGCTACGTGCCCAACATGATGCAGACCATTGCGGCCATGTTGGCGGCGACCTCGATTGGGGCCATCTGGTCTTCGTGTTCACCGGATTTTGGAATCAAGGGGGTGTTGGACCGTTTCGGACAGATCGAACCGAAGATTCTCTTCACCGCGAACGGGTACTTTTACAACGGCAAGGCCCACGATTCTCTGGCCCGCATTTCCGGCATCATCAAGGAGCTTCCGGGCATCGAAAAGATCGTCGTGATTCCCTATACCGAGGAGCGGGCGGATATCGGCGCATTGCCCAACGGAATCCACTACCAGGACTTCATTTCCAAAGAAAAGGGTCTGGAAGTGGAATTTGAGCAACTCCCATTCGACCACCCTCTCTACATCATGTATTCATCGGGAACAACCGGTTTGCCCAAGTGCATGGTTCATGGGGCCGGAGGGACTCTCATTCAGCACCTGAAGGAGCTGCTTCTGCACTGTGACCTCAAGAGAGAAGACAAGATCTACTATTTCACCACATGCGGTTGGATGATGTGGAACTGGTTGGTGAGCGGATTGGCCGTGGGAGCCACCTTGCTCCTCTATGACGGCTCACCCTTTTATCCGGACCCGGGGGCGATCTTTCAATTCGCCGAAGACGAGAAGATGACCATCCTCGGCACAAGCGCCCGCTATATCGCCGGTGTGGAAAAGGCCGGCGTCGTTCCGAGGGAGAAGTACGATCTTTCAGCTCTGAAAACCATGTGTTCCACGGGGTCTCCGCTTTCCGAGGAGAGTTTTCGATACGTGTATCGGGACGTAAAAGAAGACGTGGATCTCGCTTCGATTTCCGGAGGTACCGACATCATCTCCTGCTTTGCCTTGGGTTGTCCCATCTTGCCGGTCCACGAGGGAGAACTCCAATGTAGAGGCCTAGGATTGGCGGTGGAAGCATTTGGCCGGGAAGGCAAGCCCGTGAGGGGCAGGCAGGGTGAACTTGTCTGCACCAAGACCTTTCCGTCGCAACCCATCTATTTCTGGAAAGATCCCGATTTCGCCAAGTACAAGGCCGCGTATTTCGACGTGTTCCCCAACGTGTGGCACCACGGCGACTTCATCGAGATCAGCGAACACGGAGGCGTGAAGATTTTCGGCCGTTCGGATGCGACTCTCAATCCGTCGGGAGTGCGCATCGGCACTGCCGAGATCTACCGGCAGGTTGAAGCCATGGACGAGATTGCCGACAGCATCGTTGTCGGGCAGGATTGGGATAACGACGTCAGAGTGGTGCTGTTCGTCAAACCGGCGGAAGGCGTGGAATTCAACGATGAGTTGGTCTCGCGGATCAGGAAGAACATCCGGGAGAATACCACCCCGCGCCATGTCCCGGCAAAGGTGTTGCCGGTCACGGATATCCCGGTCACGCTCAACGGCAAGAAGGTGGAACTCGCGGTCAGAAATGTCATCGAAGGGAAGCCGGTCACCAACAAGGATGCATTGGCCAATCCCGAGGCATTGAGCCTCTTCGCAAACCTCAAAGAATTGCAGACGTGACGTGTGCGGTCGTGGACCGGAATCCCGCCCGTCGGCAGCGTCTTCGTAGGGTGCCGGTGAGCACGCCATAGTGCTTCGTTTCCCAAATACGGAGCCGTATTCTTGAGTACTCGCGGTAGCGTCCCGGCGTCCCTGCCGGGCGATACCCCCCTCAGTCCCCCCGTCAACGGGGGGAAGCAGCATTACCGACGGGGGAGGCGGGCGCCGGCAAGACACGGACGGGCGGGACGCCCGCCCTTGAAGATGACGGGCATCCCGCGTTCCGCGGGATCCCACAAGACAGGTACAAGGCTTCATGACGGTTCTTCGTAGCCCGGGCCTCCGTGCCCGGATTTCTCGTTCCCAGGCTCTGCCTGGAAATGCCTGTCCTCCGGGCTCTGCCCGGTCTTCGGCTAAGAGCCTACCCAGGGCACCCACAGGGGGGTGCCCCTACACACATGCCCGGCATCCCGCGCAGAATGCGGGGTATTCCTCAGGTGGCCGCCGTATTCGCTCGGCAGGGACGCCGGGACGCTACCGCGTGTTTACAGAATGCGTGACCGTATTTATGCCATAGAACGCTTAGTGGTTTGCCGTCAAGCCGCCGGGGCGGGGCAGAGGTCGCGGCGGCCGCACTGAGGGCAGGGACCGCCCATCCAGCAGTAGTCGAAGTAATCCAGGAAAGGGAGGACTTCCTGTTCCCCCTCGAAGAGCATTGCCAGTTCGAAGTTTCGGTTGGCCCCGGACTTTGCTCCTATGCCGGCTCCCGTCAAGTTGGGGCTGCCGACCAGTGCCCGTTCCCCGTCGATGATGAACGCTTTGGCATGCATCCGTATACAGTGGAGGAATTCCACTCCCGCACTGAGTTGCCCCTTCGAGTCGAGCTGATCGTACCTCTCACGAAAAGGCTTGGACGGAATCTCCGAATGGATGATTCTGAATGCGACTCCACGGTTGACCATGGACGCCATGATGTCGACAAAGGAAAGGAACCGTCCCTTATAGAGAACATTCGTCCCCTTGACGTTTGCCGTGGCAATCCACACAAACTGCCGTGCCTTGGCGAGATGAGTCTCCGTGAACTGTTCGTAGATCTCGCGATTGCGAAGAAGCTTCATGCGTCCGGGTCGTATCTGACGGCTTTGGCCCAAGCACCCCTCTGCTCGAGGTCCTTGTCCAGTTCGAATCCCGGCCTCGCCGCGGCCAACATCTCTTGATCCGTGTCCTGCATGATGAGGCGCCAAAGGGTCACCATGCCCCTTGCGGCAAGGCTCTTCATCGCTTCTTCGGCGCGGCGGTGCTCTTCCGAATCCAGTTCCCCGGCCGGGTCCATGAGAATTCCTCTGGTGGATACCCAGCCGGGCCGGTCGATTCTTTCCATGACCAGGTCCTCGAAGGTCTTATCCATGAATTTCACTCCTCCGTCCAAGATCCGTCAATCATAACGTTACCACGTAGTCAAGGCTTTGTGAAACGTGGGGAAGGCTTTCCGCCGTGCCCGGACTTGCGGGAGGCGGTTTTCGCGGCCTGGAAAGCCTTCCAGGAAGAAACAAAGACCTGCTTGGGATCACAAGAATTTCTTGACATGAACTTCGTACGATACTATGGTTGACATTTTTACGATTTCTCATTGCTGTGAGAAACGATTCGCCCTCCAATTGCTTGGGGCAGAGTCTCACCACACGTTCTCAGTTAGTCAGCGGTTCGCATCCCCGGTACTCCGCCGGATTTTTCGGCGGTCATCGGGCAGTGCGCGTCCCGGGGCCGTGGGCCGCAGCAAGCAGATGCAAGCGAAGAAGAGGAAACATGGCTGGATCAACCTTTCCAAAAGGCGGGATACATCCCGAAGAACACAAGGAAATTACGGAACACCTGGCCATTGGGGAGATGCCGCCTCCCGCCCAGGTCGTTTTACCCCTGTCAATGCATTTCGGCGCTCCGGCCAAACCTGTTGTGAAGAAAAAGCAGGAAGTGCAGGAGGGCGAGGTCGTCGCTACCGTGGAAAAGGCCCTTGGCGCGACCATTCACAGCAGCGTAACGGGCGTAGTCAAGACGATTGAGTCAAGACCCCACCCAACCATGGTGAAGTGCGACGCGATCGTCATCGACCGGGACCCCGACGCACCTCCCCGCGAGTACGAGTCGGAAGACTGGCGCAAGATCTCAAGGGAAAAGCTGCTGGCCCTGGTGAAGGAAGGGGGCATAGTCGGACTGGGAGGAGCAGGGTTCCCCACGCACGTGAAACTGTCCCCGCCTCCGACCGCCAAAGTCGACACGCTCATCCTCAATGGTGCCGAATGCGAACCATACCTTACCACCGACCACAGGATCATGTTGGAGCAGCCTGAGAAGATTATCGACGGCACCAAGATCATCCTCAAGATCCTGGGGATCAAGAACGCCGTAATCGGCGTCGAACTCAACAAGCCCGACGCGATCAACGCCCTGAACAAAGCCGCGGAAAAAGCGGCCGGCTTGGACGGCATGACCGTCGGCATTCAGGGCATGAGAGTCAAGTACCCGCAAGGTTCCGAGAAGCAGCTCATCTACTCTCTCACGCAGAGGTCCGTTCCCGGCGGAGGCTTGCCGTTTGACGTCGGCGTGATCGTGCAGAACATATCGACGACGCTGGCAATTTTCGAAGCGACGACGATGAAGAAACCGCTTTACGAAAAGGTGGTGACCTTCTCCGGGAGGGCCATCAACAAGCCTGCCAACCTCAAGGTAAAGGTGGGCACGGTGCTGTCGGACGTAGTCGAGTACCTCGGAGGTACGAAAGACCTCCTGAAGATAGTATCAGGCGGTCCCATGATGGGATTCGCCATGTCGACACTCGACGTACCCGTCACCAAGACCACTTCCGGCGTGCTGTTTCTGAACAGCAAGGAGACCGACGTAAACCTGCACGGGCCGTGCATTCATTGCGGTTTGTGCATGGAAGCGTGCCCCATGGGGCTGTCTCCCAAAGAGGTGGGGATTTTTGTCGAAGCCGGCCGTGGACACCTGACCGAAAGGTTCGGGGTATTTGACTGCTTCGAATGCGGGTGCTGCGCGTACGTCTGTCCGGCCAAGCGCCCGCTCGTACAATTTGCCAGGTTGGCTAAGATACAAATCAAGAAGCACGGGTGAGATTTCCGATCCTGCAGTTAGTCTTTGGGAGAATCGTTGGTAAGGGGCTGCAATACGCCGTTTCCGCGAACCGGAGCACACTGCCGGCTGCCGTTTGTCGGTAAGCACACCCAAAAAATTCACCGTTCGGGGAGGATGGGACAATCGAAACACTAGATCAAAAACCGAAGAGTACCGGACCCACGTGGTCTGTTTCGGTGTCGCCCCACATCAGGATGGGGAGGACAACGTCCGGAATAATGTGGACCGTGTCCGCGTCACTGATACCAGTGATGCTCCTGTCAATCTACGTCTTCGGATTCCGGGGACTCATTATCACCTTGGTCAGTATTGTTTCCTGCGTGGTGGTCGAAGCGATCTCGCAGAAAGCCTTGAGCAGGCCCGTATCCTCCGGCGACGGAAGCGCTGTGCTCACCGGGATCCTCATGGCATTTGTCATACCTCCGGGAGTTCCCTATTGGTTGCCGATAGTCGGTGCGGTAGGAGCCATATTCATCAACAAGCAACTCATGGGAGGACTGGGCTTCAACGTGTGGAACCCCGCGCTGGTGGGAAGAGCCCTCCTTATGGCTTCTTTTCCGGTCGCCATGACGGCTGCATGGATTCCCCCCGTAGATTGGTCGCAGTCGCCGTTGGGCGTGTTTCTCGGATGGGGCGCAGTGGATACCGTGTCCACGGCGACTCCCTTGTATGTGTTGAAACACTATGGTCTGAGCGCCCTTATGAAGCAGTTCGGCGGTCTCGACACCATCTGGTGGAATTTCTTCCTCGGCAACATGCCGGGGTGCATCGGTGAGACGTCGGCACTGTTGATCCTTGCAGGAGGACTATTCCTCCTGATTCGCGGAATCATCACGTGGCACATCCCCGTTTCCACCATCGCGACGGTGGCGGTGCTCTCGTGGATCTTCGGCGGTGAGACCTGGTTCGGCGGTCAACCCCTGGTGCAGGTGCTCTCAGGCGGTCTCATGCTTGGTGCATTCTACATGTGCACCGATTACGTGACGTCTCCGTCGGTCAAGAGCGCACAGATCGTCTTCGGGGTAGGCGTGGGAGCCTTGACGGTTCTCATACGTCTCAAGGGCGGCTACCCGGAAGGGGTATGCTATGCCATCCTGCTGATGAACTGCCTCACTCCGGCACTGGAAGAGTGGTTCCAACCGAAGAGATTCGCACCCCCCAAACAGGCGCCCGTTGCGGCTGTCAAATAAGGTCGCCTTTGAATGAGAGGTCTCGATGAAAGAAATCTTTAAGATCACATTCAGTTTGACCTGTGTATGTATAGCCGCATCCCTGATTCTCGGAGCGGTTTACACCCAGACTGAACATAAGCGTAAGGAACAGGAAGAAAAGACCAAGAGGGTGACCATTGAAAGTCTCCTTGGATACGGGTCCGGCAAGAAGGTCCCCTCCGACCTCCACGTCTTCGCCGTGGACCGGTATGTCATCAAGTCTGCAGACGGAAACACCATGCTCGGCTACCTGCTCCCCTTGAAGGACAAAGGCCATGTCCTTGCCGAGATAGAGCTTTCCGGCAAGCCGGGAAAAATGATCCCCGTCAAGGGGGAAGAGTCCGAGTTGGCCGAACAAGGCCCCAGGGACAAGATCGTCAACGATGCACTTCCCAAGGGGTCGAAAGCCGTCTGGGCCCAGACCCTGTACGTGGCCAATCTCGGCGACAAGCGGTTGGGCTACATTGTCCCCGGAGTGACCCAAGGGTTCAAGACGTTTATCAGACTCATGGTTTCGCTTGACCCCGAGTTCACCCTCACGGGAATCGCAATCACCGAGTCCGAAGAAGACCCGGGGCTGGGAGCGGAGATCCAGCAGCACTACTTCCGCAATCAGTTCGTCGGCAAGACAACGGACGTGTTGAAGAATCTGCAAGTCGTCAAGAAACCGCTGCCGTCGGATTACTTCGACGTTCTCGAACCCGGCAAAGCCAAGCAGGCCGGGTTGACCCCGGAGCAGGTTCGGGAAATTAAGAACAAGCATCTCAAGGACGACATCTACGCGCTCACCGGTGCGACCATTTCCAGTCGGGCGGTGACGGTGGGCGTCCAGGACGCGGTGCGGAAGTTTGTCTATCGGATGGGCATTCTCAACGGCGCGGTCAAACAAGACGACATAAAGGTCGCGTTCTAGCGGAGGTAGAAGTTGAACAGGAATATACAACTACTGTGGAATGGTTTGATTCCCGAGAATCCGATATTCCGGTTGGCCTTGAGCATGTGTCCTGCCGTGGCGGTGACGACATCCGTGGCGAACGGGCTCATGCTTGGCCTGGCGGTGATTTTCGTGCAGGTCTTTTCCAGCTGCACGGTCGCCATTTTCCGCTCGTTCATCCACCCGCGGATCCGGATTCCCGCGTATGTTATCGTGATCGCTCTCTGGGTCAGCGTCATTGACATGATATTGCCGGTGATATCGCCTGAAGTATACGACAAGGTAAAACTGTTCGTGAAGCTGATCGTGGTCTTCGCCATCATCATATCACGACTTGAACTCTTCGCCTCGAAACAACCGCTCGTGCCGTCCTTCTTTGACGGACTGGGCATGGGCATTGGCTTTCTCTTCGGTCTGTGCCTCATCGGTGCGATACGAGAGCTTTCCGGAGCCGGACAGTTGTACGGCTACGACGTGCTGGGAGGAACCAAGCCCCTCCTGGTCATGATTCTGCCGACGGGCGGGTTCTTCGTGATCGGGTTCATTATGGCAACGTTCAACTGGCTTGAGTACAAGATTACGGGAAAGATCCCCGCGTCGGGAGGAGGTCACTGATATGAAGACGATCAGATTCGCCGCTGCTGTTGCAGCGATGTTTGTGCTCCTGCTGCCGGCCGCGGGCCCGGTCTTTGCCGCGGCGGAGGGCTCGGGGACATTCAAGAAAGACAAGGCAATAGAGATTCCTTTTGGCGTGCCGGTAGACGAGGCCTGGGCAATAAACCCTGCAAATTACACCGTCTACGAAAGGACCGATCCTGACATCAAAATCCCGGTGGCCGGCGTGTCCCTCGATCAGCGCAAGACCACGGCAACGCTCAGTTTCAAGGATCCCTTGAACACCGCTGAGGAATCGGAATACTTTGTTGACGCCAAAGACGTGACCTCCGCGGGCAAAGTCATTGGGAGTCGCAGCTTTCTGATCAAGAAGAGCCAGGCTCAGGTACTATTCACTATCATTCTAAGTGCCATGCTGATCAACAACTTCGTGTTCACGAAGTATCTCGGGTTATGCATCTTCTTCGGTGTCTCTCAGAAGAAGGAGACCGCAGTAGGGATGGGAATAACCTTTACCCTCGTGATGACGTTGACGGCAATCTTTTGCTGGCTCCTGTACAACTACGTACTGGCGGTGCTGCACCTGAGCTTCCTGAAGATCATTGTCTTCATCGGCACCACCGCGATCTTCGTTCAGTTCGTGGACACCATCCTCAGAAAGGTGAACCCGTATCTGTTCAAGAAGCTCGGCGTGTACCTGGTTCTGATCGTGACCAACTGTATCATTCTCGCAGTTCCACTGATGCAAACCGACCGTGGATACGGGTTCCTGCAGAGCATCAGTCTGGGCGTAGGGGCTGGCGTGGGATTTGCCATCGCGTTGTTCCTCATGGCCTGCGTGCGTGAGAAGCTTGAAGTGTGCCGGGTTCCTCCGACTTTCGCCGGACTTCCCATAGCCTTCGTGGTTACCGGGTTGTTTGCACTGGCATTTCTCGGTTTTTCCGGTCTGTCGATCTTCTAATCGCCGACTTGAGGGGTCGATTACGACCCGCTGAAGAGTTCCCCCGGATGGGGCGACACGAAGAGGCGGCTTCGATGGAAGACACAACCCGCACCAAGGGGCGATGCTTCGACTAACGAGTAGAAGAATCCTGTCGCGATATGAGCGTGCGGCGGGCTAGAGGTGTTACAATTATGGAAAATGTGGTGACGATTGCGGCTTACGGGGTGGCGTTTTTTCTGGCATTCGGAGTCATCTGCGGACTTGCGCTCGCCTACGCTGCCAAGCGTTTTGCCGTAAAAGTGGATCCTAAGATAGAGGCCGTCAGGGCTTGTCTCCCCGGCGCCAATTGCGGCGCGTGCGGTTTTGCAGGATGTGAGTCCTATGCCGAAGCCGTGGTTACCGATCCGGCAGTCCCCGTATCGAAGTGTGCCCCGGGCAAGCAAGCCGTGGCGGAAAAAATTGCCCAAATTACAGGTAAGGCGGCCGGAGAGGCGAGCAGCGTGGTATCGTATCTCCGCTGCTCGAGAAACGAAGGGGAAGTCGAGAAGAAGCATACCTATATTGGGTTCGATACGTGCCAGGCTGCGGCAATCGCCTTCGGGGGACCGTACGAGTGCACGTATGCATGCATCGGATATGGCGATTGTGAAGCGGCTTGTCCGTTCCACGCTATTCACATGAAGGACAACATGCCCGTCATCGACCCCGAAGGATGCACGGGCTGCGGCGTGTGTATCAAAGCGTGCCCCAAGGGAGTGCTGCAGCTCCTGCCAAAGGACGCCCCATGTTACGTCCCCTGTAGCTCCCATGATTCGGGAAAAGCGGTTTCGAGCGTCTGCAAAGCGGGGTGCATCCATTGCATGGCGTGCACGCGCAAGGCCAAGGACGTGGTAAACATGGTGAACGGCCGCATTGAAATCGACTATGAAAAGATGGACGAGAATCTTGCTAAGGCGGGAGTCGAGGCATGCAACAGGCAGTTCATTTTCCGCCATACCGACCCGAAGAAGCAAGCCGATGCCGTTGCCGCGATAAAGGCCGATCAGGCGGCGAAAAAGGCGGCCGCAGCGAAGAAGGGCGAGCAAGAAGCCGAGCCGGCATCCGAGTGACCCCCCAGGCGTGTTGACAGAGCGGGAGACGAGATGCTACCCTGAAAGGCATACGGCGTTCGGCCGGCAGCAAAGCGCTATGGGGCAATTGGCGGAACGGGCCGCCGTCTTGACCGGCACGGAGGGCGGCGCCGTCAAGAGCGGGGGCGGTTTGTGTCAATTAGGTCACCGCACTTCCGCCGTGCCGTATGAGGAACAGATATTCGGCAACCTAACAAGCCGGTTCTTTCGGCCGGGAATTCAGCCCGGATCACCGACCCAACAGCCGGCACCGGAACGGAACCGCTCCGGGCGTCCCAGTACTGCTTGTCGGATGTGGCGGTTGGGCCTTCGAGGTTCTCATGAAGCGTTCTGCAGAGTTCAAAGAGATGAGTGTTGTCGGAATCGCATCGGACAGCCGAAATATGCAACCGGTGGTCATTTTGAAGGAGACAAACGGAGAGAGGGATCTCTACATTTGGATCGGACCGGTTGAGGCTATGGCTCTCCAGAGAGCCATGAACAAGGAAGTGTTCCAACGACCGTTGACCCACGAATTGATGAGGACCATCATTGACAAGGCCGGCGTGCAGATCGAACATATCGAGATTGACGACCTGAAGGACCATACGTATTTTGCCACGATCTATCTGAGAGGTCCCGACACCAAACTGATAACCGTTGATGCGCGGCCTTCGGACTCTCTCGTTCTGGCAACATGGACCGGCGTTCCCATTTTCGTCAGCGAAAAGGTTATCGAGGGGATGACCCGTCCCGAGGAGGAAGAAGAGCAGCACAAGAAGATCATCTTCACTCAGGAGGACGTCGAGCAGACCGATGAGGAGCTTACAAAGATCCTGGAGAGGATGAATCCGGACGATCTGGGAAACGCGTAGCCGTCGAAGCCGTCGTGACGGCGTGTTCCCGACGGGAAACGGGCCTTCGGACCAAGGGCGCGTGGTTGCGGAACGCTCGCCGAAGGCCGACCAAACCGAGCCCATACGCTTCAATCCGTGTGAACAACCCCGTGTAGCCGAACCAAACCGGAGAGATGAGGATTCCCGTTTGTCGTGGGAGGCGCGTGCGGAGGCTTCTGCGCCCCAAGGGGACAACGCTGCATGACCGCGGCATCGCTCGGCCGACCCGGTTTTCGGGCTTTCCTCGGCGGGAATACCCCCGCGTAACGGCGCATCACGACCCCGCTCAGCTGCGTCCATTCCTGGAGGAATGTCGACTTGCCGTATTTGATGAGGCCCTTTTCCTTTACCCGGGATCTCCGTGATGGTAAGTTGCACCTTGCGATGTGGAGTATCGACAGGTGACGATCATGGCGCAGGACCCTTTTCCCGTCACGCCCCGAGGTGGGCCCTTCAGGCTGCTGAAATACTTTATTATCTCGGGATTTGTGGTCATCGTTATCGTGACCTTCCTCTTGGGGGCCTTTCTTTACACCAGAAGCGTCGACACGCTGCTGAAAAGCGCGCAGAACTATGCTCGTCTTCTCGCTGAGAATCTCAACTACAACATATTTGTGGGATTTTACGCTCCCTTGAAGGCCCGGGGCGTCCCGATGGATCTTCGTAAGTGGGACCAGTTCGGCGCCCTCGACTCGCTCATAAAGGACTTCACGTACGGTCTTAAGATTCAACGCATCAAAGTCATAGATGAGAAGCGGAAAATCGTCTACAGTACGGAATACGACCTGATCGGGAAATACGAACCCAAGGATTCTCAGGCGGAGAAGGCCCTCAGGGGAGACGACCTCACGGTAATCCGCAAGGAAAAGGGCCCCTCGGGACAATGGTACAGCAACTGGTTGGCCGACACGTACTATCCCCTCAGGGAGGGGGCCGGCAACTACTGGATGCTGGGCAGGATATACGGAGTAATCCAGATCACCCAGGACGTGACTGATCAATATACCACGGTGCAACGCTCCATCATGGTGATCATCCTGGCGGCCGTCGTCCTCATGGCCTTCTTGTTCGTGACCCTTACGCTCATCGTGCGCCGTGGAGAGCGGATACTGATCGAGAGAGGGCAAGAGCAGAAGAAGCTCGAGGAGCAGCTGCAGCAATCCGAGAAGCTTGCCTCCATTGGGCAGATGGTGGCCACCATAGCCCACGAAATCAGAAATCCTCTCGGCATCATAAAATCTTCGGCGGAAGTGCTGGTCAAGAAGTCCGGCACCGATCCCGCACGCGTAAGCAAACTCTGCGGAATCATCGTGGAAGAGGCCACACGGCTGAGCACCATACTAAAGGATTTTCTCGATTTTGCCCGGCCGCGTTCTCCGGCTCTTGCCTCCATCGACGTGCGGTACGTGCTGTCGAGGGTCCGCAACAATCTGGAGTATGAGATCCAAACCCGGCGGATTCAGTGGACCGAAGAGCAGTCCAATGGAGACCGGCCAATTGTCATGGGCGACTCCGATCTCCTCTATCAGGCGTTCCTGAACATGGCCATGAACGCCTTCGAAGCCGTGGAGACCGGCGGGTGCATCACCATCGCGACTGCCCGGCAAGATTCCATGATTAGGATCGATTTTTCCGACAATGGTCACGGTATTCAGGCAGAGAATCTGAAAAAGGTCTTTACGCCGTTTTTCACTACCAATGAAATGGGGACCGGCCTCGGCCTGTCGGTTGTGCACAACATCATCACGGCTCACGGCGGGACGCTCTCCGTGGAGAGCGAGGAGGGCAAAGGGACCGTTTTCACCATTTATTTGCCCTGCGGCAGCCGGGAGGCCGAAGTGAGCGACAATTCCCTACAGGCGCAGACATGACGACAGTGCTGGTTGTTGACGACGAAAAGAACTACCTCGTAGTGCTCGAAGATATGCTGGAGGATGAAGGCTACCAGGTTCTTACCGCCTCTTCGGGAGCGGAGGCACTTGAGTTCATCCAGACGAAACCGGTGGATACCGTGCTCTCCGACATCAAGATGCCCGGAATGACGGGAATCGAACTTCTTGATCGAATCAAGGCGGTCGATCCCGATCTGCCGGTTATACTCATGACCGCATACGCCGAGGTGGACCAGGCGGTCGAGGCCATGAAAAAGGGCGCGCTGGACCATTTGCAGAAACCGTTCGACAACAAGGATGTCAAGCGGGCGGTAGCCCGGGGAGCGGAGAAACGCTCCCTTATCAAGAATATCAGACACCTGGAAACGGAGCTGGGCAGCCTCTGGGGAAACATTATCGGCAAATCCAAGGCGATGGACACCGTATTCACGATCATGAAACGTGTCGCGGATACCCCCACGACCGTATTGGTGGTCGGCGAATCGGGGACGGGTAAGGAGCTCGTTGCCCGCGGATTGCACAAGGCGTCTTCACGAAGCTCCGCTCCATTTGTGTCGATAAACTGTGCGGCACTTCCCGAGAATTTGCTGGAGTCGGAACTCTTTGGCTACGAGAAAGGCGCGTTTACCGGAGCGTCCGGTCTTCGCCAGGGAAAGTTTGAATTTGCAGACGGCGGATCGTTGTTTCTTGATGAAGTCGGTGAAATGGCTCTGAATCTTCAGGTTAAACTGCTGAGGGTACTGCAGGAGCACGAGTTTCAAAGAGTGGGCGGCAATAACGATATCCGTGTGGATGTGAGGATAATCGCCGCTACGAACAAAGATTTGAAGGAAGAAGTGGACGCCGGCCGCTTTAGAGAAGACCTCTATTTTCGGCTGAATGTGGTCCGTATAGATGTTCCGCCGTTACGGGACCGCCGTTCCGATATTCCGGTTCTTGTGGCACATTTCGTAGCCAAGTTCACTGAAAAGCTCGGCAGAATCGTGCATGCCGTTGACCCGGAGGTAATGACCGCCCTGTTCAGGTATTCTTGGCCGGGGAATGTCAGAGAACTGGAAAACGTGATTGAGCGGTCCCTGGTCCTGTGCCGAGGTACTACGATCAAACCCGAGGACCTCCCCCCGGAGATCCGTGAATCTCCGGAGATTGAAGAAGGATTGGATACACTGATCTCCTGGGAGAAGGGGCTTGCGGAAACCCTCGATGCAATCGAGGAGCGGATGATCCGTCAAGCTCTCAAGAAGACGCGCAACGTTCAAGCGCAAGCTGCAAAGATATTGGGAATATCCAGGAGTAATCTTCAATACAAGATGAAAAAGTTCGGTCTCCTTGCATGACGTATCCGATCCCGGATACAATGGTGGGCGTTCCTGTAAGGTCCCACGAAAATGGCGGCAACGTTTGTTGACAGACGTACTGATTTCTATTATAGATGGAAGCGATTTCAACTGAATGAAGGAGTTTTCGAAGTGATACGAGAAAACTGGGCCTTAATCGTGCGAAACTCTTTAATAAGTTCAGGGTGCTTGATCTTGACCTACCTTCTCGCCTTTCCGGCAAGCGCACAATACTATCAGGATAATTACCCCCGTGCCCAGTATGGCAATCAACCGGGACCTTGGAATACGTCTCAGGAAGGTTGGAATCAGGGCAGTCGGGCGGGTTCCCCCCAACCGACCTACGACAACCCGCCGCCGCATCTGCAATATGACGACAGAGAAGCCGAAATGATCCTGCGCGATCAGGTCAACCGCACTCAGACGCCGCATGCCGTACAAGACCAGGGCCGCGTCAACCCCAACCTGTACGACGACTTCGCCCTCCCCTCGACCAACAGTCCGGGGCACGTGGGCCACGTGATGGCCGAGGCGCAGAGAATCTCTCAGATCCTTACCAAACGAAACGGTAAGTCCTTCATAGTAATAGACAAGCGCAATTTCCAATTCTACCTGTATGATCGTGCCGGGAAACTCTTGAGAATCGGCCCCGTGGCGATTGGTAAGGGGCACACGAACGTAGGGGCTTTTGAGACGCCGGTCGGAATATTCCCCATAAGACAGAAGCTCCCGGTGGATGACTGGATAAGGCCCGACTGGTATTTCGTTGAAGAAGGGGAACCCATTCCCCAACGGTGGGAGGATCGCAGGGTCCCCGGTTTCTTTCGCTACAAGCTCGTATTTGACGGGACGCGATACATTCACTATGCCGAAGCGACCGGGGGACGTCTCACACACGGCTGCTTGGGCTTGGATTGGCAGGATGCCGAGGCCGTGTTTCACACGCTGCACGTGGGCTCGTACTGCATAATCATGGACCGTTCGTTTCTGGCGCGGCTGGCCAAGGGGGAATTTCCCGTAAGGACCGCCTCCAAACCGAGCAGTACAACGCCGGAAGACAAGCCGCCCTCCGAGGCATCGGGAAAGAGCGAAGCAACCGTGGTGTCGCAGAGCGACAGTTCTCAAGAACGCGTATTCAGGAGCTTGTGGTAGCTGATTTGCGGCATCGCAACCCATGCCGCGACGGCCTGCCCGGGCTGAGGCCGGTCTGATTTCCAGGATATGTTATGCCATCCATCGCCAAGAGTATCGCAAATGTCTTATTGTGCCTCGTGCCGGTGCTGTTCACCTCATGTTTGAGCATGTCGCTTCCAAAGAGCGCCAAAGTGGAACCGCCTCCGGCAACGGCATCCACCCAACCGTCGACGGAAAAGACGGGGACGGACAAGGGACTGGCCGACACGTGGGAACTGCTCCATCAGGTTGACAACCGAGGCGAGCAACAACGCCCGCGCGACTCGACCCGCACACTCATTGAATTTACCGCTAAGGGACAAGTCATCTTCAACCGACTTGACAAGGACACCTCAAGTCAGCTAAAGAGCCGTACCGGAACGTACACGTTGGACGGCGAAATGATCAACATCGTCGACGACGTGGGGAATGCGGCAAAATGGCCCTATGAGCTGACGGGAGACTCCCTGATGATCGTCATGCCGGAGTTGGAGAAGAAGTTCTACTGGCGTCGTTTCCGCTAGATGGACAAACCTCCTCCCGTGACACGTATCGGCGGCGGTCAAAGGAGCCGGAAGTAGACGCTCCCGTCCCGGCAGGGTGATATGGTAGGGATAATGGCAGGAGAGAAATCAACGCGGCGCAGGAGTATCCGCCTTGCTCTCACGGCAACCGTTGTGCTGCTTGCCGCGGCGGTTCCCGGGCACCTAAGGGCATCGGACAACGCCGAGATACTCCGGTACGAAGTGACGTGGAATGGAAGCAAAGCCGGGCACGGCGACATAACGACAAAGATCGATCCCAAGCAAAAGAGCGTAACGGTCATCGCACAGGCAGTGTCCGATGGGGTACTCAAGGCCGTTTGTGAGATTTGGAGTAGAGTCCAATCCACGTTTACCGCCCGGACGTTCAAGCCGAAAACCTATACGTTCAATCTGAGATCGAACATCTTGAGACACGAGTTGGTCGAGGTGGCCTTTGATCACGCGACAAAGACCGTAAAGGTCGATAAGGTTCTGGGCGGAGAACGGGAGAGCCACTCCGAGAAGTTCGCGGGAGTCTACGATCCCGTAACCGCTGCGTTTCTGCTGCGGAAACAGAAAGATTTCAAGAAGCCGATGTTTGTCGACATTTACGATGGAAAGGACAGGGTGCGCCTCTTCGTCAATTTCGTGGGGGTCGAACAGGTGCAGGTCAAGACGGGGGTGCATCCGGCACTCAGGCTCAGCCTGCGGCTGGTGAAGCTCACCGGAGAAAAGGAAGAACTGGCCAAGGGGCAATTGTGGATCTCCGATGATCAGCATCGGATTCCACTCCTTCTCACCTCCTCCCCGGTCGTGGGAACCCTCCGCTTCGAGTTGGTGCAGGCCCAACTGTAGATGTGAGACGGTCCTCTCCACGTGTTGCCATCAATTCCCGACATATGCCCATCCAAATTAATGCACGAATGCGCATGGTCCTCGACCTGGCTTCCCGCCTGGCGGAGGATTCGTACGTGGTCGGGGGTGCGGTCCGTGACGCGCTCATGGGGCGTAAATCGGACGCCGACCTCGATCTGGCGGTGCGCGGGGACGGCTTTTCCATCGCGAAGGATCTGGCCGATTTCTTGGGACCGGAAGCGAGCTTCGTTCCACTGGACCGCGACCGCGGGACGGGCAGGGTGGTCTTGAAGGGCGACGACGGAGGATCCGTAGACATCTCCTCGTTCAAAGGCCCGGACATCTTCGAGGATCTGAGGCGGCGTGACTTCACTATCAACGCGGTTGCCGTCAAGATATCCGATATGCTGCAATCCGGTCCGGCCGTACTGGTCGATCCGCTGGGCGGAGTCGCCGACATCGAAGCGAAGCTGGTACGGATTTGCTCCGGCGAGGCGTTCCCGGACGATCCCCTCAGGATTCTCCGGGCCTTCCGATTCAGTTCGTCGTTGGGCCTGGTGATAACCCCAGAAACCTCCGCCGCGGTGAGGGAAAGCGTCGGTTTGATCGTCAATGTCGCTCCGGAGAGGATCAGGGACGAATTTATCGCGGTACTGGCGTGCGGTTCATCCATTGCAGCGCTGAGGGAGATGGACCGTTGCGGAGTGCTCGATGTGATCTTCCCCGAGTTGCGCCCTATGAAGGGGTGCGGGCAGAATGCCTATCATCATCTGGACGTATGGAGCCACACCCTCGAAGCGGTCGAACGGTTCGAATGGATTACGAGCCGGCCGCATGAACTCTTTGGCGTCACGGAGGAAATCGTTGCCTCCTACCTCACGGAGGAGGCCGTAACGGGAAGACCCCGGTCGGCCCTTCTCAAACTCGTCATCCTGTTCCACGATTCCGGCAAGCCCGCGGTGAGGTCTGTGGACGCAGGCGGCAAGGTCCGCTTTTTCGGTCACGAGCAGGTTTCCCGATCCATTTTCCTCGATGCGTGTGGGCGTATGAAATTGGCAAGGCGGGAGATGGAGATTGCTGCCGGGCTGATAGAAGGCCACATGAGAGCAATGATACTCACCGGCGATTCGGTCTCGAAAAGGGCCATACACCGGTTGTGGAGGCGATTCGGTAATGATCTGGCGGGATTACTTCTGATCTTTCTGGCGGACCTGACTGCCGCCCGCGGGCCGGCAAGACCTGTCGGTGAAGATGAGCGTGCCTTTCAACGGGTACGACATGTCCTGGAATGGTTTGTTGACTTACAAACGTGCCGTCCCCCCCTTGTCAACGGTCACGATTTGATGGGAGTTCTTGGGCTCGCACCGGGGCCGTATCTCGGATGGCTGCTCGAGCACTTGGCCGAGCTTCGGGACAATGGTGAAATAACCACCAAGGAGGAAGCCCTCTCCATCGCCGCAGCACTGATCAGAAACAACCATCCGTTTTGACCGGCACCGTGATCCGGATGCCGGACCATTACAGTGCCCATCATGCGTCGTCTATTCCTTGCCGAAGGAATTCCCGAGATTCTCCTTCAACAAGTCGCCGAGATTGGACGCCACGACCTCCTGGCTGTGCATGTAGCCTTTGACCTGATCGTAGTCTCCGACTCTCTCCAGACTCTTGATCGAGAGTGCGATCTTCTTGTCTTTCTTGTTGACCTTAAGGACGACTGCGCTCAATTCCTCGCCTTCCTGAGTGAAATCGGAAGGTGAGTTGACCCGGTCCTTGGAGAGTTCCGATACGTGTATCATCCCTTCGATGCCTTCCTCGATCTCGAGGAATACGCCGAAGTCGGTCACGGAGGTTACTTTGCCCTTGACTTTGGCTCCCGGGGGGTACCTGTCGGGAATGGTTTCCCACGGATCCTCGTGAATCTGTTTGATTCCCAGAGAGAACCGCTCGTTCTCCTTGTCGATGTTGAGAACCACTGCCTGGACCGTCTGGCCCTTCTTGTACATCTCGCCGGGGTGTTTGATCCTTTGTGTCCAAGAAATATCCGAGATATGCACAAGGCCGTCGATGCCTTCGTCAATGCCCACGAAGATTCCGAAATCGGTAACGTTTCTGATCTTTCCTTCTATCTTGGTTCCTTCGGGGTATCTTTCGGCAATGACGTCCCACGGATTGGGCTTCAGCTGCTTCATGCCCAATGATATCCGCTTCTGTGTCTTGTCCACATTGAGGACCATCACGTCCACTTCTTCACTGACCTGCACGAGTTTGGATGGATGCCGGGGTTTCTTGGTCCAGGCCATTTCGGAAATGTGGACAAGTCCTTCCACACCCTTTTCCAGTTCGACGAACACGCCGTAATCGGTAATGCTTACCACCGACCCAACCCACTTGGAGCCTGACGGGTACGTTTCGTCAACTCTTTCCCAGGGATCCGGCTGAGTCTGTTTGAGGCCAAGAGAGACACGTTCCTTGTCCTGGTCGAACTTGAGGACCTTCACATCCAGTTCGTCGCCGACTTTGAGCACGTCGGAAGGATGGTTGATCCGTCCCCACGACATGTCGGTAATATGAAGAAGTCCGTCGATTCCGCCCAGGTCGATAAAAGCCCCGTAATCGGTAATGTTCTTCACCACGCCCTTGAAGACGCCGGAGCCTTCCATGGCGCTGAGAATGAGATTCTTCTTCAGGTCTTTGGCCTTTTCGAGGAGGGGCCTTCGAGAAAGGACGATGTTGCCGCGCTTGCGGTTGTACTTGAGGACATTGAAGTCAAACGTTTCGCCGATGTACTTCTCGAAGTTCCGCACGGGACGCAAATCCACTTGCGACCCGGGCAGAAATGCCGACACGCCGATATCGACTTGGAGCCCGCCTTTTACCCGGGACACAACCCTACCCGATATAGTTTTTTCAGTGTCGCAGATCTCGGCTATTTCGTCCCAGATCCGTATCTTGTCGGCCTTACTCTTGGAGATCCGTACCTGACCCGAGGATTCTTCGGTATCTTCCAGGAACACTTGAACTTCGTCACCGACGTTTACCGTGAGATTGCCTTCTTCGTCCCTGAACTGATCGACGGGAATCTGACCTTCCGACTTCGATCCCACATCGATCATCACGAACTCGGGAGTTATCTGCACGACCATGCCGGTGACAACTTCGCCCTCCTGAACCTTGTGAAAGCTACTTTCGACAAGCTCGGCAAAATCTTCTTCCCGTGAGATATCCTGCCCGTCATCGTCGACGGACAGGTCGTTATTGGTTTGGGTTTCCACGTTTTCCATCCAGTTGCCACCCCCAGACTCTTTGTTCATATGTTAGGTTATTCACCGCCCCAGGATAATCAATTATATATAGCTATTTTCTTTCCTGGTGACAAGAGAAAGTTTGACGCAGGCATCCATTTTTTGCGAGAAAGAGACTATTCCTCCGTCAAACAACAAGAGAACGGGCACATGCGCGGAAGATTCCAGGCAGTCGGAAACAAGGCGCGCAACGTTCCATCCCGCGTTTCCAAAACTACGCGGTTGCGCATCTCCCGCTTGCGGAGTCTTAACCATTATGGTGCGATGGAACCTGTTCCCTCGACGAAGGAAGCACCGTTGACCGTCCGATGTGTTTCATGACCGTGTCCGCCGCCATGTCCGGCGTCAATCCAGTCGTGTCCAAACGTATGGCATCCGGAGCCTCCACCAGCGGTGCAAACTCCCTCGACTCATCGCGCACATCGCGAACCCGCATATCCGCCAGGACTTCCTCAAACGTGCAGTGTTCCCCCCGTTGCACGATCTCCAGATACCGTCTCCGGGCACGCACCTCCAAGTCCGCGGTAAGAAAGAACTTAACCGTGGCCTCGGGAAAAACCACGCTCCCCATGTCTCTTCCTTCCGCGACCAGGTTCCATTTGGTGCCGGCTTCCCGCTGCAAGCCAATGAGCGTACGGCGTACCTCCGGTCTCGAGGAGTACCGAGAAGCGGCATCACTCACCTGCTCGGTCCTGATGCTCAACGTTACATCCTCATCATTTAGGAAGAGCCGCATCGAGCCTACCGCCGGCTCTATCCTCAGATTCAACGATGTGAGAGCCTCCGGGGTGACAGGTCCGTCTTCGTCGGCCTTTCCCCTGCGCAGGAGATGCAAGGCAACGGCCCGGTAGAGTGCTCCCGTGTCCAGGAGAAAGAAACCCAGCCGGCCGGCGACGATTCTCGCCACCGTAGACTTGCCCGATCCGGCCGGGCCGTCAATGGCTATCACCGTCGTGCCGGCCTCGTCGGATGGTATTCCCCGATCCATGCGTGTCTTCCGCCTCCGTGTTCTTAGTACTCGTTGGCGTAAATACGTTGTCGTGTTCGTGTGAAGGCCCGGTAGCGTCCCGGCGTCTCTGCCGGGCGGTCGAGGAGAAGAATACCGGCACGGAGGCCGGCGCTACCAAAGCCGGGATCGTTGCCTTGAATACGTGGCCGTATTATGCCATAAAACACTTACCCCATACTTTCAAAGGATGTTGGTGAGGGCGCGCACGAACCGCCGGTTCTCGGACTCGGTGCCGACCGTGACACGGATGCAATCCGGCATTCCGAACGACCCAAGGTGCCGGACAATAACTCCCTGCTTCAGCAAGTCGTCGTATACGGATCGAGCATCGCCGTTCAGGCAGAACGCGATGAAGTTGGCTTCGGAAGGTATCACTTCGAATCCCAGGGCACGGAGTTCTCCGCTGAGGTATTCCATGCCCTCATGGGCCGTCTTGAGGGTTCCGAGCAGGTGTTCTTCGTCGTCCAACGCGGCCAACGCTGCCGCCTGCGCGGCTGAATTGACGTTGAACGGGGGCCGTACCCGGTTGAGCAATTCAATGATCCACTCGGGGGCCGTGCCGTAACCCACTCTCAGCCCAGCAAGTCCGTATGCCTTCGAGAAGGTGCGCAGGACGAGAATGGGGACATCCCCGGAGAGGTAGTCGAGCCCCACCGGGCAGTCAGGGTCCCGGACATACTCCCGATACGCTTCATCCACGATAAGGAGCAATCGCCTGCCGTGCAGCGATCCCAGAAACGTCTCGAACTCCTCCCGAGATACAATTGTCCCGGTGGGACTGTTCGGTACCGCAAGAAAGACCAGTCGCGTGCGCTCCGTAACAGCATCGGCCATGGCCCCCAAGTCGTAAGCGCGGCGTTTCAGAGGGACCCGGACGGCGATCCCGCCGAAGGCTTCGACCACAATGCGGTACATGGAAAACGCATTGGCCCCCATGACGGCCTCGTCCCCCGGCCTCAGGAAGACGTGTGCGGCGAACTGCATGATCTCGTCGGAACCGTTGCCCAGTATCACCGAGTCCGCCGACAAGCCGGCCTTGTTTGCCAATGCTTCACGCAACCGGGGGGCCGATGACTCCGGGTACACATGTGCTCGTTGCAGGTGTTCCCGGGCGGCCTTTAGTGCCAACGGAGACGGGCCCAGAGGATTCTCGTTGGACGCCATCTTCACTGCCTGCTCAACACCCAATTCCCTTTGCAACTCCTCAACGGGTTTCCCCGGCACATAGGGGGGAATCGAAAGTATGTGAGCAGGAATAACCTGATTAAGCCAAGTAGGTGTCTTCACGTCCATCTCCATTCCGCCGGACACTCCCGTGTGGGCGGTCAAAACCGCATCCGACGGACAGAGTCCGAATCCGCCTCCCGTCCGGGACGGATCATGTGTCCGGCAACGGCAGACGCTACTTATAGCAACGTGCCCGGAAAGTTGCAACAATCGTGCATGGGAGACCATCCTATTTGCTTGACAGGGACCCTCGAAGAATATAACGTCTATAAAAAGCCTCGATATTGAGGTAGTTAGAATGAAAACTAAAAGTAATTTCTTAAGAAAACCAGGCTCTCCGCTCTTCCTTACGGCAATCGTACTTCTGTTCTGGCACCCATGCGGCCCATCATGTGCAGGCTTTTTCGATCCGGCCCATTATAGCCCTTCGGCGGATCCCGCGCAGTTGTCGGCGGAATCCCCGCATCCGGTAGAGCCGGCGTGGCCGGAGCAGTTCGTCGATCCTGCGCTGGACCAAAGTCTCAGTCTGGTAATTCCGCAAAGCTACCGCGAAGGGCTCCAACTCGATACCGGTTATGACCGTTGGCAAGGCCTCCCCACCGTGCAGGCGGACTATTTCGTACCGGTTAAACACTGGAGCGACAAGAGCATCTTCTTCTCCCCCAGAGTATCTCTCACCGGCACCGAGGAGACCTATTCGGTGGGGGCCGGGATCCGCCGTATGGTGAACTCGGATACCCTCATCGGGTTCCACGCGTTCCACGATTGGAGAAGAGCAAGGGGATCTCAAGACAGTTTCCTGAAAGAGGCCGGCGTTGGGTTCGAGCTTTCTGCGCTGCCGGGAAATTACTCGGACCTCAGCCTATCGATGAATGCATATATGCCGACCAATGAACGGAACCGGGTATCCCGGGGCGATACGGTCCTCATTCAGGAAGCCATGCTTCAGGGGTTCGACGCCCGGGCGAGTATGTTGTTGCCGCCGTTGACCGACAGGCTGGACATTCGATTGGACGCGCAGGGTCATGCGTTCCGGACCGACGCCGGCACCCTCTGGGGCTACAACACGGGGATTACCGTCGGTTCGAGAGACGGGATGTTCAACGTGAGCCTTGCGAGGGAGATGAAGGGCAACGGTCCGGAAAACTACAGTCTTCAGGGCACCGTATCGCTGGTATTTGACTGGCGGGCGATTCTCGACGGCGAGAACCCGCTGTCGGCACCTTACGGCGTTCCCGACGTGCGCTTTGGGAGAAAAGTGCGCGATAGTCTCTACACGCGGGCAACGCGGCAGTATGACGTGCCCATGAAGCGGAACGAACATCAAGTAACACTTGCCGCTGCGGTGATGGACGACGTGGTGACCATGAGAGGACAGTTTGCGGGTTTGGCCGATTCCAACGTGACGGTTCAGGTGTCCCAAAGCCCGTGGAGGGACGTGAAACAGCTTCGTACGGATTCCTCGGGGTCCTATTCGGCGCGGCTCACCCTGCCTCCGGGCGATTATGGCATCAGGTTGATTCACAAACCCACCGGACTGGTCTCCGGCGTAACCCGGATCATCATTCAGGACGAGTAGGGGCATCCCCCCCTGTGGGTGCCCGAGGGTCCCAGGTCGCGAAGCGGTTAATCCCAAAAGACTTACGGCCGGCCCGTACTTAGTGTTCTATGGCACAAATACTGTCGCACATTCTCTAAACACGCGGTAGCGTCCCGGCGTCCCTGCCGGGCGAGAGATAGTGCGATGTTTCCACTAAAGAATACCGGCACGGAGGCCGGCGCTACCAAAGCAGGCTTTGCTGCCTTGGATAGGACACCGTAGTCAGAGACCTCCGGCAAAGCCGGAGGCTTGAATTCGGGAACCGCTCAAAGCGGTTGACGCCGGGGCGGCTTGTTTGCTGTTCCCGCAGCATCTGCTGACTCCCTGAAGAGCGGCCCTCTTTTCGCGGGCTTCGGCCATCGATTTATCGTTACTCCGGGACGTGCCGGGGCTGCCGCTTGATCCTTGGAATCTATCCATGTGGTCTCCC
>JAZDHD010000274.1:0-31729 GCA_043806215.1 Pseudomonadota bacterium | reverse complement strand
TTAAGAAAAGGAGAGATTCTCCATGAAATGTCATGTGTGTGGATCGAGACTCGAACCTGTGATCACGGATCTCCCCTTCAAGGTGAGTCAAACAACCATCGTAATCCTAAAAGGATTACCGTTATTGCAGTGCGACAACTGCACTGAATACTTCCTTGATGACTCCGTGATGACCCGTGTGGAAGAAATCCTCGGACGGGTGGATACCGCGGCGGAATTGGAGATTATTCGCTTCGCGGCATGAGTTTGGACAACGTCGTCCTCCGTTGTTCCGCAAGGAAATTCTGCGGAAAATGCGGGGAAGAATTCAGGGGACATAATACGGTTATTCACACTGGGCGCTTTCGAGGCCTCCCTGGTGGTCCCTTGCTCAGGTCACGGCCCGTCGGGCTTTCAACGGTGGTTACAAAGGATTGGTCACCGGCGGGGCGCCCCGGCCGCGTTGCCTGTCGTACCTTGTTCATGGGACCCTCGTCCGCGGAGCGCAAAAATCCCGCCCAATCGGTGACAAGTCCCAGGAGCGTTCTATCGGTTACGAGGGAATCGTATTCGGCAATCCCCATATGAAACCGCGCACTCGACTGGGGATACTCCCATGGAACCGCAACCAAGCCGGCCCGTACGGGATTCATTTCCACATACCCTTCTGCAGCCGTAACGTGATTCTCGTCGAGAACAATCCTATCGCTGAGGAGCCCACTTGTCCACAAGACCACTCTTATGTCCCTGGGTTTCCCCGGATTCAATGTCCCCAGACGTGTTTTCATGGCCTCAGTGGGGTTCCTGCTCTCCGGCAATTTCGAGTTCCAGTTGATCCAATGGCGGCAGAACAGTTGAAATGGTGCGTTTCAGCTCGGGCAATTCCTTTTCTACGATTCGCCACACCTCTGCCAAGTTGACTCCGTCGTACTGGTGAATGAGGACATCCCTTAGTCCCGTCAACCCTTTCCACGGAATTGACGGGTGGAGTTGCCGGAATTCTTCCGGCACACGCTTGGCCGCCTCCCCTATAATCTCGAAATTGCGAATAACCGCGTCCTGTATAAGGTGGCTCCTAAAGAATGCATCCCGCCCTTCGTGAGTGAAACTGAGAATTCTTTCGGCTCGCTCCAAGATCTGAGCAAGATACACCCTTGGGTCCTTTTTCATAACGGCTTGGCCTCTTTCAGAATGCGGCGGCGGATCAGCCAATAGAGCCCCTTTTCACTAACAACATCAACCCTGCGGCCCAGGAGATCCCGAACATCAGCCAAGAAAGCCGTGACATCCAGGAGGCTGCGGTCAGGTTCCATGTCTACAAGCAGATCTATATCGCTGGAATCGTCGGCTTCACCTCTGGCAACAGAACCGAAAACCCTGACATTCCGAGCACCATGGCTTGCGGCAATTCTGAGGATTTCTTCTCGCTTATCCTTGAGTAATTCTTCCACTCCCATGTGAACTCCTTGAACACCACAACGATCATGATGGTGTTCATTGAACCGTGCCGTCCGGGATACGCCCGACACCGGTTTGGGTCTTCCGCCGGCCCTCGCTCCCGCACCCGAACGGCAAGAGCGGGCAGCGACGTATCCGGCTTTCCAGCCTTCCCGGTATCTCATCTTGCGTCCCCTTAGGCAGCTCGGCTGTTCCCAAAGGTGCGCACCATTCTCAGCATCTCAATCTTATCATCGACCTCCACGCCTCTGTCAAGAGCGCCACTCGCGGTGATTTCAAAGCCGTGTCGCCCTGAATCCATGAGGAAACGGCCTCCGGGCCGATAGCCTGCATCGCATCGAGGCCTTCGTTATCATCAGGCACGATGCCCGCACCCAAGCAGGACTTCGTCGCCGCCCCTTCTTCATGGGAAGGCGTCTTACACCGTTTTGGGAGCCGATCGCAAAGAAGAGAAAGAAAACACTTGACAGTCGGGAGGAGCCTGGTGCATGGTATACCGAATACGGGATGCCGTACACGGTCTACAATCTTCGAGAATGACTCGTTCAATGAAATTGCTGCAAGCTGCACCCATTATCACTAACCCCATTTAACCATGGAGGCGCCGGTGAAAACCCTCAGTGATCTTAAGGTCCTATCCCTCGAGCAGGCAACGGTGGTGCCGTATCTCACGTACAGGCTCGCCATGGACGGCATGGAAGTCATCAGACTGGAACATCCGGTCTACGGCGACCCCAACCGTATGATCGGAAACAACGTACTGAATGAAGAGCGCATGAACGCTTACTATCTGTGCATCAACGCGGGAAAGAAGGCGCTCACGCTCAATCTGGCCGATCCCAAGGGGAAAGAGATCCTTTTGGCGCTGATCAGGGAACTGAATGTCGACATTTTTATGACCAATCAGCTTCCCAAGAATTACGGGAAACTCGGCATCGACTACGATACCCTCAAGACGGCCAGGGAAGACATCATATGGCTGGGCGTCACCGGTTTCGGCCCGGACAGCAACGAGGGCGCCTACGATCCCATTCTTCAGGCCCGTTCGGGACTCATGGATCTCACGGGAGAAGCCGACGGAGACCCTCAGGTATTGGGCATTCCCCTGCCTGACATGGGCACCAGTGAACATTCGTACGGCCTGCTGATGAAGGCCCTGTTCACTCGCGCGGTCTCCGGAAAAGGCACGCGGATCGATTTGTCCATGTTCGAATCGTCGGTGTCGTGGCTGACGGTTCCCATCACCATGACGGCAACTTTTGATGCCGATATCACGCGGCGCGGCAATACTCACGAATTCTTCTGTCCCGTTTCCGTGTATCAGACCGCGGATGGGTTCATCTATTTGGCTGTGGGCAATGACCGCCAATGGAAAGCCATGGTTTCTCTGGAGCCTTTCAGTTCCCTGGACAAGCCCGGATACGAAAAGAATAGGGGACGCATCGATGACGTGGCCAACCTGAACGCCGCGATCAACGCCATCACCCGTGAACATCCGTCGGCCTCGCTGATCGAATTGTTCTCGTCCATTACCGTTCCCGTGAGCAGAATAAACTCCGTCCGGGACACCATCGCCGAACCCCTCGTTCAGCGGCGGCTGCTTTCATCGAAGGATCCCAAGACCGGAACGGTCATTACGCTTGCACCGCCGCCGAATATGACGCGGTTTCTCGAACACGGCGACCGCCGGATGACGTTTCCGCCTCGCTTTGGAGAACACAACGCAGAGTACTACGGCAGGTTGGGGTATTCGGACGAAGATATCGCCGGATTGCGATCCGACGGAGTGATTTAGGCCTAAGATCAAAGGCCGTTCCGCATCTGAAGCCGCGGCGGAGAGACGACGTCATGAAGATCATCGTATTAATCAAGCAGGTCCCGAACACCACCGAGGTAAAACTCGATCCGAAGACCGGCAATTTGATCCGTGAAGGTGTCGAGACCATTATCAACCCCGACGACTTGCACGCCCTTGAAACCGCAGTCACTCTGAAGGAAGAACTCGGAGCGGAAGTCACGGTGTTGACCATGGGACCGCCTCAGGCCATTGATGCGCTCTCCGAAGCCATGGGCATGGGGGCGGACAAGGCCGTTCTCCTTTCGGATCGGGCCTTCGCCGGCGCAGACACATGGGCGACCTCATTCACCTTGGGAAAAGCCATCGAGAATGTGGGCGAATTCGATCTCGTGCTCGCCGGACGCCAGGCCATCGACGGCGATACGGCCCAGGTCGGCCCTCAGGTTGCGGACTACCTGGATTTGGCTCAGGCGACGTACGTATTCGATATCGAAGAAGTCTCGGCGGATCACCTGGTGGTGAAACGGCGGCTGGAAGACGGGTACGAGCGCATACAACTCAAACTGCCCGCGCTTCTGACCCTGATCGGGGGAGAGAAGAAGCCTCGGTATCCCGACGTTTCAAGGCTGCTTCTGGCGTGCCGTGAAAAAGCGCCCATCAAGGTGTGGAACGCCGCGGACATAGGGGTGACCACCGCGCAGGTGGGGTTGGAAGGTTCGCTTACTCATGTGGTCAAGACATTCGCTCCGAAGTTCGAACGGCAGAGCGAGTTGCTGGAAGGCGACACTTCACATGTGGTGAAGGACCTTATCGGGCGTTTCAAAGAGAACAAGCTGATCTGACCGTAAAGACGGGATCTCTTCAAGGGCCGACCACGGGCACTTATTGGGACGGGCATACGGCTGCGACGTATGGAGGTCTCATGAACACGCGAGGTAGGTATGGCAGTCTGGGTTGAAATAGATCTTTGCGACGGATGTCGCGCCTGTACACGGGCATGTCCGTACGATGCCATGGAATTGAAGGACGGCAAGGCCCACATCAACGAACGCTGCACCGCGTGCGGCGCATGTATGGAGGTGTGCCGCAAGGATGCGATCCGCACGGACGCGAAACCCAGAACCATAGCGGATTTCAGCGATTTCAAGGATGTATGGGTATTCGCGGAACAGCGGGGCGGGGAACTCGTACGGGTTGCCGTGGAACTGCTCGGCAAGGCTCAAACATTGGCAAAGGATCTCAATCATAAGGTTGCCGCAGTCCTGATAGGCGACAACGTGTCGGGCCTAGCCGACACCTTGATCGAATTCGGCGCCGACACCGTGCACCTCGTGGAATCCCCCTCTTTGAAAGACTATCGCACCAAGGCCTACGCAAAAGTGTTTCAAGAACTCGTCGCCGCGCACAAGCCCAATATTCTGCTCATGGGCGCCACCCACATCGGACGCGACCTGGCCCCGCGGGTTTCACGCCGGGTGGGCTGCGGTCTCACGGCGGATTGCACGGAGCTTTCCATCGATCCTGAAGAAGGCATCCTCCTGCAGACGCGGCCGGCCTTCGGCGGCAATGTCATGGCCACCATCGCCAACCGGTATTCCCGTCCGCAAATGGCCACGGTGAGACCCGGCGTCATGGAAGTCATCCCAACCCCGGGGAACAAAGGCGAGGTCGTCAGACATCCGGTGACGATTTCGGAAGAGGAGATCGCCGCCCGGACCCTGGAAATCGTAAAGGAAGCAAAGGCCCGGGTGAATCTTTCGGAAGCGAAGATGATCGTTGCGGGCGGTAGAGGGGTCAATGACGCCGCGGGATTCGAACTCCTCAGAGAATTGGCAGACGCCCTGGGCGCCGAAATCGCAGGAACCCGCGTCGCATACGAGGCGGGGTGGATCCCGGCCGCGAATCAGGTCGGTCAGACGGGCGTGACCGTCCGGCCCGACCTCTATATCGCCTGCGGGATATCCGGCGCCATTCAGCATCGCGCCGGCATGATGGATTCCAAATTCATCGTGGCCGTCAATAAGGACCCCTATGCGCCGATCTTCAAGGTTGCCGACTGGGGGATCGTCGGGGACCTGTTCGATGTTGTACCGGAGTTGACCAGACAACTGCGGGCCGTCTGCGAAGTGATGTGCGACTAACGCCGCATGGGGCGCCGTGCGTAAAGGAATTCTGCAATGATTAGATCGAATCCGGAAGAACTGATCCGACACAACATCGCTCGATTCGTTGACAACGAAATTGTTCCCATAGCCCAGGAACTGGACCACAAGGGCGAGTTTCCGCGGGGAATATTCAAAAAACTTGCCGGGATGGGCGTCTTTGGAATCCGCTATCCCCGTCACAAAGGCGGCTCCGGTGGAAATTCCACCTTGTACTGCATTATCTGCGAAGAAGTGGCGCGGGGGCTCATGAGCGCGGCGTCCATCACGGCCATGCAGTGTTTGATGGGCACCAATTTTCTGTTTCAGTACGGAACGGCGGAAATGCATGAGAAGTACTTTCTCCCCGCCATGCGGGGTGAGAAGATCGGCTGTTTTTGCATGACCGAACCCGACGCCGGTTCCGATCTGGGCGCCATTTCGACCCGGGCCGTGGAGGTGGATGACGGCTACTTGATAAACGGGATGAAGACCTGGGTCACGGACGGACCGGAAGCGAGCTTTTATACGGTCATGTGCCAGACAGATCCGAGCAAGCGCCTGCGCGGGATAGGGTATTTCTTTATCCCCAGAGATCTTCCGGGCGTTTCGACCGGCCCGCGGTTCGAGTGCTTGGGAACGCGGACCACTCCCGTTTGTGAAGTGGCGTTCAAAGACGTCCTGATCCCGAAGGAATACCGGCTGACTCCCGAAGGTCAGGGGCTGAATGCGTTTCTCACCATCATTGGGGAAATCCGCGCCATGACCGCGGCCCTTGCCGTCGGGCTGCAACGGGCGGCCATGAACGATTCCATTAAGTACGCAAGGGAAAGGGTTGCCTCGGGCAAGCCCATCGGACAATTTCAGCTCATTCAAGCGAAAATCGCCAACATGGCAACGAACCTCGAGGCATCGAAACTGATGACGTATCGGGCAACGGCCATGATCGATGCAGGTCAAGACGCGCTCAAAGAAGCATCCATGGCCAAGTATTTCGCCACGGAGGCGGCCTGCAGTGCCGCAGACGAATGCACGCGCATCTTTGCCGGGTACGGGTATTCCATGGAGTACAGCGCACAGCGTTACTTCAGAGATTCACGGTTCTTATTGAGCGGGGGAGGGACTCATGAAGTATTACAGTCCAACATTGCCCGTTGGTCCGGAATCTGATAGTGCATTCTCCAATCGGACTAAAGGCTCCATTAGGACTTGTCCGGTAGATGCATCAGAGGAGAAGTGACGCAATGATGTCTACTGAAAGCTTATCGGGTTTGCTGGCGCCGTTGCCCAAAAGAAAACCCGCAAGCGAGCATATCTTCGAGCATTTGAAACAGGCGATTACCCGGGGCGATATTCCCCCGGGGAGCAGGATAGTGGAGAGGCGGATAGCCGAGACGATGGAAGTGAGCCGGACGCCGGTGCGGGAGGCGATTCACAGGCTGGAACGCGACGGCCTCGTGACAAGGCAGTTGCCGGGCGGCTTTGTGGTGACCGGACTGACTCCGGAGGAGATTGAAGAGTGTTTCGGCATACGCGCGGTTCTGGAAGGGTATGCGGCCCGCTTGGCCACGGTCAGGCATACGCCGGAACAGCTGCAACCGCTCACCGCCAAGATCGACTTGTTCGAACAACACTTGAAAAAAGACGATCTCGAACCACTGACCAAGATCAATACGGAACTGCACGACACGATTTACGAGTTGAGCGGCAGCCCAAGACTCATTAAGATGATCAACGACCTGAAGGATCAAATAGTCCGATTTCGAAGGATCATACTCAAGGACAGGGCCCTGGCCCTTGCAAGCCACAGGGACCACCGCGACATGCTGAACATGATGCTGAAACGGAAGGAAAAAGAAGTGGAACTGCTGGTCAGGGAACACATCCTGAGAGGCCAGACCGCGGTCCTGAAGCGGTACGACAATGATCGACTGAAGCCGTAGGGATGAATTGCGGCTCGAGAGAGGGAAAATCCCATGCAAGGAAAAAGAATCCGCGTACTCATCGCCAAACCGGGGCTGGACGGCCACGACCGCGGTGCCAAGCTCGTGGCGTTTGCCCTGCGGGACGCGGGCATGGAAGTCATATATTCAGGGCTTCACCAGAGCATCGATCAGATTGTGTCGGCTGCGATTCAGGAATCGGTGGATGTGGTGGGTCTGAGCATTATGACCGGCGCCCACCTTCCGATTTGTGAAAAGCTCATGAAACGTCTGAAGGAGCAAAATGCGTCGGATATCAAAGTGGTCGTCGGCGGCGTCATTCCCAAGGACGACGTTGCAAAGCTCGAAGCCATGGGAGCAAAAGGTGCGTTTCCCAACGGCGCCGGCTTCGACCATATTGTCAGCTCCATCCAGGCGCTGTTTTAGGGAAGGTGGAACATGGGTGTCGCAAAATACATAAGAAACGAAAAAGACGCCATTGAAGAGGTTATTTACCAGTCCGGCATCAAGGTGAAACCGGTTTACGGACCGAAAGACTTGGAGGATCTGGGGTTCAGCTACGAAAAGGATCTGGGCGAACCGGGCGAGTATCCGTTTACCCGCAGCATTCACCCCCAAGGTTACCGCAGCAGGGCGTGGACGACCCGACAATACACCGGATTCGGCACCCCCCAGGAAACCAACGAGCGCTTCAAGTACATGATCGCCCACGGCCAGACCGGGCTCAACGTGGCGTTCGACCTTCCCACGCAGATGGGCTACGATTCGGACAGTCCGGAGGCCGAAGGAGAAGTCGGGCGGGTCGGCATGGCCATTGACTCACTCCAGGATTTTGTCACGGCGTTCCGGGATATTCAGTTCGACCGAATCGGTTCGGGGCTCACCATCAATGCCGTGGCAAGCATCATGCTGGCCATGTACCAGGCCACGGCCGAAGATTACGGCTACCCCAAGGAAAAGATCAGTGCCACACCCCAGAATGATATCCTGAAGGATATGATCGGCCGCGGGGCATGGATCTTCCCCGTGGAGCCGGGCGTGCGCCTCGTCTGCGACGTTATCGAGTATTCGGTAAAGGAACTCCCCCGGTGCAATCCGGTGAGCATCTGTGGGTATCACATACGGGAATCCGGAGCCACGCCTGCGCAGGAGATCGCTTACGCGTTTGAAATCGCCAAGGCCTATATCGACAATCTTGTGGGCAGAGGTCTTTCTCCGGATGAGTTTGTCGGCCGCTTTTCCTTCAACCTGAATGTGTACGGCAACCTGTGGGAACAAGTCGCCAAGTTCCGTGCCGCGCGGAAACTCTGGGCCCGGCTACTCAAAGAAGAGTACGGCGTTACCGATAAGAAGAAACTCTTTCTGCGGGGTCTGTTCGGCGGCGGCGGCAGCGGAATGACCAAAGAACAGCCGGAAAACAACATTATCCGCGGGGCCTACTATGCGCTGGCCGCGGCTCTCAGCGGCGCCCAGACGACGGCGCTGTGCTCCTTCGACGAAGCGTTCACGATACCGACCCCCCGGGCCGCTTTGTTGTCCCTGCGCACCCTCGAGATTCTCATGGAAGAGGTGGGGCTCAGGGACACTGTGGATCCGCTTGCCGGATCGTACTTCATCGAAACCCTCACCCTCGAGATGGAGGAGAAGATCAGCTCGGAAATGCAGCGGGTCCGGGAAATGGGCGGTATGGTGCATGCCGTCTCAACCGGGTACATCCAGCGTGAGGTGGCAAAGCAGGCCTACGAATTCGAGAAGGGCCTTCAAAGCGGAGAAGTCGTCAAGGTCGGTGTGAACAAGTATACGGAAGGCGAACAGCCCGAGGTGGAGCTTCACGAATACGACGATTCCTGGACCCATACGCAGATCGCGAGGTTGAAGGAATTACGCCGGACGCGCCGCAACAGCGAGGTCGTCCGTTTACTCAAGGACCTCGAGAAGGCGGCCCGGGAGGGAACCAACGTGATGCCGACACTGGTGGAATGTTGCAAGGCCTACGCCACGGTTGGGGAAATGGCGGGAGTCTTCAGGGATGTCTTCGGCGAGTGGAAGGAACCGAGTCTGTTCTGAGTTCCGTACCATTGGGACGGCACATGTGCTCCAGGGCGTGGATGTGGTGACGTATCTTGCCGTTCCCAGGCTTTAGGGGTCCCGCGCAGAACGCGGGCCGGCCGACCGGGTAGGCACGGGGGCCTACCCCTACGGGAACGAGAGGGAAGAGGACTTTCAGACAACCCCCCATGATCGGGGCGATCACAACTAACCATGGAAATCCACCCGAACTGCGGGCCCAAGTTCCCCCTTAGAAAAAGGGGGGCAGGGGGATTTCCAGGAAAATACGGTGCCGCGTTCCGGATTACGCGCGGTAGCGTCCCGGCGTCCCTGCCGGGCGCTCCTGGAGAAGAAACCGGCCCGTCACGGCGGTTCGCCGGAATAGGCCGTTGCATGTGTGCCACGGCGTACCAGGTTTGAGGATGACATCGGAGTTGTCATGAAACACGGAGCATATCGTTTAGGTTGTGATATCGGCGGCACGTTTACCGACTTTGTGCTTGTAAACGATGAGACCGGTGAATTTTCGATCTACAAGTGCCTCACGACGCCCTCGGATCCGTCCGACGCCGTGGAAACCGGTATCCGGGGCCTTGAAAAGCAAACTCCGGGATTCATGCCGCACGTGGCCGAGATCATCCACGGCACCACGCTGGTCATTAACGCCATCATTGAACGCAAGGGCGCGAAGACCGGCTTGATCACCACAAAAGGCTTCAGGGACGTTCTGGAGCTGGGACGGGAAATCCGCTACGACGCATACGATATCTTCGCCGAATACCCGAAACCCCTGGTTCCCCGGAATCTTCGGGTTGAGGTGGACGAAAGGATCGCGAGCGACGGCCGTGTTCTGAAGGCCGTGGACGACGACGAAGTGAGGCGGGTGTTGCGCGGCCTGCTGGCCGAGGGTGTGGAGTCGGTGGCAATCTGTTTGATCAATTCCTACGAGAATCCCGGCAACGAAGCAAAGATCAAATCGTTGGTGAGCGAGGCGGCGCCGGATCTAGCCATATCCGCGTCGTATGAGGTGCTCCCGCAGATCCGTGAGTATGAACGGACCTGCACCACGGCCACCAATGCGTATGTCAAACCCATCACGGTGCGGTATCTCAAGAAGCTCTCCTCCCGCTTGCAGTCGCTCGGGTTCGGAGGCAAACTGTTTATCATGCTGTCAAGCGGAAGCATCACCACCGTAGCCACGGCGAGCGAATTTCCGGTGCGCATCATCGAGTCCGGCCCCACCGCGGCGGTGATCGCTTCCCAACACTACGGGCGGATGTTCGACATCAAGGACGTCTTTTGCTTCGACATGGGGGGAACCACTGCGAAATCCTGCCTCATTCAAAAAGGCGAGGCCGGATTGGTTTCCACATTCGAGGTGGGACGTGTGCAGCGCTTCAAGAAAGGCAGCGGGTTGCCCATTCAGGTGCCTGTGGTGGATCTGATGGAGATCGGAGCCGGCGGAGGAAGCATAGCCCGCATCAACAAAATGGGGTTGTTGCAGGTGGGACCGCAGAGCGCCGGAGCGGATCCGGGACCTGCGAGTTATGATCTGGGCGGTGAAGACCCCACGGTAACCGACGCGGATTTGACCCTGGGGTATTTGGATCCGGACTATTTTCTCGGCGGGACCATGCCGTTGAATTTGGAAGCCGCGCACAAGGCCATTGAAGAGAAAGTGGCCAAACTGCTCAACACCTCGGTTACCGAGGCTGCTTTCGGTATTCACGACCTGATCAACGAAACCATGGCGGCCGCAGCCAAGACACACATTGCGGAAAAGGGCGGCAACCCCAATGTGATCACCATAACCGCATTCGGCGGAGCCGGACCGGTTCACGCCTACGGTCTGGCACGGAAGATCGGCGCCCCGAAAGTGATTGTCCCCCCGCTTGCCGGGGTCGGGTCGGCCTTGGGTTTCTTCACGGCGCCGGTCGCCTTCGACATGGTCCGTAGCCACCGGGTAGGTCTCGATGACGCGGATTTCAACCATATTGAGAAGCTCTTTGCAGACCTTGAAAACGAAGCCTCGGCCATTCTGAGGCAAACCGGTCAGGTGGAGGGCATACGGTTCACGCGCTCCATCGACATGCGTTTTG
Source organism: Pseudomonadota bacterium (assembly GCA_043806215.1). Lineage (GTDB taxonomy): Bacteria > Desulfobacterota > Desulfomonilia > Desulfomonilales > Desulfomonilaceae > JAVHLK01. Next base: position 20,262 of record JAZDHD010000274.1, on the reverse strand, counting down.
TGGGCCAGGGTGCGGAGACGAATCTCCCCATCGCCGGCAAGGCATTCAATGAATGGCGCAAGGATGAAATCCGAAAGCTCTTCGACGACGCTTACCAAGCGCTCTACGGACGGACCTACCCGGATGCCCCGGTGGAATTCATCACGTTCAGGGCCCGGGCCGCCCTGCCGGAACGTCCGTTCCGCATTCCGTCCATTTCCGGCCGGGGCAAGACGTTGCAGGACTGTATTAAGGGAGAGCGCCCGGCTTACTCCTTGATTCAGAAGAAATACATCCCGTTCACCGTGGTTGACCGGCTGACGCTGTTCCCGGGCGCCAAGATCGCCGGCCCCGCGATTATCGAGGAAAAGGAATCCACAATCGTGGTGGGTGAGGACGCACGCGCGGCAGTGGACGAGTACGGCTTCGTGTGGATCACATTTGACGGGTCCGTGTAAGCGAATTTCCACTCAGTTTAGCCCCCGCACCCCCACACCGTGCCGGGCGGCGGCCGACGGGTGTGACCGAAACGCGCGGCGAAGGGAAGGCCGCAATCAATTCTCGGAAATCCAAGAGGGATGCTCAACATGTCTCAGCAGTTCGATCCAATCACCCTGGAGATTCTCTGGCGGCGCTTGATTTCCATCGTGGACGAAGCCGACGCCTCCGTGGCCCGCACGGCTTTTTCAAGCCTCTTGCGTGACGCCCACGACTATACCTGCATGTTCACCGACAGCCGGGGCAACGAGCTCGTGCAGGGGACTTTTTGTACGCCGGGTCAGGCCGGGGCCATGTCCCAAGGCGTGAAGAAGATCATCCGTGCATTTCCCGACGACGAATACCGACCGGGTGATGTGATCATCGTCAACGATCCCTGGTTGCTGGCCGGCCACTTGAACGACGTTTGCGTGGTGAGTCCGGTCTTTTATAAAGACCGGGTGGTTGCCTTTACCGCCTGCGTATTCCACCACTCCGACATAGGCGGACGCGTGGCTTCGGACAACCGAGAGGTGCACGAAGAGGGGCTGTTCATCCCGCCCTTGAAGCTCTACGAGGCGGGCATACCCAACGAATCGGTCTTGAAACTCATCAGATGGAACGTGCGCACTCCGGAGGAAGTCATAGGAGACATCCGTTCCCAGGTGGCGTCAAATCACGTGTGCGCCGAGAAAGTCGTCGAGATGTTGTCCGACGAAGGCCTCGATACCCTCGACGATTTGGCGGATGAGATTATTTCCCGCACCGAAAGCAGCATGCGCCGGGCCATAGAAAAGATTCCCGACGGCCGGTATCCCTATCGGGGAGTGATCGAAGGATCGGGCAAGCAGGACGACATTACCATCGTGTTGACCGTAGATGTCAACGGCAGCGACATCCTGGTGGATTTTGAAGGCACGTCGCCGCAGGTCAATTGGGGGGTGAATGTTGTTTACAATTTCACCTACACGTACGTCTTCATGGCCATTAAGAGTGCGTTCGATCCCGATATCCCAATCAATGAAGGGGCCACCCGCCCCATCAAAATGACGGCGCCGAAGGGCTGCGTGGTCAATTGCAGTTACCCCGCGGCGGTCGCGGCCCGGATGCAGGTGGGGCATTTCATGACGGAAATGGTGTTCCGTGCTCTTGCGCCTGCCGTTCCCGACCGCATTATCGCCGGAAGCGGAGGCACCCCTGCGCAAACGAACATATTCTACGGGCGGCGCCGTAACAATAAGCCATGGTACACGATGATAATCCGGGGCGGAGGAATGGGCGCCGGCAGTTCCATGGACGGGCATCATTGTGCCATCTTTCCCGCCAACGGCGCAAACACACCGGTGGAAATCCTCGAGAGCGACACCCCGCTCCTTGTGGAAGAACGGGCGCTGCTGACCGATTCCGGCGGCCCTGGAAAGAGACGCGGGGGGTTGGGGCGCAGAATGGTCATCCGTGTGCCCGACGACGAGTCCGGTCCGCCTTCCGCGGTTACCATTGCCGTGCAGGCGGGCCGTTTCCGTTATCCCCCTGAAGGCCTTTTCGGAGGCCGAGACGGTTCCAAAGCCCGTTTTCTGCTCAACGAGAAGCCTGCGGATCCCAGCGGACTCACATTCGCCGCGCCCGGCGACCAGGTGGCCTTTTACAGCGCGGGCGGCGGAGGTTTCGGCGACCCGTTGGAGCGCGATCCCGAGGACGTGGTTCTCGATGTTCAAAATGGCTATGTCAGCGTCGAAAAGGCTCTTGAAGACTACGGGGTCGTGATCAAGTCCGACGCTCTCGCGGTGGATGTGGCCGCTACGGCGGCCCGGCGTGCAAAGAAGTGATCTGTCGCGGTCCCATCCGCGATATTCCAGAGTGCGAAGTGTACTTTCCGAGGAGTTCTTCTATGGCCGAAACCTTTTTCCCTAGCTTCACCAACACCGCCGACCTGGAGGCTCATCAATTGAAGGGCCTTCAATGGACCGTCCAACACGCGTATGCCGGTTCCGAGCATTACCGGACCGCACTGGACCGGGTAGGCGTCAAGCCCGACGCAATACGGTCACTCGACGACATCCGCAAGCTCCCTTTTACGACGGCCCACGACCTGCGAGACGGTTACCCCTTCCCTCTCTTGTCGGTTCCTCTTTCGGAGGTCGTGCGTATTCACGCGTCGTCCGGCACCACGGGGAAGCGTAAGATCCTGACGTATACCCGGAAGGATATCGACGATTGGGCCGATATCTTCGCGCGATGTTACCAAATGGCGGGTCTTACGGCTGACGACCGGGTTCAGATTGCGGTCGGATACGGCGTTTGGACCGCCGGCGTAGGCTTTCAGTTGGGGTGTGAACGTTTCGGAGCCATGGCGGTTCCTGTGGGACCCGGAAACGTCGATATGCAATGCCGATTCCTTGAGGACCTCCAGTCGACGGTCATGTGCTGCACCGCTTCCATGGGACTCCTCCTCGCGGAAGAGATCGACCGCCGGGGCCTCAGAAACAAGATCGCGTTGAAAAAGATGATTTTCGGCTCCGAGCGCAGCAGCGACGCAATGCGCGGGCGTATCCGGGAACTCCTGGGTTTGGATGAGATGTTCGATATCGTGGGCATGACCGAACTCTACGGCCCCGGCACCGGACTGGATTGCTCCCGGCACGAGGGCATCCATTATTGGGCCGATTACTATATTCTGGAAATCCTGGACCCGGACACATTGGAACCCGTTGCGCCCGGGGAAGTCGGTGAAATGGTCGTGACAACCCTCCGGAAGGAGGCTGCTCCACTGATCCGCTACCGCACCCGGGACCTCACGCGACTCATCGCTCATCCCTGCTCCTGCGGCAGCATTCTGCCCATGCATGATCGAATCCTGGGGCGGTCCGACGACATGATCATTTTTAGAGCCGTGAACATCTATCCCAGCCACATCGATTCCGTCCTCTCCAAGATAGACGGTGTCGGTTGCGAGTATCGTATTCAACTCGACCGCAGGGACGACGGCAAGGATTATATGACGTTGGTTCTGGAGTCCGGCGAAGGTACGGACAAGGCACGGTATTCCGAGATCGCCCGCAATGTTGCATCGGCGGTGAAGCAGGCCGTCATGGTGAGTTGCGAGGTCACGGTCGGCGATTACGGCTCTCTGCCGCGTTCGGAAAGAAAGTCTCAACGTGTTTTCGATAACCGGCCCATGTAGGGAACTACGGGAAGTAGTTCATCTTATACGGTAATTAGCCGCATGCGGTTCCCGATTGCCAAACCGAGGTTTCGATGAAAGAATTTACCTATTTGGTTCCCAAGACGCTTGATGAGGCTGTTTCACTGCATCAATCCCACGGCGACGGCGCCATGTACACGGCAGGCGGCACCGATGTGATTGTCAAGGCCAAGTCCGGGAAGATTGCGCCGGAGTATCTCATATCCTTGAGTCACATTGCCGGACGGCCCGAACCGCACCTGAATCCGGACACCGGCGAGCTGCATATCAGCGCCTTCGTCACTCACCGGACTCTGGAGAGGTCATCGCTTATCATGCGGCAGTACCCCATCATTCACGATGCGGTTCAGCACATCGGTTCGGTGCAGATACGGAATGTGGCCACCATCGGGGGTAATCTGGTCAATGCGGTCCCGTCGGCCGACGGAGCCATTCCGCTGATAGCACTGGACGCCCGGGTGAACATCTATGGGCCCACGGGGCAACGTACCGTTGATTTGATTCATTTCTTTGAAGGTCCGGGACAAACCGTTCTGACCCGGGGAGAGATCCTCACCGAGATTATTGTCCCCAGACTTCCTCCCCGTACCGGCGGCGCATATCAGAAGTTCGGAAGACGGGCGGCCATGGAACTGCCTCTCATCGGCGTAGGCGTGCTTCTTAGTCTGGAAGAGGGCTCCAACCGGTGCGCCAAGGCCAGGATCAGTCTTGGAGTGGCGGCGCCGACTCCGATCCGCACGTTGGGCGCCGAGAGGTTCCTGGTGGGGAAGGAAATTACCGAGGAGATCCTGGACGAAGCCGGAAAGATGGCGGGCGAGGAGTCACGCGTCAGAGACAGTATCCGCGGCCTCGCCTGGTACCGCCGCGAAATGGTGACCGTCTTTGTGCGGCGCATGGGAATGAAATGCCTGGAAAGAATTCAGGCTGCGGAGGCGTGACGAGCGCCGAGCCTGTTTCAGGCACGAAGGCACGACACAAACTTTGCTCCGAGGACCCGATCGGACCTCTGAGCCACATGACCCGCGCTATTGCGAAATGGTGTGAGACCACGTTGGAGGCCCATCAATGTCCTCAGAAGTAGATTTTGTTTTAAACGGCAACCGGATCCGTATGAAGATTGAAGACCATTGGACCCTCTTACATCTCCTAAGGGAAGAGATGGGGCTGACGGGCGTCAAGGAAGGCTGCGGCAGCGGCGAATGCGGCGCGTGTACGGTTATTGTGGACGGTCTTGCGGTCAATTCATGCATTTATTTGGCGGCAGGCGTGGCCGGAAAAGAAGTTCTGACCATCGAAGGACTTGCCGCGGCGGACGGCACGCTGCATCCCCTTCAGCAATCGTTTGTCGAAAACGGGGGGATTCAATGCGGGTTCTGCAGTCCGGGCATGATCCTGTCCTCAAAGGCACTCCTGGACGAAAACCCGAATCCCAGTGAAGACGAGATCAAGCACGCCCTCGCGGGAAACCTCTGCCGGTGCACGGGATACACGCAGATCTTCGAATCGGTGAAGGCGGTCATCGATAAGGACCGTGAGACCGCCGAGGTCGTGGCCTGGAAGAACGGTGTACGGGGCGAGTAACGGGAAGATCAGCGATTCATCGGGAGGGCCGGGGCATACCCGGACCCTGTAGGGAACCCTTACAGTCGCAAGCTCGGAAGATGCGCGTGGTATGAGTCCGGCGCCGGGGTATCGACGCGGTCCCGGAGCATGACGGAATAGGATGAGAACAGTGGAAACCAAACAAGAATTCTCGGTGATCGGCAAGCGGGTGGCCAAGGTTGACGCAGTGGACAAGGCCACCGGCCGGGCACAGTACATCCAGGATGTGAAGCTGCCCAGAATGCTCTACGGCAAAATCCTTTACAGCAAGTATCCCCACGCCCGCATTGTGAAGATTGATACTGAGAAGGCCAAGAGCCTGCCGGGTGTTCAGGTTGTACTGACCGGCGAAGATATTCCGCCGATCCGCATGGGGGTCTACAAGGACAATCCGCCTCTGAAATCGGGCAAGGTGCGCTCATATCGCGACGAAGTGGCCGCGGTGGCCGCCGTGGACCCAAAGACGGCGAAAGCAGCGGTCGATCTCATCGAAGTAACCTATGAAGCCTTACCGGCGGTCTTCGATCCGGAAGAAGCGATGCAGCCCGATGCACCGCTGGTGCATGAGGACCACAAAACCAATATCCTGAAAATGCCGTGGAAGCTGCATTATGGCGATGTGGAAGCAGCTAAGGCTGAAGCGGCCTTCAAGGTTGAGGAACGTTTCACCACGACCTGGGTTACCCACTGCTGTCTTGGAACCAGTGGGGCCATAGCCGATTTCGATTACCACAACAACCTGACCGTTCACACCAACACCCAGATTCCTTCTTTGGCCCAGAAGGACTTTCTGGAGACGCTCAAGGCTTTGGGGCTGAAAGACAAGAGGGTTAGGGTAATCAAACCGTGTATCGGCGGAGGCTTCGGCAGCAAACTCGATACGTACGCGTACGAACACATCGCCATTCTGCTGGCCTGGCATGCCCGCCGCCCGGTAAAAATCGCGTTTGACCGCGAAGAGGAATTTATCGCCACCTCCACGCGTCAGCCGGCCATTATTCACATTTCCATGGGGTGCGACAAGGACGGCAAGTTGCTCTACCGCGACATGTCCATGGTTTTGGATAACGGCGCGTATACCTCGTGGGGCGTCACCACGCCCTCGGTCATGATGATGCCCATCACCTCCCTGTACCGGGTGCCGAACGTCCGGTACGAGGCAAAATGCGTATACACCAACAACACCTACTCCCAGGCCATGCGCGGGTACGGCAACCCGCAGGCAACCTTTGCCATTGAAAGCGCCATGGATATGCTGGCCGAGGCCGCGGGCATAGACCGCGTCGAACTCCGGCGCATCAACTGCAATAGGCCCGGCGACGTCACGCCGCAGAACTTGCGCATCACCACGTGCGGTCTGCCCGAATGCATCGAGGCGGTCGACGAGAAGCTGAAAGCGGGCGGGCCGAAACGAAAAGGCGAGGGGACCGGCATGGCTTCCTTGATCCACGTGGGGGGAGGCGCACGGATTTACAAATCCGACGGCTGCGGAACCATCATCAAGATGGACGATTACGGCAAGGCGGACGTATTTACCGGAGCCACCGACATGGGCCAGGGGTCGGATACGGTACTGACGCAGATAGTCGCCGAACAGTTGGGCATCACGGTTGAAGACGTCCATGTCATCCATCATGACACGGATATCTGCCCATGGGACGTAGGCGCCCATGCCAGCCGCACGACTTTTGTGGCCGGAAACGCTGCTTTGGGAGCTGCCAAGATCATACGCGACCGGCTTCTGCAATTGGGGGCCGAGGCTCTCGAGGCGGCCGAAGAAGACCTGGTATTGAAGGACCGGGCGATCTTCGTAAAAGGATCTCCGGACAAGAGCCTGCCCATTGCCAAACTGCTCCGCAACGCCCACTTCAGTCCGGGCGGCAGGATGATGATGGCGGACTTCTTCTATGATCCGGCCAATGAGAACATGGGGCGCGACTTCCGCGGCAACATGTCCGCGACGTATTCCTTCGGCGCCCACGGCGTCCGGGTGAGGGTGGACGAAGAAACCGGCAAGGTTGAAATACTCGATTACGTGGCCGCCCATGACGTGGGCCGGGCCATTAACCCCATGCTGTTGGACGGGCAGGTCCACGGCGGCGTGATGATGGGTGTCGGTTACGCCCTGACCGAACAGGTGATTCTGGAAAAGGGGAAAAACATGAACCCTGATTTTCGGGATTACAAAATCCTGACGGCCAAGGACGCGATTCCGTTGCAGCCGGTGGTTGTCGAAAGCATCGATGAAGACGGACCTTTCGGTGCCAAGGGTATCGGAGAGCCGGGATGCGTCCCCACCGCTCCGGCAATCGCCAATGCCGTGTACGACGCCGTCGGCGTCCGGATACGTGATCTCCCCATCACTCCGGAGAAGGTGTTGGCGGCCATCCGGAGGAAGAAGGGGATCGATTCCTGCGGGATCGACCCGTTGACTGAAAGGGAACAGTCGTGTAAGTGATTGCCGAGCGAGACCCGAAGGGAGGACGCCGTGCGTTTACCAATCTTTGACTATGAGTTACCCCGCAGTGTGGACGAGGCTCTGAGCCTGTTGAGCCGGTACGGGCCTGATTGCAGGATTCTGGCCGGAGGCACCGACCTCCTGGTCCGGATGAAACAGCGGCTTGCCGTGCCCGGTCATGTGATGAGCCTTAAGGCACTGCCGGAGCTTACCCGCATACATGAGGCGGAGGGCACGCTTTACATAGGTGCTGCAAGCCGCCTGAGCGACATCTTGTCCTACCGCCCGATTCAGGAACGCCTGCCGGGACTTTCCGAGGCGGTGCGGTCCATTGGAGCCCCTTCCATCCAGCACTTTGCCGGGACCATCGGGGGCAACCTCTGCCAGGACAACCGCTGCCAATTCTATAATCAGTCGAGCTTCTTCCGTAAAGCCAGGCAGCCCTGCAATAAGGCGGGGGGGAAGACCTGCTACGCGTGGGAAGGGGGTTCCGACAAATGTTACTCCATCTGCGCATCGGACGCGGCCCCCGTACTCATCGCAGCGGACGCATATGCAGTCATTAGGTCCGTCAGGGGCGAACGGATCATACCGCTTGCCGAACTCTATTCATCAGTGGGAGAGCGTCCGCTGACCCTCGCAGATGACGAAATGCTCACGGAGATCCGTGTGCCCGATCAGCCGGGAGCGGGAAACGCATTCGAGAAACTGGCATACAGGTCGGCCATTGACTATGCGGTGGTCTCGGCCGGGGCTTTTGTACAAAGAGACGGCGGGCGTATCGCACGGGCCCGGCTGGTGATCGGAGCGGTGGCCAGAGCTCCGCTTGCGGTTCCTGCAGTGGAAGCCATCCTCCAAAGCAGACCGGCGGGAGATCCACAGGCGTTGGACGAAGCGGGCAGGGCGGCCATGAATACGGCTCAGCCGTTTATTGCAAACAACATGTCCCCGCCGCCGGATTACCGCACCCGGATGGTTTCGGTCATGGCAAGACGGGCGATACAAAGGGCCCTGTCCAGGACGGGTTTGGAGGAGGCACAATGAAGCAGCGGCCGGCTTTGGAAATGACCGTAAACGGAGAGCCGATTTCCTTGGCTGTGGAAGCCAATCGCACATTACTGGAAGTGTTGCGGGACGATCTCGAACTAACGGGCGCAAAGGAAGGTTGCGGGGAAGGTGTGTGCGGGTCCTGTACCGTCCTCATGGACGGCAAACCGGTGAGGTCTTGCCTGACCCTAGCCCTTGAGGCCGCGGGTTCCGAGATAATCACGGTGGAAGGACTCTCCGAAGGCGAAGCGCTCGACCCCCTGCAACAGTCGTTCATAGATCACGGGGCGGTACAATGCGGGTTTTGCACGTCCGGGATGCTGATGGCCGCCAAGGGACTCTTGCTCAAAGACCCACAACCCGGAAAAGACGACATCCTGCACGCACTGAGCGGGCACGTGTGCCGATGCACCGGGTATACGAAAATTACCGAAGCCGTGGAAGCAGCGGTGGATGGGGCCTGTAAGGAAAGGTGACACGCATGCCGGATTATGCCTTTGTCGGAAAGAATATGCCGCGGGTCGACAGCCGGGCCAAGGTGACCGGCCAGGCCATGTTCACTGCGGATCTCAAGCTCCCTCGGATGCTGATTGGAAAGATCCTGCGGAGCCCTCACCCCCATGCCCGTATTCTCAACATCGATGCCTCCGACGCACTTCGCATTCCAGGTGTCAAATGCGTGGTTTCGGGAAAGGACACCCGGGGAACGAAATGGGGCGTATTCGGCTACACCCAGGACCAGGAATTTCTTACCACGGACAAGGTCCGGTACGTGGGAGACGAAGTCGCTGCCGTGGCGGCGACAAGCGAGGATATCGCACAAGAGGCGCTTGATCGTATCCGTGTGGAGTATGAGGTCCTGGATGCCGTGTTCGATCCCATGGAAGCCATTTTGCCCGACGCTCCCCAGTTACACGAGGGTTTCCCGAACAATATCAACATCCATGTGCCCATCAACCAGGGAGACGTTGAAAAGGGTTTTTCCCAATCGTACTATGTTCGCGAAGACACGTTCACCGCCGGCGAGGATTCGTATTTCCAAGGAGAACCCTACGCGGTGGTTGCCCGTTTCGATATGGACGGCAACCTGGAAATCTGGATGCCCAATGCAGGGCCGCACATGAAGGCAAAGCCCCTGTCCAACGCGCTGGGGATTCCCCTCAACAAAGTGCGGGTGAGGAAGATCACCATCGGAGGAGCGTTCGGTGGCCGCAGCGAGATTTCGCCGGCTGATTACATCTGTGCCTTGATGTCGCGCAAGACGGGCAGGCCGGTGAAGATCGTGTACACGCGGGAAGAGAACTCCATCGCCACGAGACAGGGCCACGCGTTGATCACTACCATAAAAACGGGAGTGAACCGTGAGGGCAGGGTGATTGCCCGTGACGTGACCTGCTACATGGACGGCGGCGGGTACAGCTCCACCGGACCTATCGCAACCACCGTGCCGTTCTTGTGCATGGAGCAGGCATACAGAATGGAGAATGTGCGGTATAATGGGTACCGCATTTATACCAATAAGCCGCCCCGGGGCATGATCCGCATCCACGGCAGGGCTTTCGCGTGCGGGGTGGACGTTCAACTGGACATGATCGGGGAACACCTCGGGATCGATCCGGTGGAAATGCGCTTAAGAAACGCGAGAGAGTCCGGAGACTACACCAACACCGGGTCCCAGGTTTCCAGCTGCGCCATGAAGGAGACAATAGCCAAAGCGGCGGAGAGGGCCGGTTGGAAAGACAAATGGGGAAAGCTTCCGCCTTTGAGGGGAATCGGCATCGGCTGCAATTCGGTGCAAACCGGGTTTCCCATGGGTATCCGCGGGGGATCCCAGGCATTGATTAAGATGAACGAAGACGGCGGCGCTACGGTCATTTCCGGCGTGGTGGACAACGGCCAGGGAAACGATAACATGCTGGTCCAGATAGCTGCCGAGGAGTTGGGAATCAGGCCCGAAGACATCCAGCTCATCAATGCCGACAGTGAGGTCACCCCGTCGGATCCCGGCGCGTATTCCCAGGTTTCCACCTTCATCGGCGGACACGCGGTGAAGAACGCGGCCCAAAATGTGCGGAACCTCCTGTTGGAAACCGCATCGGAGATGCTGGAGGCCGATCCCGCCGATCTTGTGGCGCGGGACCGGATGGTCTACGTGTCGGGTTCACCCGCGACGGGCATTCCCTTGAAAAAGGTGATCCGCAAGACCCTTGCCCGTGGGAAGGCGGTGAGCGGGGAGGGCGACTACTGGCCCAAGGTGGATCCCAAGCGGGAATGGATCAAGAACCCGTACGGACAGGTTTGCGGTGCGTTTTCCTTCGGTACGACGATCGCGGAAGTGGAAGTCGATCCTGAGACCGGCAAGGTCCGTGTCATTGAAGTGACGGTTGCGCAGGACGTCGGCTTTGCCCTCAATCCCCTTGTGCTCGAGGGCCAGTTCCAGGGTTCGGTGGCCATGGGGGGCCAGGGCGGTGTCTTGACCGAGGCCCACACATGGGACGGAGGCTTCACGCTTAACCCTACCCAACTGGAATACAAAGTGCCTTTGGCCTGCGATATGCCGAAAATCAACACCATCATCGTGGAATCCAACGATCCGGAAGGTCCATACGGGGCAAAGGAAGCGGGGATGTCCATTGCCATGTCCGCAGCCCAGGCATACGCCGCCGCCATCAGTAATGCCATCGGGGTCCACATGACGGATCTGCCCATCACGCCCGACCGGATCCTGAAGGCCCTGGAGCAGAAGGCGGAACAAGAAGGGGCGGGCGTGGGAGCCGCCGACTGATTAACGCGTGACAGTTTTGAGCCCATGGTGTATGCGGGAAGCGAGATGGGCGGGAGTCCTGTTAAGAGTCTCCACAGGCTCGGCCGTTCCCCAAGGCAGGGGCATCCGGTCTCGTAAGCCCAGATCCAACAACCCTTTTCCAAGGAGGTACATGATGAAACAGAGCCGCGTATTCTGGATACTTTCCTTCGTTTTCGTTGCCGCCGTAATCATTGGCGGTTTTCAGTCGGTTGCCCGTGCCGAAGGAGGCACCATCGAACTGACCTACGCGAACTTCCCCCCTGCCACGACATTCCCGTGTATCCAAATGGACCGATGGGTCAAAGAAGTTGAAAAGCGCACCAACGGCAAAGTGAAGGTTAAGACCTTTCCCGGCGGCACACTCCTCGAAGCCAAGGGCATGTTCGACGGGGTCGTTGCCGGCGGCGCCGATATCGGGTGTCTTGCCACGGCATATCAGCCGGGCCGGTTCAAGACTATCGAGGTCATGGACCTCCCCATCGGCTTCCCCAACGCCGCGGTGGCAAGCGCCGTGATGTGGGACCTGTTCGAGAAATACAACCCTGAATCCCTCAAGAAAGTTAAAGTCCTGACTCTGTTCACTTGTGCTCCGGCTCAGATTCTGGCCAAGAAGTCCATCAAGAATCTGGAGGAGCTCAACGGCGTCAAGTTGAGGGCGGCAGGCACCGGGGTGGAATGGATGAAGCTCTTGGGAGCCGCTCCGGTGGGTATGCCTCAGTCGGACGTTCCGGAGGCGTTGCAGAAGGGCGTGATCCAGGGAAACGTCACTTCCATGGACGTGTTGAAGGACATGAAATACGCGGAGTACTGCCCCTTCGTCACCGGCTGCAATCTGTGGGTGGTTCCCTTTGCCGTGGTGATGAACAAGGCCAAATGGGATTCCTTGCCCGACGACGTCAAGAAAGTTTTTGACGACTTGAGGAAGGAGCAGGCGATCTGGACCGGCAAGTACGTCGACGGTCACGCCGCTGCGGCGCTGGAATGGTCAAAGAAGGAGCACAAAGTGGAGTTCATCGCTTTGTCGCCGGAAGAGAGGGCAAAGTGGATGGTAAAGGTCTCGCCTCTGGTGGATGCATACGTCAAGATGATGGATGCCGCCAAGCTGCCGGGTAAGCAGATCGTTGAGGATGCAAAGAAACTCACGGAAAAATATTCCAAGGAACTCAAGTGATAAACCACTCCCCGTGGAGAGATTAACTCCCTGCTGAGGCCGACGGATGGAGGACGAGGCGCCTGAGACCGTCCTCCATCCGGCCGCGGCCTGGAATGTGGCACGGCGCTCACACACAACGTCCGGAATCGTTTGTGGAGGGTTCTTATGACTTTCCTGAAGGCAATTAACAAATGGCTCTGTGATGTCTTTCTCTGGATAGGTGGCATCTCCCTGGTACTGATGACCGCCGTCGCATGCTTCAACATGGGACTGCGGATGCTCGGAATGCCGATTGCGGGGATCTATGACCTCGTCTGCTATCTTGGCGCTCTCGTTGCCGCATTGCCCCTGGCGTTTACCCAACTCAAGAAGGGCCACATAGCGGTTGACATCGTCTCCGGTCTCCTGCCGGTTGGGGTCAGAAAGCTCGGCATAGGGATAAGTTATGTGCTGGGCATTGTATTCTTCGGCGTGGCCGCATGGAAAATCGCGAGCCTTGGACACATTTTGAGGCTCTCGGGAGAAGTATCCGAAACCCTGAGAATGCCTTTCTGGCCTTTCACATATGCCGTTGCCCTGGCATTTGGACTCATGTTGCTGTGTCTTCTCGTCGATCTTCTTTGCATGTTTGAAACGCCGGCAGGGGGTGACAAATGACCGCCGGACTTATAGGTATCATCATACTGTTGTGTCTGATGTTTTTCTTGGAACTGCCCGTGGGACTCGCCATGGGCATGGTGGGGCTGGGAGGGCTGTGGTACATGCTTACTCCCGATGCGGCGCTTGCAATGGTCGGGAACGAAATATGGAATGTTTTTCCCAAGTATGGTCTTACCGTTATACCGATGTTTATCCTCATGGGACAGATATGCTTCTATTCGGGAGTCAACAAAAACCTTTACGACACCGCGCACACCTGGATGGGCAGGACCCGCGGAGGGTTGGCCATGGCAACGATCATGGCCTGTGCGGGCTTTGCAGCCATATGCGGTTCCAATACGGCCACGGCAGCCACCATGACCGCAGTGGCATTGCCGGAAATGAAGAAACGCGAGTATCACCCTATCTTGAGTACGTCTTCGATTGCCGTAGGTTCCACCCTTGGGGTGGTTATTCCTCCGAGCGTGGTGTTGATCGTATACGGTATCTATACCGAGCAGTCCATAGGCAAACTATTCTGGGGGAGCACAATCCCGGGTGTCTTGTTGGCCGTGCTCTTTTGCGTCACCACATACATAGTCTGTTCAATTCACCCTCAATGGGGGCCGGCAGGCGAAAAGACGACCATGTGGCAAAAGGTCAAGGCACTCCCCGGGGCCTTCGAAATGTTCGTTCTGTTTACGTTGATTATGGTAGGGCTGTATTCAGGGACGTATACCCCTACCGAGGCCGGCGCGGCCGGGGCCTTGTTTGCCGTCGTGCTCGGCGTCATTCGCCGGAAACTGACCTTCAAGGGTTTCGTCGCTTCCGTGATGGATACGCTCAAGGTTTCCTGCATGATTATCCTTATCGTCACGGGCGCTGTGATTCTCGGCCGCTTCCTCACGATAAGCCGGATGCCCTTTGAAGTCGCCGATTATGTTTCTTCGCTTCCCGTGCAACCTTGGGTGATCATAATAGCTATTCTCGTGATCTATACGATTGCGGGAATGGTTATGGATGCACTGGGTTTTCTGCTGGTCTCCATCCCCATCTTCTTCCCGGTGGTCACCAAAATGGGTTACGACCCGATCTGGTTCGGCTGCATCATCTGCGTGGTAACCACGTTGGGTGCCGTCACGCCTCCGGTAGGCATTTGCGCCTACGTGGTCGCGGGAATGGACAAGGACATACAACTGGGCACGGTTCTCAAAGGAGTTACCTGGTTTCTCCCGGCCTATTGGATTACCTTGCTTCTCATGCTTTTTTATCCACAATTGGCTCTGTTTCTCCCATCGTTCGTGAAATAGGCTGCTGTTGCGCAGCGCAACGCATTCCTCACTGCGCGGAGGTTGAAATGACGGATTATGAGATTCTCTCCGATAAGAGGATCCTCGCCGTAGACGATGAGGAAGATGTATTGGCGGTCATTTCCGAACAGCTGGAAATGTGCACATTGCTTACCGCCAAAGACTACGCGGGCGCCCGGGATCTCCTGGAACGGGAAATGTTTGATCTCGCGGTGCTTGACATCATGGGCGTACGGGGCTTCGAACTGCTGGAGATCGCAACGCGAAGGAAGATACCTTCCGTAATCCTCACCGCTCATGCCCTGACCCCCGACAGTCTGCAAGAAGCAATCGATAAGGGCGCCGTGTCCTTTCTTCCCAAGGATGAGCTGGTCCGCCTGTCGGAACTCATCGCCGAGATTCTGGACGAGGCGGCACAAGGCCGGACCCACTGGCCAAAGCTCAAGTCCCGGCTCGGCGGGCAATTCAGGGAGTTATGGGGAGACATGTGGGAGCAAATACGATTCCCGACTGATTCCAAGATCAGTTGGTAGATTGCGCACATCCGTTTGTCCACATGGTGCCCGGTCCTGCCGCAAGGCTCACTCGGCCGTCCGGGACACTCAGAGAATCCCGTCCTGCGGAGCGATGGCGGACCAAGATTGTACGCAGCGATTATCGGTGAAACCTTTTCGCCGGTCTTTAGTTCCCTATGGCGTAAATTCGGTCGCACAACCTGAGCCCCTGAAGGTGACGGGCATCCCGCGCAGAACGCGGGAGTCCCACGGTGTACGACCGGCTTGGTCTCTGTTCTTCGTAGCCCGGTCCCGCGTTCCGCGCGGGATGCCCGGATATTCTTCTCGCAGGCACCCAACATGGCAACGAGACGACAATGTGTGACCGAACTGATGAAATGAAGCACTTGGAGTGTGTCCAATGAAAGCCGAAAAGATCGATCATGTTTGTATAGCGGTGAAGGATCTCGCCCGGGCCCGGAAGGTTTACGAGGATCTGCTGGGCTTGGACTTGGCCGTCGAATACGTGGCCGAAAGCGAAAGCATCCGCGTTGCACGCTACTACGTGGGGGAGGTCGCTCTGGAACTTATGGAGCCCACGACCCCGGACTGCGAAGTGGCAAAATTCCTTGCCCGCCGGGGCGAAGGAGTCTTTCTAATCTCGTACAGAGTCGACCACGTCGAGGCCGGGCTGGAGGAACTGAAATCCAAGGGAAAACGGCTTATCGATGAATCGCCCCGCTCCTTGATGGGCAACCGGTACGCCTTTGTCATGCCTCCGGCAGAGACCTTCGGAGTGTTGACGGAAATCCTCGACGGCGAATTCGACCCCGGGGCCTGATCCATTAGGTCATGTATAGTCAAGCTCCTTGAGAATTTCGGACGCCTTTGCGTTTGTCATTGCGAGCCCGAGGCTCTGGGAGGGCGTGGCAATCTCAGTGTTTCACCTGGCATGGAGATTGCTTTCCCGCGTCCTGCGCGGGACTGCGCTCCTCGCAATGACAGGAACATCGGCGGGATTCTTGAGGAACTGGGTTAGGATTACCGCGAATTGCAAGGTGCGTCACTATAGTTCAGCCGACTTGCCGCGCGGCGGCCGACCAGGCGCCTTAAACGTCCATAGCCGCGTAGGGCGGGGCCAAGTCCCCTTGCCGGTTCCAGAGTTCCCCTGAAGGCCGGAATCTACTCCGAGAACATCGGTGAGACGGCGGAGACCGTATCTCAAGCGCCCTACGAACTGCTCAGGGAGTTTCCCTGTGCCCCCGGGAGACTGGAGACCTTCTCGTGCTTGACAACGACTGATTCATCCGCGAATCTTTAGTTCACGCTTGGCCGTTTGGAGTGAAGAGTGGAAGTCTGGTAAAAGACGAACCGAGATCCGCACGAGTTGGATGCGCTGCCGGACCCCACGGTGAGAGAGAGTGGATGATGCTTTCGACATACAAGGCCGTTTTGAGAGGTGACCGTCTGGAATGGAGTACTGATGCCCCGAAGCTTATGGATCGGGAAGACGCGGTGCCGGTGTATGTAACGCTTCTGGACGAACCAACTTGCGATGAGGCGCAATCGAGCAGGGGGCAACGCATGGCTGAGGCGTTGGAGCAGCTTGCCGAGATTCATGCGGTTGCCGAAATGCAAGACGCTGCGGGGTGGGAGAGAGACACACGGCATGATCGTTCTCTTCCCGATCGGGAGATCTGATGCTTATCGACAGCAACATCATTATCTATGCTGCTAAACCCGAGCACAGCGCCCTGCGGCAGTTCATCGGGAATTACTCTCCGGCGGTGTCTGCAGTGAGCTATGTCGAGGTGCTCGGCTATCATCGCCTAACTGACCAGGAGCGCCGGCATTTTGAGGCATTCTTTTCCGCGGCTCATAATCTTGGGCATATCCCAAGCAGTGCTTGAACAGGCTGTAAAGCTTAGGCAGATTTCCAAAATGACGCTCGGGGATTCGCTCGTTGCGGGAACTGCACTGTCACACAACTTAACGCTGGTCACAAGAAACACAAAGGATTTCGCCTGGATTCCCGGTATGGCGCTGCTCGACCCTTTTCAAGCAGGGGCCAAGCCCGCATAAGATGCGGTGTCCCACCGGGTACCGCAGCGCTGTGTGCTTCTATCGAGCTTACCCCTGTTTCCCAAAAGACTCTTTACCTGTACCGTAACATGTGGCACATAATTCGGGGCGGGCCGAAAAAAACGAGTGTGCGGAAGGAGTCGTTTTGAACAAGAGCATCCTGATTCCGATATTTCTGCTGGTCGCAGGTGCCGGCGTAGCTGCCGGCCTGTTTCTCAAGAAGGAAGTCACTCCCACCCCCCGATCTGATCCCTCCAAAAGCGAGGCAACCACCGAAAAGCCCCGGAAAGCCGGCCCCATCGCAGTCATCCCCAAGGGAACGACCCATTCATTCTGGAACTCGGTTCTCGCTGGTGCGCAAAAAGCCGCCCAAGAGAACAACGTTGAGATCTTCTGGACGGGTCCGGATCGCGAGGGGGACCGTGAAAAACAAATCCAGATCGTTGAGGACTTCATCGTGAAGAAGGCGGCCGGCATTGTGCTGGCGCCCACCGATGCACGGGCTCTCGTTCCCGTGGTCGAACGTGCGGCCGGCGCCAAGATACCGGTCGTCATCATCGACTCCGATATCGAAACCGACAAACGGGTCTCCTTCGTTGCGACCGACAACTACTCCGGCGGCGCCCTCGCCGCGAAGCACATGGCCAAGATCCTCGGGGGCAAGGGCAAGGTGGCCGTTATCAAGTACATGGCCGGTTCCGCGTCCACCACGGCACGTGAAAACGGTTTCATGGAAACGCTGAAAAAGGAGTTTCCACAGATCGAACTGGTCGAAGACCGCTACGGCAATGACACGGTGGAGACGGCTCTCTCTGCGTCCGAGGACGTTCTCACCCGACACAAAGAGCTCGCCGGCATCTTCGCCTGCAACGAGTCCACTTCCCGCGGCGCCCTACGGGCTTTGGAGAGCCAAGGACGAGCCGACACCGTAAAGATGATCGGCTTCGACGCCGCCGACGCCCTGCTCAAAGGTCTCGAGGCCGGACGCATCGACGCTCTCGTGGTTCAGAATCCCCGGGCTATGGGATACAAAGGCGTATGCAGCGCCGTTGCTGCGATCAAGGGGGAAAGCGTCGAGCGGAGAATCGACACCGGAGTGGAACTCGTCACAAGGGATCGATTGAACTCCCCCGAGATTCGCGCGCTCATCGGAAGCGACGGATGACGGCGCCGGTACCGCGAGTCGAGTCCTGCCGGTTCGCCCTCGAGATGCAGGGGATCGCCAAGAGCTTCGGCCCCGTCAAGGCTCTCCAGGATGTCACGCTTCGCGTCCGGAAGGGGACGGTTCACGCCCTGGTGGGCGAAAACGGTGCGGGAAAATCCACGTTGATGAAGATTCTCTCGGGGGTTCTCCGGCCCGACGCAGGAACCATAGTGCGAGAAGGCACAACCTGCGCGTGGAAGCATCCTTCCGACTCCCTCGCGGCCGGGGTCGCGATGATCTACCAAGAGCTCAGCCTCGCCCCGGATCTCACCATCGCCGAAAACGTGTGGCTTGGGATCGAGCCCCGCGGCATGCTTCCCGGCACCTACTCCAAGAGACGGATGCTTGCAGACACCCGTGCGCTTGCCGAAAGACACGGATTCGATGTGGATCCGGATCAAGAAGTGGAGAACCTTCCCGCGGGCACGTGCCAGATCGTCGAAGTGCTGAAGGCCCTTGCCCGAAACGCCGAGATTCTCGTTATGGACGAACCGACATCCTCGTGTGGGCGGCAGGAAACGACTGCCCTTCTCGAAATGGTCAAGCAACTGAGCCGTGCGGGGACCACCATCATCTACATCTCCCACCGTCTCGAAGAGGTTGTCGAGATCGCGGACGACATCACTGTTCTCCGCGACGGACGGGCCGTGTACACCGGCCCCATGGAGAGCCTCACCATAGCGGGTATCGTCACGTACATGGTTGGTCGCGACCTGGAGGACTACTTCCCCAAGACGAAGGTGGAAATCGGGTCCACGGCTCTGAGTGTGTCGGGGCTCACGTCCCAAGAGGTCGAAGATATCAGTTTCGATCTGCACTGGGGAGAGATCGTCGGTTTGGCCGGGCTGGTCGGGGCAGGTCGGACCGATCTTGCCCGCGTCTTGTGCGGTCTTGTCCCCTCAATCCGCGGCGGCATGGAGATCGACGGGAAGAGCGTGAAGATCTCAACGCCGGCCGACGCACTCTCCCACGGAATAATGTACGTCACGGAAGATCGAAAGCGCACGGGGCTGTGCCTCGATCTCCCAGCAGCGTGGAATATGACCCTGCCTTGCCTCGCGGAATTGGGCATGAAGCATATGCTGAATCTCGGCAGCGAAAGAGCAATCGCGGAAGAAACGGCCGGCAAGCTCTCGCTAAAATGGTCCGGGCCGGGAGCACCGGCGAGCGCCCTGTCCGGCGGAAATCAACAAAAGCTGCTGCTCGGCCGCGCACTCATCGCCCGCTCGCGACTGTGGGTGCTGGACGAACCCACTCGCGGTATAGACATCGCGGCCAAGGTGGACATCTACGAGCTTATCGGACGGATGGTTTCGGAAGGAAAGGCCGTACTCATCATCTCCTCGGAGCTGCCCGAGCTCTTCGGAATTACCGACCGCATTCTGGTGATGCGCCGGGGCCGCGTCGTCGGGGACCTCGTCACCTCGGAGACCACCCAGGAGGCCGTGATGCAACTCGCCGCCGTGGAGAGTCACCGTTCGCCGTGAAGAAGGAAGAAAGAACCACAACGACACAAAGAAGAGAAAGCAACGAATCCACAGATTGCAGAGATGGACGCAGATAAAATGAAATCTGTGTTAACCTGCGTAATCTGTGGACCCATTCTGCCGTCTTTCTTTATGCCTCAGTGTTGTGTGGCGTAAATACGGTCGCACAAGCTGAGCCCCTGAAGATGACGGGCAGGGACGCCCGTCCCACGGTGTACGACCGGCTTGGTCTCTGTTCTTCGTAGCCCGGGCCTCCGTGCCCGGATCTTGTCCTTGCCTGCACCCGAGATGCCGGCCAGAGGAAAATGTGCGACCGTACTTA
>JAZDHD010000273.1:0-14766 GCA_043806215.1 Pseudomonadota bacterium | reverse complement strand
GGGTTCAGGGGAGGAGATCGTAGGCGAACACGGTGCTCCGGGGACCTGTGAGAGCCATGAAGGGATTGGGCTTTATAAGAATAAGGACGAGGGAATCGATCCCTGCGTTCTTGAAGTCCCGGACCCTGAAGTCGGAAATGCTGCCTTCACTCCGTATGGTCTTCCATTTCTCCGAGAGCCTTCCGTCGTCCCATGAAAGAGCCTGGACGACGCTGCCGCCGTCCCTGTGTTTGACCAGCAGAAGCTCGCTCCCGCCATCTCCGTCGGTGTCCGCAATAAGGACTCTCCCCGGGAGACTGACCGCCTTGTGCCCATCTTTGCGGGGAATGCGGATCATCCTGTCCAGCCCGTAGATCCTGTCCGAAATGGTGTCGAGCAACCGGTTCTCCCGGTCGAAGACCATCACACGCTGATCCTGATTCAGAATGACTTGAACACTCGATTTGTCCTTGCCCAACCGGCCCGACGCGTAGCTGAGCAACAGGGTGCCGGGCGGCAGCATCATCTTCCCGGAAGGAATCGCTTTTCCGCCTTCCAGACGGTACCGCTCCATCTCTCCGTTGAACATGTCGTCCGTATCGGTACGCTGCCCCAGCAGGACCATCTCATTCTCGTGCGATGGATCTCTGACCGCCCGGATTATCGTGTTCTTCAGCTTGTCGGTCACTTTGAAATCGCGATTCACATATTGTACGATGCATGACTCCAGTCCTGCCGGCGTCAGATAGCACAAGAGAAGTTCCGCAATACCATCGCCATCCAGATCTTCCACATTGGCCGAGATGTATTGAGCCGGGGATTCGGAGAACTGCGTCAGCGTCCGCAGGCTGCCGTTCTCGAATCGGCTGATGGTAATCCCGCGGTCTTCGACAAATACCGTCTCATTCTTCTTGTCCCCATCCATGTCACCGATGTCGACGGCTGCCAGTGCGCCTCTGATCTCTTGACTCATCCATGGGACCGAATCTCTCCGGAGGTTGACCAGCGTTTGCAGCCCGTTGGTGTGAGGAAACGGGCTCGAGCCCGCCTGACCGGTGCGGTAGAAGCGCAGGTTTGGAGTTCCGTGCAACCGTTTTCCCAACGATGTGATGAAGAGCTGCAACACGCCCGGGAGACCGTGAATATTGTCCACCTTGATGTCCGTGGCAACGCTCACCCTGCCCCCGCGCATGTCCCACATGACTCCTCTCATGCGGTACCGCGAGTCTTCGGCCGAGATGACCCCATAGACCACGAGGTCCGCATCCGACCCTTCAGCCAAGGCCCGCACTTCCTCGTCCGTGGATGGAACTTCCCGGTCACCCAGGAGTCGTGCCGTGGCCTCTTCGTCATCCACCCGAAATTCCCCGCCCAATTGGCCGACAAATGACCTAATCTTCTTGTCGGCGTGCATGGCAAAGGACCTGAGTTCCTTATTGTCATGTTCCGGAGAGACGTGAAACGGCAGAACAAGCACTTTCTTGGACTCCTCGGCGTCGGCAGGCCGGATTCCCGCAACCGACACGAGGAAGGAGATCAATATGACGAGGGTCCAACAATGCCGGGCATTATTCAGAATGCCGAGAATCATACGTGTGCCCTGTTCGAATCCTGTCCTTCAAAAAAAAACCAACTGTCATTGCAGTTGGCGTAGGAGGAATAGATTCTTTTCTTGTCCGGATTTATAAGCAATACCTGTGCCACTCCGTTGCCAACTGCGGAGCTTTTCGGTTTCAGCTTGTCATTCAAGGTAGTTACGAACCGCATGCCGCCAACCGTCGAGTCATCGCGTCCCGTAAAAGAGCGCGAAATTTGTTCAAATTTTGGAACATCATCCCAAGCAACCGCTATCTCCTCTATATTACTTGTATTCCTTTGTACAAAAAACCGGCCGGGGTGGTGCCGAATTTTTGAACATCGAATACTACAGCGTCAGATTCGTCCCTCTCACGAACTCAAAATTGCTGCGGACCCGCTCCGATCCTGGTATAGCCGGTCCATGTCCCGGTATGAGGAGTTCCACTTTCAATCCGGCAACGCGGTGCAGGCTCTTTCTCAATTCCGCACCGTCCCCCCCGGGCAGGTCAACTCTTCCAACCCCGCGGCTGAATACGAGATCTCCCGAAATGAGAACCTTTTGACGGGGCCAATACAGGCAAATGCTTCCCGGGCTGTGCCCCGGGGTCTCCAGCACCTGGAACTCGAGCTTTCCCAATTGCAGGTCGCCCTCTTTCAGGTGGAAGTCTACGCGGAAGTTTGGCACTGCGGTCCCTGATTGAGCGTACATGGGCCGCCCCACTTGCTCTATGTACTGTTCCTCTCGCCTCGATATTGCGATTTTCGCCGCAGTCTTCCCGAAAGCGAGAGTCCCCTCGAAATGGTCCGGGTGTCCGTGGGTGCAAATGACCGCCTTGACGCGTCCCGGGTCGATTCCGTCGTCTTTCATCCGGTCGAACAGCATGTTCACCTTGTCCAGATGCCCGGGATCAATGAGAACCGGTGTCTTGCCGTCTATGAAGATGCTGTTGCAGTTGTTCTCCCGGGGATCGTCCCACAGATACAGGTATAGATGTTCCAGTATTTTCATACGACTATTTCTCTCCTGCACAGCCTCTACAGATTCGTCCGATTCCCTGAGTGCTCATACGATGTTCCGCCGTGAGTTCTCCACATATCCCGCATGGTACGGTTTGTACCACCGAAGCCTTGGGTGGGGGATCGAAAGGCACCTCCCGCACCTCGAAGAGATTGGACCATGGACCGGATATGATTTCCCGGGTCACATCGACCCGGAGTTTTTCCCATGCTTCCCTGTCCGCGTCGTCGGCAAGGCCGGCATCCATTTTCAGTCTCAGGGCATGCCGCTGTTCACGTCCCGGCACCTCGCCCGTGAAGGAAACCCGCACGGCTTTGCCGGCTTCCCTGTCAAAAAACGTAAAAACCTGCTTGCCCCAATCGCGGAAAATGAGGTTTCCCTTTCCAAAGGTGCAGCCAAGGAGTACCTGAACCGCGTCCACCGCGCACGAGTCGTTTTCCACAACGGCCACAACCTCTTCGTCCGGAGACAGTCCGGGGTTCAGGCGCTCGATCCCGGCCTTGACCGCTGCGTAACCTATGGCAAGCCCCGGACACAGGTGCCCGTGGAATCTTACACACTCCTGAAAGTCTTGGGGAAAGTCCATTTTGCTTGGCTCCTCCGATAGAGTAGGGGTGAATGAAGCCCCACCGCGGTAAAGGCCGGAACAGTCTTTTCGAGGTGTTCCTCCTTCCGGAAGCGCCTTAGTGGGGCTTTTCATAAGTGCGGTCACATGTCTTCGTCTCGTTGCCATGTTGGGTGCCGGCAAGAATAATATCCGGGCACGGAGGCCCGGGCTGTGAAAAACCGCCCCGAAGCTTAGTCTGGAAGACGACCGGCAGGATGCCGGTCCCATCCCGCGTCCCGCGGGATAGGGGCGCACCTGCGTGTGCGCCCAAATACGGGCGGACACATAGGTCCGCCCCTACCGTAGCCCGGGCCTCCGTGCGCGGAACGCTCTGGTTCCAGTTCTCAGACTCGGTAACAGGAGCAGAATGTCAACGGAATCCGCAACCACTTGGGAACTCCCGCACCTACGCGCATACGCTCAGTGCGTCATTTTCCAGGATCTCAACGAAATGGCTGAGAATTCTTGCCGTGGCTCCCCAGATGTTGTGCCCCTTCCACCGGTACGAGATGATCTCGACGCTCTGGTTCTTGATGGTCCAGACTTCCTCCGTTCTTCTGTCCGGATCGAAGAAGACGTCCAGGGGCACGCCTATGAGATCGGCAATCTCCCTGGAGCACGGCGAAAAGGCGTAGGGATACGGTATGGTCCCTACGAACGGCACCACGAGATAGTTTGTCGCCACGGTGTAGAAATCGTCAAGCTCGCCTATGACCCGAACGTCCCGGGCGGCGATGCCCACTTCTTCATCGGCTTCCCGGAGCGCGCATGACAGCAGGTCCGGGTCCCCGGGATCCAGCTTACCACCGGGAAATGAAATCTCGCCCCGGTGATGCTCCACATGGTCGGATCTCTTGGTCAACAAGACGTGAATCCGTCCGTTCTTGGAATAGAGCGGAATCAGGACGGCGGCTTCGGTCATACCGTCGGGCGGAAGGATGGTTTTTCTCCGCTTTTTCAGTAATCCCGACAGTTCCTCCTCGAGACAGGGGAGAGACTGTGGCACCTTCGCCTTTCTTTGCGTATACATAGTCGTTTCACCTAATTGGAATCAAATACTCTCTACATCCGTACTACCCGTCTTCCGTCCGAATTCCCAATCCCAGTCCAATTCCCATATCATTACGGCCCCATCTGAGGACGAACTGATGATAAAACGGCCGTCGCCGGAGAACTGAGTCGACGTGATCTCACGGGCGTGTCCCTGGAACTCCCTTTGGCATTCTCCGGTGTCCACGCTCCAGATTGCCACTACGGAGTCGCTGCCCCCCGTGACCAAGAACCGTTGATCCGGGGAAAAGGCCGCGTCCCTAACGCCCGTCCGATTAACATCGACGGTCCTTATGCAGCCGCCTCTGCGAACGTCCCACACCCGTACGGTCCCGTCCATCGAACCGCTCAGCAGGAGGCTTCCATCTGGAGAGGTGCCCAAACAGGTGATTCTATCCTTGTGCCCCTTGAGCTCCCGGAGTGTTCTTCCTGAGGACGTCTCCCACATCCTTACGGTACCGCTGAATCCTGCCGAGACAATGTGTCTGGAATTATTAACAAATTGTACGGACGTTATGTTGTCCTCATGGCCTTTGACGGTCTTCAGCAAGTCGCCTCCGGGGAGGCTCCATAATCTGATGGTCTTGTCCCACGAGCCGGAAAGAACTTGCGAACCATCGTGGGAATAGGCTACGCAACTGACGCTTTCCGTGTGGCCCTTCAGCACCAGCGTGTTCCGGCCGGAATTGAGATCCCACACACGTACGGTACGGTCGTCGCTCCCGGACACGACCTCACGACCATTCAGGGACATCTTGAGAGACGCTACGAGATTCGTGTGACCGGTGAGAACCTTGACGCATTCTCCCGTCCTGGTGCTCCACATTCTGACGGTGTGATCCGCCTGGGCAGTGAGGAAGTTGATGGCTGAAGGCGAAAAGGAGACGCTCATGACGCCCGACGGGGTTTCGATGCTCTTCCGCTTCCAGCCTCCGTGAAGTCCGATCCGGAACCCGTGGTCTTTCATGCTCCACAAGAGATCCAACGCGATATCGGAACGTTCGTACCCCGATAGTTCCTGCGCATCCCTCACAAGGGTGTAGGCCATGGCATATGCTCCCCGCTTAATCGCTGTGCGTGAAGCCTGCATCATTGCCTTGAACTTACGGTCGGACTTCATCTGCTTCTTGAGCGGACGGATTCTGGCCAGAGCGACAGCCGGCATCATCGGACGGCCCCGGACATCCCACATCCGCACGGTCATGTCCTTGCCGCCGGCGACAAGCGCGTCGCCGTCGGGGGTAAAATGGAGGCACTGGATCTCACCGCTCTCCACCTGGAAGGTCCTCTGTCCCATACCCGTGATGATGTCCCATACTTTGATTCCCGCTTTGGAATCATAGCTTGCCGCCAGCTTGCGTTGTGGATTCAGCGCCGCCAGGTTGACCTGCTCCTGATGTGCCCGGAATTGTGTGACCGCCTTGCCGGTGAACCCATCCCACAGAATGACCAACTTGTCCCTATCGCTCGACAGGACTGCGCCGCCGTGCGGTGTTGCAGCCAACGCGGTTATGGGCTCGTTGTGGCCGTCGTCAAACACGAGGGTCTGTGCATCGGGCAAGCTGATCTTCTTGACCTTGCGGTCCAATCCTGCGAAGACGATTTCGGATTTTGACGGCTCCGCCGACACGACCGACGCGTACGAGTGAGCAGGGATCTTGAACTTTGCACCGGCCTTGAATCCGTCAACTTGCCATAAACGGACAAAACCCTTGTCGACCACGGTCAATACGTGAGTTCCGTCACGAGAAAACCCCATGGCGGTTATCGTGCCTTCATGTGCCTGAAGGTTCCCGACGAACCGGCCGGATTCGAGATCCAGCATTTTCACGGGGACTCCGCTCCGGGCGGACCCGACGGCAATAATCCGTTCATCGGGCGAGATCCATAATGAAGCGGGAGGTTCTCCGACGACGATGATACTCTTCTGTTCCTCCCCCGTTAAGGCATTCCACACTTTGAGCGTCCGATCCCGGGCCCCTGTAAGGATGCGCCGTGACTCCGGAAAGTGGGCCGAACACGTTACCCATCCGTTGTGGCCGACAAACGTCCGAATTTCAGAGAGTCCCGAGAAAGTGAATCGTCGGGAAATCTCCGCGAGTTCCACGCCGGAGATTTCAGACTCCTTGGGCAAGGATTTCACCACGGATCGTGCGTCGTCCTCCCGGCCTTGGCGCATAAGCGCGCCGATCAGCCAGCCTATTGCGTCGTCGTCATCGGGAAAAAACTTCAGGTATTCCTCCAATTGGGAGATTGCATCATCGTCTCGGCCAACGCCGATAAGCGCAATAGCGTACTGCTTCAATAAGCTTTCACCGGCATTCTCCCCTGTAAGCGACATTTCACAAGCCTTGAGCGCCCGTGGTGCGTCACCCATCGCCAGGAGGCATCGAGCGACGAGATCCGATGCACGGCCGACATACTCAGGGGTCTTGACGACCTCTTCCATTTTGACGACGAGTTCCCACTCCGGATCGCACTTGTCGATCCATTTGAGAAGCCCCAAATTGTAAACCGCTTCCGGATGGTGAGGATCCGCCGCAACGGCCTTCTGCAATGCCCCGACCGCTTCTTCCCGGTGGTTCAAGTCCATGAGAGATACGGCCCTGTTGTTCAGGGCATCCGCCAGCAGCCTCACTTCGTCGGGAGGTTCACGCGGGTATCTCTTCTTGACGATCTTCTCATATGCATGGGCAAGCTCTTCGCGGATTACCAGGCACGAAGGGTACCTGTCGCGGGGATTCTTGGCCAGGCATCTGAGAATTATCTTCTCGAGGGAGCCGGGGATGTCGTCCCGGATGGACGAGGGCCTCGGCGGAGGCTTCTTGACATGTGCGAGCGCCAATTTGTCGCGGCGCTCCCCATGTTTCACCATGAACGGCTTTCTCCCGCAACAGAGTTCGAAAAACATGACGCCGAACGCATAGATGTCTGCCTGGGGACCTACGTCGGAATAGGGAATCCACATTTCGGGCGCCATATAGCCTGGTGTTCCCATTCCCGCAGCCGTTATGGATTCCCGCTCCAAAGTGATGCTCTCCTGACGCTGCAACTCGGAGGTCGTCTCGGTGATTGCCTCTAATCCCTGCCTCTTGGTGAGGCCGAAATCCGTGACTTTGAGGATTCCGTCCCGCGTCATCATGCAGTTGCCGGGCTTGACGTCCCGATGTACAAGACCCTTGCCGTGCGCGTGATGCAGGCCGTCACAGGCCTGCACCATGAGATCGATCACGATCCTCCAATCAACGTTCTTGCGGCGGTTCAACCACTCGTTAAGCGCGCCTCCGTCAACGTACTCGATGAAGATCCTCGGGCTATCGTTAATACTTCTTACGTAATAACAGGACGCTATATTCGGGTGGAACCCGATGTCTATCCACGTCTCGGCTTCCTTGATGAAAAGGGACCTATCCTCCTCATTCTTACGCAACCGCGTCAGGAGGGACTTAACCGCCATCATCGCGTTCCATCTCCGATGGCGTACAACATAAACCGCGCCCATGCCGCCCTGTTTGATGTCCTTGACTTCGTAGAGGTTTTCAATGACTTCCCCGACGCTCCACTCGTCGGAAAAGGCGATCCGAGTCCTGGTTTTCGTCTTCGTCTTCGTCTGCTGAGGTCCGGTCTGCACTTTGGGCATGATGGCAGGCCCCGTAGTGACGGAGAACCCCATGGCCTTCACGAGAGCTATCAGATCATCCACTTTCGGGTGCTTGGCGGTTACGATGACGATACTCTTGCCCCGTGAAATCCGGTCCTGCACCCTATCCGGGGACAGTCTGGTAATACGGCTGAGCCGCGCCACATGGGATCGGGAAATATCCTGGGTAGCGGGCGTCGGGACGATTCTTATGGCGATCTTTTCTTGGGACATTGGCCTACAAAAGCTTTACCAGAGCCAGCATCAGCTTGTCTTCGCGTGCGTTGATCTTATCTATGCGCACGATTGCCCGATCGTACGGTTTCAGCGCCAAACCGCCCGAGCTGTTGAGCGCAGCGTTCACTCCGTACTGGGTGAGCTGCACCAGATGAAATTTGGGAAAGCGGTACAACACGATCGACTCGAACTCTTGATCCCTACGTTGCTGGAAGTACTTGAGCAGAAAGTAGCGTTGCCGCTCTCTCTCCAGCAATGTAGCCCTCTCCAATCTGAAGGACACCTCGTTGAGAACTCGTTCCGCTCCGGTCCGGTCCAAGGGAGGTTCATTCCCCTGGAGAGCCGCCTTTATCTGCCTTTGGACGACCAGATCCGTATACCGCCGCAGCGGCGACGTCGCCGTAGTATAGGATTCGAGCCCAAGCGTTGAGTGAGGTGCCGGAGTAGTCCCCAGGTCTCCCCGCGAGAGCAGCCTCTTGCACCGGTATGACTGGACCGGATCGTACTCGGGGTCTAGCTCGATCTTCTCCGCCGGCGGAGGCTGACTCCTATAGATTCCGGGAATCCCTTTCTCGCTCATGAAGGTCGCGAACAGGTTGTTCGCCAGGATCATCATTTCGGATACGAGAATCTGAGAGGGCGTCTCCCGGTCACGTTTGCTCACCTCGACGGTGCCGTCCCCGGCAACCCTTACGGAGATTTCGGGATCCTTGAAGATCAGCGCTCCCGACGCCAACCGGGTTCTCCGAAGTTCCTCGGCAATGGAAAACATAAGGGCTTCCGAGGAATCACCGTCCGCGATTCTTTCATCGGCTTCTTCGTAGGAAAGGCGTTTTCGCACGAGAATCTTTGTGGGCACGATCCGGTAGTCCGTGAGTTTCTTATCGGGCCCAAACCGCACCAGTACGCTGAGGGCCTGCCGGACCTCTCCCAAAGCCAAACTCGCAGCCTGCTCGGACAAGACCGGAGGAATCATCGGTATGGTCAGGTCGGCCAGATAGATCGAGGTGGACCTCTCGCGGACCTCGCTGTCCAAGAAGCTTCCGCTTTCGACGAAATGTGCCGCGTCGGTTATGTGAATCCCGATCAACGTGTCATGACCGTCTTTCGTCACCGACAATGCATCGTCGACGTCCCGGGTGGTAATTGCGTCGATGGTTATGCATTGCGCATCGGTGAGATCCTCCAATCCTTCAGAGAGCGCTTTGTCCGCCATGAGGGCGGCATGTCCGAGCGTTTCGGTGCTGAACTCCACGGGAATGCCTTCAGCCTTGAGCCTGATATTTTCGTCCGCCGACCAGATGCCGAGATCGACCAGCACTCGGAACGGATCCCACTCAGGGAGCAATCCCGCCTGGGAGAATATGTCCTTCACCGCTTTGACGGTAATCCATTCCCGCCCGTTCAGGGCGGCTTCCTCCAGAGCGGCGACGAGGCCTTCGGGCGGCCCGTCAGCGGACGCTCTCCCGGCGTTCTTGAGATCCGCAAGGTAATGCGCGGAGCGGGCGACGAATTCCCCGCGTTCCTTCTCCTTTTGCTTTTGAAGAAGCGCCTGTTCGACTCGATCCGGAGGCGGCACTTCGATCCCGTCCGGGCGGAGCCTGAAGTACAGTCTGTCTTCGAATATCGCCCTCAGGAGTGATGCGGCATTGTCCGGGTTGCCGGCTCGCCCGAAGAACAGTTCGGTGAGATCTTCAAGATCGATCTTCCTCGTTTCGAGGCATACGACTTCCCAGAGTTCCTTCAGATCGATCGTTCTCTTGATGTCGTCCCTAAGGCAGCAGACTTCCTTGAGTCTATCCACCTGTTTGCTGCGACTCCCGGAAAAGGGAAAGCCCGGATCTCTGCCGGTCGTCAATGCCCGGCTTATCGAGATCTTCGCTTCCTTCCCTTGATCGCTCAGAACCCTCATGCGTTTCTCCTCGACTTCCAACACCAGACCGCACGAGATTCGGCGACTGTCATAATAATCGACTATATCGTTCTTCTGAACATTCATGAATAACCACTATACTGCCGCGAGTTTGGAATTACGAGGGGAGACGAATCTCCCCCCGGTCAATTCTTAACTCTAATTTATCAGGGCATGTGGGTCATAGGCCAGTCATTTTTTTCCCATGGACCGAGGACCGTGGTAAGCTGTTGCGATTACGCATTCATAATTCCATCTTAATATGATAAGAAGAATCGGGAGTGCCTGAAGTCCCTCTCGAACCCCATGATCAGAAGGGAGAACGATTGAAAAACGAGATCCTGCAAATTTTCAAACTGAGCATGATGCTGCAGGAGCGTTTCATTAAGGAGAATCTCGACGTACTTGAAGAAATAATCCGAAGCATCGTGGCGGCCCTGGGACGAGGAAACAAAATCGTACTATTCGGAAACGGCGGGTCCGCCGCCGATGCTCAGCACATTGCTGCGGAATTCGTGAACCGATACCTCATCGATAGGCCTCCGTTGCCGGCTATCGCACTGACGACCGATACGTCGGTGCTGACCTCGATTGCAAACGACTTCACCTTTGACCAAATTTTCGAAAAACAGATTAAGGCCATCGGGAGCAAAGGGGATGCGGCGGTGGGGTTAAGTACTTCCGGGACTTCCCGCAATGTGGTGCGAGGTCTTCATGCCGCCCGCGATCTGGGGATGATAACCATTGGCATCGGGGGGCCGGAGGATTGTCCCATGAAGAAGGAGTGTCGTTACTACCTCGGTGTTCAGGGGGGCTCCACTCCTCGTATCCAGGAAGTCCATCTTCTCATCGGTCACACCATGGTGGAAATAGCGGATCGAATTCTCTTCGGCACGGTCGAAGAGACGTGAAGAATTCCGTCCATCCGACGGGAGTCGACGGCGTTTCACAGCGGCCGTCCGGACACCGACCCACGAAGGTTTGATTTGACGGAGTCGGCACAGGTTCATATGTTGGTACAATTCGACAACACGGTGAAACCGCGGTTGTCGGTTTTTTGGGTGCGCTATTCCGTATTCCGGGCTCCATTGAAGGCCGAGCCCGGTATTGAAGCTTCCGAGCAAGGCCGGTAAAGCCCATGAGCGACAAACAAAGCCCACAACCTTCTGCAATCATGACTGCCGAAGTCCGGGTGCCGTTCCGGTACAGGATTGTCCACGGCAGCGACCACTCTCTCAAATCAGCTGAACAACGGGGTACGACTCGATCCCTGAACCTGGTGGGTCTTTCCTTCGACACGTCTTCAATGGATCAAGACGGATTTCATCTCTCTTTCACGGAAACGACCTTCGGACGTAATTCCCTCGAAATCACACTTGATTTAGGAAAGAAGCTTGGAGAGATAGAGGTTCTCGGACAGGTCGACTATTACGAACGACGGTCGACAATCGAAGGCCACAGTTTCATCGTGGGAGTGGGCTTCATCGATGTTCAGGCGGACGAACTGGCCCTTCTCAGAGAGTTCCTGCACCAGTTCCACCTCATGGGCCGCTGAATCCGCCGGGGTATGGAAGCTCATATGAGCATTCACCGCGTGGGCCGTTCATGAGCCGCAACGAATCACGAGAGTCCTCGGCACCGCCGGGCACTCCGGGGTTTCTTCGCGGAGGCAGGATACAAAGAGCCCGCGCGACGCAATCATCGGGGAGGAGATCATCCCCCCCATGGAGTCGATGCCGGCGACTTGAGTGGACTTTGCCGAACTCTTAAGTCGCAGGCATTGCCCATCGAGTACCCACAAGGGCTCTTTCGGAGGTCTTTCATATGAACGACGACTATTTTGGATTCAACGTGGGAAAAATCGTTGTTGAAGTCCTCAAACTGATGAAGAACAAGGGCCTCTTGGAAGAGAAGGAGATTCTCGAGATTCTCTGGGAAGCCAAAGACCCTCATTTTCCATGGAACAAAAGTGAGATCAAGGACTTACTCAAACTCTAAGGTAGACCATACGGGTTACCGTTCCCTGACTCTTTCCGACAGGATGATAAACAATGAGTGAACTGAAAGACAAGCTGCGATTGCGTTGGGAGGATTTGACATGGACGCCCCCTCCAGGGGTTATAAAGGAAGCCGGTACTGAAACCGCAGGTACCCGGGACCAGATCATAGGCCAGGAGCGAGCGATCAAGGCGATCCGTCTCGGCCTGTCGATGAGCAGTCCCGGGTACAATATCTTCGTGGCCGGCATAAATGGGACCGGCCGCACTGAAACAGTGAAGCGGCTGCTGGAGGAGTTCAACGTGGGGGGCTCGACTCCCTTGGACATCTGCTACGTCAACAACTTCAAGGACCCGGACCAACCAAGGCTTGTCCTGCTCGACTCAGGAAAAGGGACCTCATTCAAGAAGCAGATGACCGAACTCATCGGCTCCCTCAAGAAAAAGATTCCCGCCATATTCGAGAGCGAAGAGTTTCAGACAGCGCGAAACGAGATCGTCAACCGCCATATGGGGGCCCAAAAGGCCCTTTTCCGGAATTTCGAGAACAAGGTTCAGTCTGAAAACTTCATGATGGTGCAGGTTCAGGTCGGACCGTTCACCAGGCCGGATTTGGCGCCGGTAGTCGTCGGAAACGCCATGAAGATCGATCAACTCGAGTCTCTGGTGGAAGAAGGCAAATTCTCGGCGGAGGAACTCGAGAGGCTGAAGGGGAAGTACAAGGAGCTTTCCCTGGAAATGGAGAAGATCTTCAAGGCTGCCCGCGACATCGACAAGACCATTCAAGAGGATTTGGAGAAGCTTGCCAAAGAATGGATCGAGCCCCTGCTCAAGGACTTAATGGCGCCTCTTGCCGAGCAGTACGCTTCCGACGCGGTCATGACGTATCTGCAAGAAGTCGAAGAAGACATAATGAGTCACCTCGACCGTTTCAGACCCAGGTTGGTTACTGCACCGCAACCCGGAGACGGCCAGGGACAGCCGATGCTTGTGCCTCCCGACCCCTCTCATCTGACCGACTATGAAGTCAATGTGTTGATCGACAATTCCGGAACGGACAAGCCCCCGGTGATCGTAGAAACCACCCCGACCTTCCGCAACCTCTTCGGAACCGTCGAACGCGTGATGGACAGGCAGGGCCTGTGGACTTCGGATTACCGGCACATCAAGGCCGGCAGTATCCTCAAATCCAACGGCGGATTCCTTGTGCTGAATGCCCGGGATTTCCTCATGGAAGCGGGTGTTTGGCAAGCGTTGAAGAGAAGTCTTCGGAACCAAAGTCTGGAGATCCAGTCCGACCCGTTCGGATTCTTCTTTGCCTCGGCCTTGAAACCCGAGAAGATCCCCATCAAACTCAAAGTCTTGATCATCGGCGATGCTGAAATATATGAGCTGCTCCATTGGTACGACGAGGATTTCCGCAAGATCTTCAAGGTAAAGGCCGACTTCGACTCCACCATGTCGAACACCGAGGAGAACATCGACAAACTCAGGGGGTTTGTTGACCGTCTCTGCTCCCGGGAAGATCTCTTGCCGTGCGACGCCTCGGGCATGGAGGCCGTGGCCGGACTATCGATCCGCTGGGGGGGCAGGAAGAAGAAGATCACCACCCAACTTGAACGAATTGAAGATCTCGTGAGGGAATCCGACCTCATCGCCCGTCAGGCCGACTCGAAGTCGATTTCAAAGGCCCACGTCTTTCGTGCCAATTCGGATCGTATCGAGCGGGTCAACATGGCCGAGGACAAGATTCACGAGTACATAGGCGACGGCATCCTCATGATCGATACCGAAGGCAGCCGTGTGGGCCAAATCAACGGGCTGAGCGTCTATAGTTTCCCGGAGATCTCCTTTGGGCGGCCTTCGAGAATCACCGTGAAGACCAGCATGGGTAAATCGGGTATCATCAACATCGAAAAGGAGGCCGAACTTTCCGGGAACAGCTTTGACAAGGGCGTTCTTATCCTCTCGGGTTTTCTGCGGGATCGGTTCGCCCAGGACAAGCCTCTCAATCTGACGGCAAGCATAACGTTCGAGCAGTCCTATTCCGGCGTGGACGGAGATTCCGCCTCATCGACGGAATTGTATGCTCTTATGAGTTCGCTGTCGAATATTCCCATCGACCAGGGCATAGCAGTCACCGGCAGTGTGAATCAGCACGGACAAGTTCAACCCATAGGCGGTGTGAACCAGAAGGTTGAAGGCTTTTTCAAGGTCTGTAGGGATCGAGGGCTGAACGGCCTACAGGGCGTGATGATACCGCGTATCAACGTGCAGGACTTGATGCTTGACCCGGAAGTGGTCGAAGCAGTAAAGAACGGAAATTTCCACATTTGGGCCGTGGACCACGTCGACGAAGGAATCGAACTACTTACGGGCGTATCCGCAGGCACGCCGGACGAAGAAGGCAACTATCCGGAGGGTAGTATCAACTATCTGGTCGATATGAGGCTGGACGAGTTGTCCCGGGGGATCAAGGAATTCGAGGCCGCGGCCGAGGAGGCGGGAAAAGCGTCGCAGGAATCGTCCGAGGACTAGGGTCGGCGGGCGCAGCCTCTCCTCCCGAAGATGACGGGCATCCCGCGTGGAACGCGGGAGTCCCACTATGTGTCTGTCCCAAAACAAACCTTGCAAGTTGGCAATCCGGGGACACGATTCCGAATTTTGCGAGGTCGCATGGCGCCGTTCGCAAAATCGGATCATGTCCCCGATTGCCGGCGGCCCCCACGGCTATACCATTAGACCGAG
>JAZDHD010000272.1:0-5388 GCA_043806215.1 Pseudomonadota bacterium | reverse complement strand
CAAGGAAGCCGCCGAAATTGTCATGGGTTGGTGGCCTAAGAAGTGGAGCAACGTAGAAGCACGCTTCGTAGTCGAGGAAATTGGATTAGGATTTTCGTGCGACGATAAGACAGGGGGTGGATGGTTTCGTGTTACCGTGCTTGATGAAAAACTGGAAAAGATCGTCTATATGGAAGGGGCGAATAACACGGATGTCCGTCCGAAAGTAGCTATTAACGTCAAGAAGTTTCCGCATGACGTGTTGCGTGAAATGTTTCATATGGCTCGCTGTAAGCGTGAGTTCGAGCGAACGGACGACAGATCTTTCGCTTCAATGTACCAGACGCATCGGCATCAGGCCCTTTCCTTATGGAAAAGAGCAAATGAGGAACGCCCTGAGAGAGAAAAGATCGAGCAAAGGGTCGTAGATCTCATAGCTGAGTGTTTAGTGGACGTTGATAAGAGCAGAATAGTCTTCAGCGCACGGTTAGGCGAGGATCTGGGTGCCTACGAGGTGGATTGTTACGATGTAATCGCGTTGATAGAAGACGAGTTCGGAATCGAATTGCCCGACGCGGACCTGGGACTGGGAGGCGAAAGCAGCGAGACAGAAAGCAAGGAAAGAGGCTGCTGGTCTTGCTGTGCTATGCCCGGTAATCCAGGCATTGCGCTCGGCGAGATTACCGTTCAAGACTTGGCCGACTTGGTATGGACAGCACTGAGAGCATCGTAGCAGGGGCTCAACATGGCAAAGAGAACGATAAGTGCAAAGGAAATCCTGAAGGACATGAGGGCAGGATTGAATGATTCCTCTCTGATGGAGAAGTATCAGCTTTCGGAGAAGAGCCTCAAGGCGGCCTTCAAGAAATTGGTCGAAACGGGAGCCGTAAAACAGGCCGATCTCGATTGCCGGTGGTCAGCGCACAAAAGAACGATGCCGGAACCCATGAAAATCGAGACGAGACTGGCACCGACTAAGAAGGAAGGGCTAGCAGCGCCACACAATCAAGAAACCCCCCGAGTCCAAGCTTCCGTCACTTCTAAGCCTGAGAATTCCGAGCAACCCGAGGTCAGTGTGTGTCCCAAGTGCGGCAAGGAATATGACGATAGCTCTACAAAATTTTGCCCCCAAGACGGTTTTAAGCTGATACCACAAAACTCTGAAGATACCTGTCCTAAGTGTGGCTGCACTGTGGAGGAAAAGACCGACTACTGCGGGAAATGCGGCACCAGGTTATTTCATGGTTGGGATTACTCTGCCCAACCCAAATATTACCGGGCAAGATTCGATGAATTCGAGAGAAACGGGGGCACCTTTAAGCCAACCTGGAACTGGGCCGCTTTCTTGTTCTTTTGTTTATGGTACCTCGAGAAAGGCATGTGGGGAAAGGCATTGGCACTTTTCTTGCTTGCACTGTCTCTTGGATTTGTCACGGTGGGGATAGCAGTGCCTCTTTTGTGGCTCTATGGTGGACTTTGCGGAAACTACGACTACTATCTTTTGAAGAAGAAGAAGACGCAATGGTGGTAAAGATGGCGCGTTCCTGCCGCTCATATTTCGGACTGACTGCGCGCATGTCTTGCCCCCCCACCGGCCAAGACATCCAAGAACAGATTCCATTCAGAGCTTCTCCCCTGTCAAATTCGTGGTGTCCATATAGGTGTCCATAGGTGTCCGTATACGGGGCTATCAGCGGTGCCATTCAATATCAATCGGTGGCAGAGAAAATGAAGGCAGCCCACTGAAATGATTAAACAAGGGCTGCCTTGGTATAAATCGGTCACAATGGGTGAAAGCCTATGGACCTGGATTCCTAACCCAGGAGCCCGAGGAAGGACGGAGTGTCCGTAAACGCGCTGTATAGGCTATCATAAGACACCTTCGCTTCATGGGGCTGAAAAGTTCGTGAAATGGGTATGCTGAACTATTGCCCCGGGAAGAACTTCGCTCAGAATCCATCTGGGTGCGTTTGAGAACGAGTCTCACGGGTGCGTCGAGTGTTGTGGTAGACTACCGGGACCACCTCATAGAGGGCTACCCCATGAGTGACG
This sequence comes from Pseudomonadota bacterium, assembly GCA_043806215.1. GTDB lineage: Bacteria > Desulfobacterota > Desulfomonilia > Desulfomonilales > Desulfomonilaceae > JAVHLK01. The sequence continues at coordinate 3,357 of JAZDHD010000272.1, read as the reverse complement.
AACAAGATCTCAACGCGCAGCGCACCCGCATGATGGAAATTTGGCACGAATACGGCCGGAACTTCAACTCCTTCGTGCCCGAGGAACAGCCCTATCCGCAAGAATGGGAACCGGATGTGCCGGGGCCGGATGAAAAAGGACGGCTCAGCCCTCAGGTCCTCAAACACTGGGACAAACTCTTTCCCACCAAAAAATTTCTCCGTAAGCGCTACGCAGAGCACCACATACTGGAAGGGCCGTCTCTCCGGTTCGATTGCCTGGTCCCGAAATTCCAGAGACGAATGAGTTACCGTGTAGCTGAGGACGAGCACGGCAATCCTCAGCACATTCCTGTTCGGGACGTGCATGAATGGTATCATTCTGCTCTACGCATAGGCATTTTCCGATCACAGGTGGGCTTTTCCTGTCGATCCATGCTCTGTGAACGACGATGGTGCAAACTCAATCGGCAGAACCCGCAAAGAATCAGTCCTGTGGACATCTACAGCCTGATTGATCTCTTTGAGGCGTGCGGGCCGGCTCAAGCCGTGAGCATTGTCGCTACAGGGTTCGGAGTGAAGCTTCAGGCGTTTCAATCTGGGGGAGGCGCGCCGGTCAAAGGCTACCGGTATGCCGTGCCCAAACAAGCCATCTATGATCTGTTGGCCCGTTACCCCAACATGCGGCACCAACATGTTGACGCTTTTATCCGTGAAGCGGCAGACCTCATACGGACTTGTCCGTTGCTCCCTTGGCATGGGAGGATGTTCGACGAGGAGCACGCGTTTCTCAGCAAGAAGCTCATCGGCAACCTGTTCCGGATAAAGAGTCCCGCCGCCAAGGCGTATCTGTGGTTGCTGATTCAGCAAGAGGAAGTAGCGAGGAATACGAAGGAGGCATTCAGCGTCACGGACGCAGTGTTGGCAGAGGCTCTGGACGTAAGCAAGACTACGGCGGCAACCTACAGAGAACAGCTTCAAGCACTGGGGCTCGTGAAGGCGGGTGCGGAAAAGGTTGGAAAGTTAAAGCAGATCAGAGTCGAAAAGGTGAAATACTAGGCGGGTACTTCAACTTGGTGGTATGAGGGACTTTTTCATGGCGGGTACTACAAGAAGGTCTCGGACATACCAATTAGTACATATGCATGTAATACGCTACCTGATGTTGAACTCAACCCCGCCCCTACCTCTCTCCTTTGCCTTGTTTGACACGCCTCCTTGCAAGACTGACCATTACCAGAGCTTCCTTTCCTGCTTCATCATGAGTCTCAGAGTTAAAGCCTGAAATAATTCTGTACCAGCCTGAAATACATGAGTTCATGGAAGTTTATGATCGGGAGCCTATCCTGCTTCAGAGACAAAGCACGCACAGAATACGGCTCCAGAAGTTCCGTAATCAGTTTATGAAGAAGCAGAGCCTTTCTTGTCTGACTGTATCTATCTGATGCTCGATTCCCACACGAACAGATTATCGAAAATGTAGCTCCAGTTGCCGACGAGAGATGCCCTGAGGCTTAGCCAGATCGATTCTCCGCGACGTTCTCCTCTCGGCAATGGTTTAGCATGGGTGAATTTCCAACATTTGTACGGACGGCACGCCTGAGCCATCATATCCCCTCAAGATTATAGTGTATTTGAGGGTAAGATGGGCTCTCCATTAGGTATAGACCTGGACAAGGAGAGAGACTATCCGAAGACCGAGCATTCACGATTCCATTGAACTCCGCCAAAATCAAATACGGCTATTCAGACATCTAAGCATAGGATTATGGCGCTGTAACCACCTGATATGATTGACACGCCGTGGTCAGGACCGCAATTGCGAAAACAATGTTTGGGGCGTCTGTGCAGCAAGACGCGGGAAATCGCGGCTACCGATCCGGGGAAAAGAAGGCCGCAAATATAATAGATGCGGCGAGATGAGCCCAGGCAGGCAATTACATGGAACGAAGGTAGTAAAGGAAATTCCGAGCCGTGAGGGAGTCCAGTTCTTCCAAGGTCTCGACTCCCCTGGATTCGAGGACCCGCTGCAACTCCTCTTGTCCAACTCTTTTGACGAGGATGAGCGTTTTGATCTCGGCCAGATCAAGGCCGGTGATTCTATCAAAGGCAGTGAAGTGATGATCTGTCATGAAGCGTCCCCCTGAGGTTCAGATTCTTCTGAACGTTCCGACTGAAAGGACAGCTGGGGCTTGTCGAAGAAGTTCCACAGCACGTAATCCAGCATCTGTGAGACCGAGAGACGCAGCGTGCGGCGCTTCTCGTGGAACAGTTTGACAAGCTCACAGTCGCAGGTGCCTGCCAGCTTCTCCCATCGTCGGTCAGTAACTCGCTCGGGCTGGGGCGGCATCTCGTGTTGCTGTTCCTGTCGAGTACATTCGACACTGCTCAGGACTTCTCTCATTGCCTCTTGGACCCGGCAGTCGTCTTTGAGGAGGGAGATGACGGCGCGGGCCAAGTCACGAACGTCACCTTCAGAAGGTTCCCCATGTTCAGAATATTCTATATGTTCAGAGCGTTCCGAATGTTCCGAATCTTTTGAACGTTTTTCCTGGTTAGCCGTCTCCTGCTTCTTCATCCTGTTGCGGAGATAGTTGTCTGAAAAGGTCGCTCCTCGCTTATCCCGATACCCTTCGGAGGCGAGAATGGGTGCTATCTTCTTCCACTGGTGACCGTGTTCCTCGACCAACTCGGTGAGTCGGGCCGTCAGGTCTTTGTCTCGTATAGGCATGAGTGTTGCGTACCTCCTGTGTTCGAGTGCAGACCGAGTAGAAGCCGTCACTTCAGAACGTTCAAAAGGTTCCGAATGGCTCTCAAACACGGTTCTGAATGTTGCGAATGTTTTGAATGGGATGGGAATATGTGGTGGGGTCTTGATAACGGATCACGTTAGCCGTGTGCCGGTGCGCACACAAGATCATCCCAGAGCATACCGGAGCGCTCCTCCAACCTTTCAAGAGAGCATACTCGCCGAGGAAGAGGAACAACCTTACCACGGCCAGACGTTCCGTGCTGCCGGTTCAGCCCCCGCCACACCGACTCGGCACCCTGGATATGCGTTCCTTCCACGAGCGCTTTGGCCAGTAACAACGTCATGTCCTCCCCGGCACACATGGAAGCGAGACCATCGTCGGTAAGCTTGCCCTCAATGGCCAACGAAGCGGAGAGCTTCCTCCCGACCAGTTCAATTGCCCGTTCCTGCATGGTACCTGTGTAATGCAGGTACCGGATCCGTACAGGTTTGTTCTGACCGATACGCCATGAACGACGGGATGCCTGTCGAAGCGTGAAGACCGAGTAACCGGTCTGATAGAAGATGATAGTGGGGAAATCCAACAGGTCTAAGCCTGTCTGGACAAGCATGGGGTTGCCGATCACC
>JAZDHD010000271.1:0-13578 GCA_043806215.1 Pseudomonadota bacterium | reverse complement strand
CGGGCTTTGTCGAGCTTGGAACCGGCCTCGGCCCCCGCCACCACAAAATCCGTCTTCCGGCTCACCGAGCCGCTTACCTTGCCGCCAAGGCCCTGAACGATCCGCTTGGCTTCGCTTCTCGGCATGGACAGCGTTCCCGTGAACACCACCGTCTTTCCGGATAGAACGGAGATGGGACCGGGAGCCGGTAGTTCCAGTGGTCTGGGCGATACTCCCGCGTCGAGGAGCCGCCGTACGATTTCAAGATTGCGGCGTTCCTTGAAAAAAGCGGTAACGCTTTGAGCGACTTCGGGGCCGATTCCATAAACCTCTCTTATCTCGTCGGCATCCGTTGCAGCCAAGGACTCTACGTCGCCATATTGTTGAATCAGAAGGCGCGCTGCGTGTTCTCCCACCAGGGGAATGCCCAGACTGAATAGGAACCTGTCCGCTGCAACGTCCTTGGAGCGTTCCAGTGCATCCAGAATGTTCGAAGCGGATTTCTCGGCCATTCTGTCCAATGACGCCAACTTTTCCAGGTTCAAGCAGTACAGGTCTGCAATGTTGCCGATCAGATTCCGGTCCACCAACTGCTCGATCAGTTTGGTTCCAAGACCTTCGACGTCCATGGCGTTTCTGGAGGCGAAGTGGCGTATCGACTCCTTGAGCCTGGCCGGGCATGAGGAATTCACGCAACGCTTGGCAGCCTGTCCCTCCAGCCGGACAGCTGCGGAACCGCAGACGGGACAGTGGTCCGGAATACGGTACGGTCGGCTCTTGGGGTCCCGTTTCTCTTTTACCACGCCGACCACTTCCGGGATCACGTCCCCGGCCCGTTGGATGATTACGGTGTCGCCCTCCCGTATGTCCTTGCGTTCTATTTCGTCCTGGTTGTGGAGAGTGGCCCGGCCGACACGGACTCCTCCAACCTCGACCGGCTCCATGATTGCCACCGGGGTCATCGCACCGGTACGGCCGACCCCGACTTCAATCCTTACGATCCTGGTGACGGCTTGAACCGCGGCGAATTTAAACGCGACGGCCCACCGCGGCGACCGGGTCTTGAGTCCGAGTGCCGCCTGGTGGGCGAGAGAGTTCACTTTCACCACCGCCCCGTCGATCTCATAGGGGAGGGTGTCCCGGATCTCCCGCAGTTCCGTGTAACGCGCTACGACGGCTTGGACATCTCCACAGCGGGCTGCGTTCTTGAAGTTCGAAGGCAATCCGAGATCCCGGAGCCCTTCCAGGATCTCCATGTGCGAGTCCGGAATACGGCCCGAGGTTCGCCCGATCCCATATCCGCAGAAATTCAAAGGCCTGCCAGCGGTGACTTTAGCGGAAAGCTGCCGAATCGAGCCCGCCGCCGCGTTTCTCGGGTTGGCGAAAGGGGGGAGGCCTTCCTCGTCCCGCGAGCGGTTCAGTCGGTCGAAATCAGCCCTGTTCATGTAGATTTCGCCCCGGACATCGATCCGGTCTACCGAAGCGAAGACTCCTTTGGCCTCCAGTTTCAGCGGGATGGCTCGGATGGTGCGTACGTTCGAGGTGACATCCTCGCCCACGTACCCGTCCCCCCGCGTCGATCCCAAGACGAGCAGACCATTCTCATAGACCAATTCAACCGCCACTCCATCGAGCTTTGGTTCGACTACATACGACAGAGGGGTGCTCGTCCCCAGGGACTTTCTCACGCGTTGGTCGAACTCGAAAAGTTCATTCTCATCGAATACGTTGGACAGAGAGAGCATCGGTTCCGCGTGCTGCGCTTGGTTGAACTTATCCAGGGGGGCTCCGCCCACCCGCTGAGTGGGAGAGTCCGCGGTTACAAGTGAGGGATAAGCGCGCTCGATCTCCTCCAACTGCCTATAGAGCCCGTCGTAATCCGAGTCCGAGATTTCCGGATTATCGAGGACATAGTACAAGTGGTCGTGCCGACGAATCTGCCTGCGCAGGTTCTCGACCAGGTCCGTGATGTCCGAAGGAATTCCTTGCATATGTCTGCCGCCGCGGGACGAGGAATTGCGTCATCATAGGTGCGCTTGGGACCCAAAGGGTTGCGACGCCAAGGCCGCTGAACCTCGATGGTCAATGATGCCGCAACATACGGGGATTGGCAAGGGATCGGCAAGTGTCCGGAAGGAATGAAGGCAGCCTCCTAAGGGGCTGCCTCGCAGCGAATGACGTCGAAAAGTCCGCCTTTTGGGAAGGAGCCTACTTGTCCTTCTTCTCCGATCCCTCGGCCTTCTTTTCAGATCCTTCGGCCTTCTTCTCCCAGACGGCCTTAAACGTGGACCGCAGTTCGTTGCCCTTTTGATCCTTGAACAAAGCGGTTCCGTTTGTCACTCCGATGGGGAATGAGAAATCGGCAATGGTCTCGAACCACTTCTTGACCAGTGCGCCTGCATCGGTCTTCATTTCCTGAATCCGAGCGGCGTTTTCCGCTCCGACCATTAAACTCACGACAGTCGGGAATGCCTCGTTGGTGACAACCACGCGCAGTTGATCGGTCTTTCCCGCGGGTACCCAGGAATCCTCGTATACTATTGCCGTATTCACTTCGAGAGTATCAAAGGTGCAGGTGAACTGGAATTCGTCCAGCATAACCGGCTCCTTGTTGGGGTTCTTGATGCTGAAGATGTAGGCCAGGTTCAAGGTGCTGCTGTACCCGTACGTACCCACTTGAGGCTTACCATCCTTGTCCGTCCCGATAGTGGGTTTCACGTAGAAAGGCTGTATGGTTGCCACGTCGATTCTTTCCAGCGTGACGACCGGGGCCTTGAGTGCCCACGCAGGAAGGACTCCAAATCCGATCAGGACAAGAAAAGTTGCGAGAATGGTCACAGGCTTACTCATAATCCCTCCTCTACCTTGCAAGGTGTGTTAAGGGTTAGGCCAACCACCGTTTACGTCGCTTGTAGTGCTTGACATCCCGAAAACTCTTACGCCCGCCGACGTCGGTCAGGCCCAGGTAGAAATCCCGGATGTCCGGGTTTTCCTTGAGCTTCTCTGAAGTGTCATCCATCACGATTCGGCCGGTCTCCATGACATACGCATGAGGAGCCACGGTGAGGGCCAGCTTGACGTTCTGTTCCACCAGGAGAATGGGAATCTTTTCCTCTCGGTTGAGGCGCTGAATAATCTCGAAGATCTCCTTTATCAAGAGCGGTGCCAATCCCATAGAAGGCTCGTCAAGCAGCATCAGCTTAGGGAGCGCCATCATGGCACGGCCGATAACGCACATCTGCTGCTCCCCTCCACTGATAAATCCTGCCATTACCGTCCTCCGCTCTTTGAGCCGAGGAAAATAATGGTACACTATCTCCAACCGTTCCTTGAGTCCGGTTGGTCTCAGGTGAGCCCCAACCACGAGGTTTTCTTCCACGGTCAGATGCTCAAAGACTCGTCGGCCTTCGATGATCTGAAAGATCCCCCGTTTGGAGATTTGTTCCGCCGGTAGGCGGTGGATTTGTTCTCCCAGGAATTCAATACTACCGTCGGTGACTTCACCGTCTTCATGACCAAGCAGTCCCGACACCGCCTTAAGAGTAGTGCTCTTCCCGGCACCGTTGGCACCGAGCAAAGCCACTATTCCGCCTTCCGGAACCTCAATGGACACCCCCTTAAGTACGAGAATGACCTCATGGTATCGGACCTCGATATTGTTGATCCTTAAGATTTTGCTGTTCTCGGCCACAACCTTCTCCCTTTTCCGGCTGGTTCAGCTTGGCACAAGGATTTCACGTTGTGCGGGGCGACGTGTGCCGCCGCCCGGGACAGTCCTACCAACCCAGCCATGTCGGCCATTCTTTGGGGAACTTTTCCTGCATGTTGATACTCTTGAGCGGCTGGATCTTGCCGTCCTTGATGACATAGAGAAGTGCCACGGCGGTTGGTCTGTGGTCGGCGTCCGTAATGGTATACGGTCCGCGGCCAAGTGCGTCTTTCGTGTTGAACGGGTACCAGCCCTTTAACGATTCCAGTGAAGTCTTGATTGTCGGGCCGTCCAATTTGCCGCCCTTCGAGGCCCCACTCAGGCCCGCGGCGGCTACGGATACCTTCAACCAGGCCTGCACGGTACGAATGTCCCGTTTCTCGATCGGAACACCGGGATTGACCTTCTTGCAGTACGCAAGAATCTTGTCCATGTAAGGGACATCCATTCCCAAGAAGGCGCATGCCGCAGCGCCGATGACGCCTTCGCCGGCCTCGCCGGTCATTCTCACCAGGTTCTTGTCAAATCCCCAGTTGTTGACGATGTGATCCGCACCGAGCTTCAGTGCGTACGCATCCTTGACGGCCGTCGCTACGGACATGGTCGTGTTTCCGTGCCAAATCACATTGGGCTCTTCTTGCTTGGCTCCCAGGACTTGGCTCTTGGCATCCAGGGCCGTCAGGGCAACGTCCTGGTCTTTCCCGACTTCCATTCCCAACAATTTGGCCTGATCCTTGATGGCCTTGATGGGAGCACTGGCGTACGGCGCGGCAAACATGTAGAAACACACCAGCTTCGGCTTCTTCCCCGCGTCCCTGTCCTTCTTCCACTTGTCGTTCTTTTTCCAGACATCTTCAAACCAGACCGTTAGGGCAGCCCGGGCGTTTGTGGAATAGTCCGTGCTGTAGACGAAGTTGTAAGGAGTCTTCTTGGGATCGCAGAGGTGACCCGATAGGGAGTCCGAAATGGTTACCATCTTGTCCCTGTTGACGGTGGGAGACAAAGCCTCCGTGTCCCCGGTTCCCCATTGCAGAAGAAGGTTGATCTTGTCGTAGTCTCTGAACCGTTTGTAAATCGTGATGGCTTCGGGAACCCGGTAACCGTAGTCATAGAGGAACAGCTTGATCTTCTTGCCGTCTATTCCTCCCGTGTCGTTAAGGTACTGAACGCATTCCCGGATGCCCAACGCGGCATCCTTTCCCACGTCGGAAGTCGCTCCGGTCAAATCGTTGATAGAGCCGACCCGGATTTCATCCGCCGCAAAAGCCGTCGAGCATATAAGGACAAAGGCCAAGCCAAGCAGCAGGATTCTCGTACGCATATGATACCTCCTAATCTGAAGCGTTAGAATGGAACCGTTTTCAACGCCGTTTGACGAACCGTCCGACCACCTCCTTTCGAAGTCTTAAGGAATTGCCGATCTATTTCCCTGTATACGAGAACGGCCACAGGTTGAAATAGTTCTTCAACTGCCAATAGCGATAGCTCAGTCCGTTCGGCTCATAAATAAGAAACAAGATAATTGCCAGGCCGAATGCCGCCTCTTTGAAGAAAATGAACTTTGTGGTCATCCACCCCAATTCAGGACTGATGGCCATGAGCGCACTGCTGGCGCCAAGGACCGCTACTTCCAGAAGTTTGAACACGATTACCACGAAGGCTGCGCCAAAGACGAGCCCCTGAATGCTCCCTACTCCCCCGATGAGGATTATGCCCACCCACAGCAGGGAAAAGAACCATTCATAATGCTCCGGGCTCACGAAGAACAGGGCGCTCAAATAAAAAGCCCCGGCGACACCGGCGAAGAAACCCGCCACCCAAAAGGCTATGAGCTTGTATGTGATGATGTTTACGCCCATGGTCTCCGCGGCGATGTCGTTGTCGCGTATGGCGATCCATGCCCGTCCCAACTTGGAACGCACCATGTTGCCCATAGCGACCAGACAGATCCCCACGAGTACCACCGAGAAATAGTAGATCTTGGTATCGGAATCGATTGTCCAAGGACCGATCTTGATCATCTCCGGCGGAATGGCGAATGCCTGGCCTCGGCCGCCAATCTGTGCGACGTACTGGGTGATGACCAAAGGCACGGTGATCCACTGCGCGGCCATGGTGGTCATGATGAGGTAGAAACCCTTCACCCGTGCAGAGGGAAGACCGAAAAGCACCGACCAGGCGGCGGCCAGGAGTCCCGCACAGATTATCGTTATGGGATAGACGACGCCGGCGTCAAGCATGAACTGGGGCCAAGGCACCAGCAAGAGCATCATGGCGCAGGTGTAGCCGCCGACGGCAACGAAGGCTGCGTGCCCCAATGTGATCTGGCCGCAGTAACCTATGAGCAGTTGCACGCCGAGACCCGCGAGAATGTAGTAATTCATGGTGTAGGCGACGCTCAGCCATTGCGAGTCCACCAGATACGGCAGAGCGGCAAGCACGGCGACCATGAAGATCATCTTGCCCTTGATGAACGATGTCCGCCACCATTTGTGATCGTCCGCATACGACTCAAAATACGTGCCACAGGGGAGGTAACTCATCGCTCACACCCTTTCTATACGTTCCCAACCCCAGAGACCATAGGGTTTGAACAGGAGGAACACCACCATGAAAATAAATGGGGCGATTTCTTTTATGCCGCCGGGGAAGTACCCGTCAAGATAGCCTCCCGCCAAGTTCTGCAGGAGGCCTATCGTGATTCCGCCGACGATTGCACCGGGCACGGAGTTCAGCCCTCCGAAGACGACGACGGGCAACACCAACAGGCCGAGAACGCTGACGGAGTAGTTCAACCCGTTGATGTTCCCGAGCAGAGTCCCTCCAACGCCTGCCGACATAAACGCGATTCCCCAAGCCAAAGCGTAGACGAACTTCGCGCTGACGCCCAGAGACAGCGCGGCCATTTCATCGTCCGCGCATGCCTGCATGGATAGTCCCCAACGGGTGTATTTGAAAAAACAGACAAAGACCACCATCAGCACCAAAGCGGCGATGAAGCTCCAGATGTATACCTGACCGATGGCCACGCCCCCCAACATGACCGGTTCGATGGGAAACACGCGCGGAAGGAATACCTGCGTGTCGGTGTCCCAAATGATGAAGACCATTCCCTTGAAGAAGAACGATAACCCAACGGTCACCATGATGACCGCCAAAATGGGTTCGCCGATCATCTTCCGCAAGAAGATCCGTTCAGTAAGCAACCCGAGGATCAGCCCGATGATGAGTGTTCCCACAATGGCCAGGATGAACGCCGTCATCAACGGCATTGATTTGACAAGGCTTTCATAAAGCCCCAGGCAGACATATCCGCCGATCAACGTGAGTTCTCCCATTGCCAAATTCAGTACGCCCGAACACTTGTAGATAAGAACCCACCCCAGGGCCACGAGGGCGAAAATAGATCCGAGCATGACCCCTGTTATGAACAACTGCAGAAAGAGGTCCATTACTTCTTTCCTCCTTCCTTGACGTCCTGGAGCCTGATATCCGCTTTAATATCCACTACCCTGCCGTCTTCGTACGTTATGTTGGTTTCCATGTGGAACAACTCATCGCGAGTGTACAGGGCATTGATGATGTCCTTGTAACGATTCTCCACAAACGCCCGTCTGATCTTGCGGGTCCGGGTCAGTTCCTCGTCGTCTGCATCGAACTCTTTATAAAGATTGGCAAACCGGCAGATCTTGGCCGAGTCGGGAAGTGTCCGGTTAACCTCCCTGATGGGCTTCTCAACCAGATTGTAGATTTCGGGATTCTGGCAAAGCTCCTGGTAACTCGTGTAGTTTATTCCATTGTCCTCAGCCCACTTCCCCACCGTGTTGTAGTCGATACAGACGATGGCCGTGACGTACGGCCTCTGATGGCCTACAACCAGTGCATCCCTGAGGTAAGGACTGAATTTCAGCCGGGCCTCGAGGAATTGTGGTGAGAATTTTCTCCCATCGTTGAGGATCATAATGTCCTTGGACCGGTCAAAGACCACCAGGTGCCCGTCCTCATCGATGAAACCGGTGTCCCCCGAATAGAGCCATCCGTCCTGGAGCGTCTTGCGGGTCTCCTCCTCCATCTTGTAATAGCCCACGAAGACCGACGGGCTCTTGGAGAGGATTTCGTCGTCTTCGCCTATCTTGACCTCGGTCTCGGGAATCGGCGTGCCCACCGTGTCGAACTTGATGTCGTTGTCCCGGTGAACGACTGAAATCCCCGCTATTTCCGTCTGTCCGTAAATTTGCTTGAGGTTGACTCCGATGGCGTGAAAGAATCTGAAATGGTCCGGACCCATTGCCGCTCCACCGGTGTACGCGTGACGGACTCTGCTCAAACCCAGATGATCTCTGACCTTGGAGAACAGGGCCATCTCCGCCAACCATCTCAGCACCGACCAATAAAACGGGACGGGCTTCTTCTCGAATTTCAGTTCAGCCGTGTGATAGCCGATCTTCATGCCGATCTCGAAGATGTTACGCTTCAGCCACGAGGCATCCAGGTGTTTCACCTGAACGGTCCGCGTGAACTGCTCGTACAAGCGCGGAGGCGCGAACATCACGTGAGGCCCTATTTCCCTAACGTTGTGTTGAGCGGTCTCGGGCTCTTCCGGAAAGTTGATCGTGTAGCCGACTTGGAGACCGCAGGAAATCGACATCATCTGTTCACCGATCCACGCGAAGGGCAGGTACGACACGAAGTCGTCGGAGGGACGACACGGATCGACTCTCATCAAATTCCGACCCATGGTGAGCATGTTGTAATGGGTCAAGAGGGCGCCCTTGGGCAGGGATGTGGTTCCCGAGGTGTAGAACAGAAGGCATACATCGTGTCCTTTTCCCTTGGAGACCAGCTCGTCGAACAGTCCCGGTTTCTCCTTGTGAACATCTCTCCCGATCCGTCTGACCTCATCGAGACTGATCAGCATCGGATCATCATAATGACGCAGGCCCTTGGGATCGTCCCAGATTATCTTCTTGAGCTTCGGGCACTGGTCGCGGATGGCCACAGCCTTGTCCACTTCCTCCTGCCCTTCGGCAATGTAGAATTTCGTATCCGAGTGGTCTACAATGTACTTGACCTCTTCCATAAGGCAGTCCTGGAACAGCCACACCCCGACGCCCCCGCCGCACATGGCGGCCATCTCCGTCCAAAGCGCCTGCGGCCGGTTGTCCCCGATCATGATTACCTTGTCTCCCGGCTCCAATCCGAGAGCAACGAGGCCCAGGGTTATCTGCTTCACGCTTTCCAGATACTGCTTCCAGGTGACGGGCCGCCATATGCCGTATTCCTTTTCCCGCATGGCAACCTTGCCGTCCCCGTACTTTTCGCATTGCCGGACCAGCAGCTTCGGTAATGTCAGGTCTTCGGTTATTTCAATCTCGCCCTCGAAGTGTCGTTCATCTGCGGCTGACATATAGATCCTCCACTTCGCCCAGATATGCCTTGATGACTTCCGGGTTTTCCTGAACTTCCGAAGGGGTTCCATCCGCAATCTTGACCCCGAAGTTCAGGGTCATCACTCGGTCGGACAGGTCCATCACCACACCCATGTCATGTTCCACCAGCACGCAGGTGGCCTTCCACCGCTCGTCCTCATTGATGTCGATGATGAAACGCGCCATGTCTTCAACTTCTTCGAGGTTCAGGCCTGCAAGCGGCTCGTCCAATAGAATCACCTCGGGCTTCAGGGCCAACGCCCGGGCAAGTTCAATCCGCTTCTGAAGACCGTATGGGAGCATCCCGGTGATCTCGTTCCGTACCGCCTCTATCTCCAACAGATCGATGATTTCTTCCTCGATGAACCTGCGGTTCTCGATCTCTTCCCTCGATGTTTTTCCCCAGTAGATACATGAATTCAGGACGCCCGAAGTCAGATGGAGATGGCGGCCGAGACGGATGTTGTCAAGGACCGTCATTCCGCCGAAAAGCTCGATCTTCTGAAACGTGCGGGAAAGGCCTTGCGCTGCTCTCCGATGCGGAGACAGGTTCGTGATGTCCTCTCCCTTAAAGAACAGCCGGCCTTTTTGAGGGTGATAGAGCCCGTTGAGGCAGTTCATCATGCACGTCTTCCCTGCTCCGTTTGGGCCTATGATGGAGAAAATTTCGCCTTTCCTCACCTCGAAGCTTACGTTCGAAAGAGCGGCTACCCCGTGGAACGAAAGAAAGACGTTCTTCGCCTCCAATATGACTTCTGACATTCAGCATCCCCTTTACATAATCCGCCACTGAATTTGAGCCATTGGACGAACTAATACCTATTGTCAAGAGATTGTACCGCCGGGCAGATCTATCCGACAAGTTACGTCCCGTCAGAGTCACCACCTTGAGAGAAGGCGCCTAAAATAACAAATGCCGTACCTCCGGTCAAGCGGAACTCCGGTCAAACCACGGCGACGAATCCAACGCCATGGAATCCCGCTTCTCGGCAACTCGGCCGGTACCGTACTTGTTGTGGTCTTCTGCTGAAGGCGGTAACCCTCGTGACCTAACGTTAAGCTGAAATATCGAACTAAACCGACTGAAAGACGACGCCCCCCTGCGCGATCCGAGGTGCATCCCCGATGAGGTACCGCACGGCATCCAAACGCACCCTCTCGTTCAAGACCGGCACCGGACCGGTTAGAGAAAGCGGCCTCTTCCCGTTGAAACCCGTGAGTATCATCCGAACCTCATACTCTCTTCAATCGGTCGTATGCGGTTTGTAATACGGCAAGCATGCTCGTGTCCCGTGAGGCTCACGCCGCAACGGGGGGCCGGCGATGGTGCCGGGACCGTCGCCTCACAAGCAATCCCATCATGAAGAAACTCGTATTGAAAAGTCAAGACGAAAAGTGGTATACGAGAATTCATCCGTGGACACACTCCAGTTTTTCATGTTTTTTGAAATCTCATGGTCGTTTCAATCCGCCCCCCCGACAGGAAACGGGACCGCCGGCGAATACGTCCGCAGGATGCGTCCGCCCGATTCGTGTGAGCCGGCGAAAAGCCTCGGCCCGCCTGTTACTTTGGATACGGCGAGTTCCTGAAGGGAACGGATGGATGGATGGATGAGGAACGAGCGGCAGGGTCTTCGACCCGCCCGTGGTCGGTCGCACCGCAACTCGGGATACGTGACCGGAGCAGGGAGAGTAGCGGACATTCACTTAACACGGCCGAGCCCGGCTTTCCCCAATGCTGCGGCCGGGTGCCCGGACCCGCGCCGGGGTTCGTGCAGGCTAAGGACAAAATGGAGGACGGATCGTATGAACGAACAGGCAAGCCTGTTGAGGGAACTGAGCGAAGGTATTTTGGTTCTCACCATTAACCGGCCCGAGGCATTGAACTGTTTCGACATGCCGCTTCTTGGGGTTTTCGGGAAGGTGGTCGAGGAGATAGCGTTTGACCGCGAGGTAAAGGTAGTGATCGTCACCGGATCGACGGAAGGCAAGAATGCCTTCAGCACCGGGGCGGACCTCAAGGAGCGCGCGCTGATGACGCAGGACCAGGTGCGTCGGTACATCCAAACGATCCGGAATCTCTTCACCATGGTGGAGGAACTTCCCAAACCGGTTATCGCCGCGGTGAACGGCTATGCGTTCGGCGGAGGACTCGAACTTGCCTTGGCCTGCGACCTTCGGTTGGCCTCAAAAACCGCAGTGGTGGGACTTACCGAAACCAGCCTGGGCGTCATCCCCGGTGCAGGCGGCACACAAAGGCTTCCCAGGGTCGTGGGAACGGCCCGGGCAAAGGATATGATATTCCGGGCCCGGAGAATCTCGGCGGAGCAGGGGGTCGAGTACGGACTCTTTCTCGAGGCTGTCGATCCTGATAAACTGATGGACAGAGCGCTGGAGATCGGACGTGAGATTGCGGGCAACGGACCGGTCGCGCTTGCTCAAGCCAAATATGCGGTCAACAAGGGAACGGAGGTGAGCCTCCCCGTCGGCCTGGCAATAGAATCGAACGCATATGCCGTCACGATACCCACAAAGGACAGAATCGAGGGGCTGACCGCATTCCGCGAGAAGAGAAAACCAATCTATACCGGAGAGTAGAGGAGGACGAAGGCTATGTCACATCATGAATTGCAATACCCCCGGAAAGTTCAGATTAACGACATCACCGTGCGTGACGGCTTTCAGCATGAGGAGATATGGATTCCTACGGACGCCAAATTGTTCTATCTCGAAGAACTGATCCTGTGCGGTGTCAGGCATCTGGAAGTCTCCAATTTCGGAAACCCGAGAAGCATGCCCCAGTTCAAGGACGCTGATGAATTGTTCAAGAGACTGAGGGACTCCAAGAAGCTGTCACGGGCAGGGGTGAACTGGAATGACATTACCCTGACGGCCATAACCATCAGGGAAAAGGCCGTCGACCGCGCCGTCGCTGCAAAAAAGGAGGGCTATGGTCCGGACCGGGCCTTGATGATGGTGTCCACCGACGAGGAGCATCATTTCGCCAATTCGGGGACGACGCTTCCGGATTACTGGGATGAAGCCAAACGGTGCATCGAGAAGTGCGGCGAAGCGGGCATCAAGATGAACGGGACGGTTTCGACCATATGGGGATCACCCATATCCGGCCCAACGAGACTTGAAGACGCGGTTGAGTTCACGAAACGCTGGTTGGAAATCGGCGCGGCGGACATCGAACACGCAGACCACGACGGTAGTGCTCCCCCCGACCAGGTATACAAGTACTACTCCATGATTCTCGATCAGATGCCGGACAAGAAGCTCCATGTGGCCCATTTCCACGTCACCCGCGGTTGGGGGCTTGCCAATGTTCTCGCAGCCCTTCAGGCCGGAATAGAAATATTCGAGGCAACGCTAGGGGGGCTCGGAGGCCAGCCGGCCAATTTCATGGACCGCGTACCGGTGGGGGGCACCGGCGGGTACTATTATCGGGACCCAAATGTGGTGGGACTGCAATGTATCGAAGACATGGTCGTCATGATGGATGAGATGGGCATTGAGACCGGGATCGACGTGGATCGGCTCCTTGACCTGGGAAGCATGATCGAGAAGACCATCGGCCGGAGGCTCAGGTCCGAATCCATATTGAACCGCCGCATACCAAAGGAAGCGCGTGAGGAATACAAGCGTAAGGGATTGGCCGAACTCAAGGCGAAACTCGGGGAGAAGCCGGGGCAGAAGTACCCGTCCGATTGGACGTGAGAGACCGGCCAACAGCGGAGCACTATCTCGATCCCAGTCGGAGCTCGGGAACGAGATGGATACGACTTCGTAGGGTGCCGGTGAGTGCGCCTCCGGCGTGCGAACCGCACCAATTGCAGCTTAGTGTGCGGTTTCCTAAATACGGTCTCGCATTCTTAACCTCTTGAGATTGCCACGCCCTCCCAAAGCCTCGGGCTCGCAATGACATGGTTCAGCGTGGTGCCGTGACCGAAATCGCGTGCAACCACGAGATGTCATTGCGAGGAGCGCAGCGACGAAGCAATCTCAGCACGAAAAATCCGTGATCGTATTTACGCCGCGGAGCACTGAGCAGCCGGGCCATAGAGCAGTTTGCCGGTTCTTGGTCCGGCGGTGTGAAGGTGACGTATGAAGCACACCATCCGTATTGTGCTGGCCGTGCACCACCCTGTCGTCAGGGACGGACTGAGAGGTCTATTGTCGCTGGAATCCGACTTTGAAGTGGTGGGCACTGCGGGAGACGGAGCCGAGGCGGTCGAGGCCGTTGAGGACTTGCGCCCCGAGTTGGTTGTCATGGACCTTTCCATGCCCAATATGCGCGGTCTCGAAGCTGTCAAAGAGATTAGGGAACGGACGCCGGAGACACGGATCCTTGCGCTGACGGTTCACAAGGAAGAAGCGAGCATGCTGGAGGCCTTGCAGGCGGGCGTAAGCGGTTACTGCGTAAATGACGCCCCACCGGAGGAGTTGGTGAGGGCT
>JAZDHD010000270.1:0-4166 GCA_043806215.1 Pseudomonadota bacterium | reverse complement strand
GCTCCGCGATGGAGACCCGAGCCGCTACGGAGGCAAAGGGGTGACCAAGGCGGTGGACAATGTTATGGGCATGATCCGGCCGGCCCTGCTCGGTGTCGACGCGTTCGATCAACGGACTCTGGACTTGAGGCTGTTGGAGCTGGACGGCACTCCCAATAAGGCCAACCTGGGCGCGAATGCCATCCTGGGCGTATCCCTCGCGGCAGCCAAGGCGTGCGCCAACGAACTGGGCTTGCCGCTCTACCGCTACCTGGGCGGGGTAGGTGCCCATCGGCTTCCCGTTCCCATGATGAACATCCTCAACGGCGGAGCACACGCGGACAACAATGTGGACATCCAGGAGTTCATGGTCATGCCCCTCGGCGCACCAACCTTCAGGGAAGGACTGAGAATGGGAGCGGAGATCTTCCATACGCTCAAGAAGGTGCTCAAAGGCAAGGGCCTCAATACTTCGGTGGGTGACGAGGGAGGATTCGCGCCAAGCCTCCGGTCCAACGAAGAGGCTTTGAGCGTGATTGTGCAGGCCATCACACAAGCGGGCTATGAACCCGGAAAAGATGTTTACATAGCGATAGACTCGGCTGCGAGTTCATTCTACAAGGACGGCTTGTACGACATGGTCGCCGAGGGCAGCAAGAAGACCGCCGCTGAAATGGTGGATTTCTATGTAGACCTGGTGAACCGCTATCCCATTGTTTCGCTCGAGGACGGACTGGACGAGAACGACTGGGACGGCTGGAAGATTCTGAACGAAAAGCTCGGTTCCCGGATTCAGATTGTCGGCGACGACATCTTTGTCACCAACATGGAACTCCTGCAAAAGGGAATCGACCTCAATGTGGCCAACTCCATTCTGATCAAGCTCAACCAGATCGGTTCGCTGTCCGAGACCATAGACGCAGTGAATCTTGCCACAGCCAATGGATTCACATCGGTTGTCAGCCACAGAAGCGGAGAGACCGAAGACACCACCATAGCCGATCTCACGGTCGCGCTGGGAACCGGCCAAATCAAGACCGGATCGGCCTCACGCACGGATCGCATCGCAAAGTACAACCAGCTCTTGAGAATCGAAGAGGACCTTGGTGATGCCGGCGTGTACGGCGCACCGGGTCTGTTGCGGTGATGGGTTGCGGATGAGGATTGCGGGAGCCGGCCACGGACCCGGATAGCAGTAGGAGTGATGCGGCGGGGAGGAAGTGATTCTCCCCGCGTTCTCTTCTTCGATGGGACCACCCAACGGGCGGCTGACTAACCGCGCAGAAGCCCTTGCCGCAAGGGACGTGGGTGGTCTTGGTCTGTTGAACTGCCACAGGTAATCATCGCTGCTATAGTCTTCCGCATTGAGTTTAGCGCTCTTGTAGGGGCATGGCGTGCCGTGCCCTCGCTTGGATTGGCAATCAAGCGCAGAACTCAGCGCATAGGACTATACTGGTCCATAGGCACAGCCTGTGATGGATATCATGATGACAAGAAGCTACCTGGCCGGACTCATCTTGACTTTTGTCATTGTTGTATCGTCTCTTGATGTAACTGCCTGTCTAGGCGCAGATCAGAACAAGGCTATCGGCAAGAGGCATCTATGCGGGGCCAAGGGACCCACGGCTGACACCGGCAAGCTTCTTGACAAGTCAACCGGCCGGTCCCCGAGTCTATCCGGTAGCGATGAGCTTCCGGCGAATAGGAGCCAATCCGATTGCAGCACTTACGCCGTGATATTTGACGTGTGCCGCGACGGAGTGAGTTCTAGACTTTTTCAAGGTCAACGCGAGATTGACGCAGCCTATCTCAAGATGCCTGTCTGTGATTTGGAGAAGGTGGTTCGAAAGTTTCGCCGCGCCTTTGAAATCTCAACATATTCGTATTTTCCTGCGCTGCTCGCTTCGTTTGATGCGGACTTGGCGAACCGCCTCGGTCAGAAATTTTTGGGCAAGCTGATTTCGAGGATTCCCTGTAACAGCCATGTAGTCATTGTCCCGGACGGATGCTTGTCGGTCCTCCCATTCGAGGCTCTTTTGGTGGCGGGAGCCCCCGATGCGAAAGGGGAAACTCCTTCCTTCGGTGTAGTCACTCTTAAGGGACTGACCTACTTGGGCGACAGGTACCGTATCAGTTACGCTGAATCGCTCAATGCGTACTTGCTTGCCGAGCAGTCTCCGAACCAAACACGTGGGGGAGACCGTATGCTCGTCGTAGCTGACCCGGTTTACGGAGGGCGCCGTGACGACCCCAGACTGCGTCAAGCGGCGGAAACAAGAACTCTGGTGAGTTTTCGTCGACTCCCACTCACCGGTGAATTCGCTAAGTATTTGACCGAACTGTTTCCGGGCAAGGTTGAGTCCCGGGTCGGTTTCGAAGCCACCAAGAATTACCTTGTGACAGCCGACTATTCGAAGTACGGCACAGTCGTCGTCGCCGGCTACTTGGAACGTCGTGTGTATGCCGACTCAGATGGTCCAAAGCCTTACTGCGATGAGCCTGGAACCGTCCTCAGTCTTTTTCCGAGGGGAATAAACGGGCGCTTGAGAGCGAGCGAGATTGATGGTCTCAGGATCCCTGTCGATCTCGTGTTTGTTTTGGGATGTCAACCACCTACGGACCCTATGATGCCTATAGAAAATGAGGTCATGCCCATAGGATGGGCTTTCAGACACGCAGGAGCCAAGTCGGTTGTGGTTCCCCACTGGACCATTTTTGAGGAGCCTTCAACCGAACTTGCCCGGCATTTCTTCAATGCGCTCAAGCAGGGCATGACAAAAACAGAAGCTTTGCGGCATGCTCGACGGCAAATCCGGGAGCATGGGTACGATCACCCTTACTACTGGGCTTCGTACATTCTCCTGGGGCAGGTTCGGTAAGCTGCTCATATCTTGTCAACCGTCACCAAACGGCGTTGAGGGGTAGAGTGGTCGCGTCTGCTCTTGACTCACATTCGCTGAACATTTCGGACAACGCTCCATCAGTTATCGCCTACTCGGCTTGTCTGGTGGTCCGGGAGTAGCCCGGCATCACGCGCCGTGAGCGGACAAACACGGGAACGCCGGCCTCCAGCTCGGAATTCGCCCTTCATTCCTGAGCGATTCCACCGATATTTGCTTACCGGCATGTTCTGTATTACGTTCAAAGAGACGACTGGAGGTACAACATGGGATACCTACCGAAGATCATTCCGGTCAGCGATTTGCGACAGGATGCCGCCAAGGTCTTGAGGTACCTCAGGGAATCCAGGCAACCGATTGTGATTACACAGAGGGGGCGTGCAGCCGCTGTAATGCTCTGTGTGGAAGAATTTGAAAAGTCAGAGCGAGACAAGGAACTATTACGCCTTTTGGTCAAGGGAGAGAGAGAGATTGAAGCCGGAGAAGGCCATGACCTGGATTCCGTCCTTGCCGAGGGCGATGCGCTTCTTTCGGCAGAGTAATCATGAAAGTCCGGTTTACCCCTTCGGCGAGATCTCAGTTCCTCTCTGCACTGACCTACATCCGGCGAGACAACCCCAAGGCGGCGATCAGCTTCCGCGAGACGGCCGAGACCGGGACATGAATCGAAAGGAAAGGCGGATCCATGAGGAAAAAGAGGATACCGGAATTCGAGAATGAAGATCAGGAACGCGAGTTCTGGGCAAGCCACGACTCAACCGAGTACGTGGGCTGGGAAAAGGCCCAGCGGATGAAATTCCCCGAACTGAAGCCGTCTACCAGGACAATCTCCGTCAGGCTTCCTGAATCAATGCTCGATGACCTGAAAATTCCGGCGAATAAGAGAGATGTCCCGTACCAGTCATTGCTGAAGATCTACCTCGCAGAGCGCATCAGAGAAGAGCTTGGATTGAGTCCCGGAAGCGGAACCCGATGATGGAGGTGTTCCAGGCCCAAGCAGATGTTCGGTCTGCCGTCATCTGCGCGGGAAGAGCCGGCACCGTTGCGCTTCTCGACGGTCACGGCATCCGTGCCCGTTGTGTTTGGCTGGAAAAAGGCCGGACTCGGGCCCAATGCGGAGGCAACTGGAATTCCGAAAGGTTTGTAGAAATCCGTTATTGATCCAAGGGGAGACTTGACCGCTGTGTGTGTGTGGGGGGGGAAGGGAAGCCCGCTTGGGGTTTCCCTTTTTGTGTCACTGTTCGAACAGCTTTATGCTGATACCGTTGGGGTCCCTCAAGGAAGCGT
>JAZDHD010000269.1:0-21622 GCA_043806215.1 Pseudomonadota bacterium | reverse complement strand
AATACGGTCACGGATTTTTCGCGCTGAGATTGCTTTCCCGCGTTCTGCGCGGGACTGCGCTCCTCGCAATGACATCTCGTGGTTGCACGCGATTTCGGTCACGGCACCACGCTGAACCATGTCATTGCGAGCCCGAGGCTTTGGGAAGGCGTGGCAATCTCAAGAGGTTAAGAATGTGCGACCGTATTTATGCCATAAAGCACTTCTTATTTCGTTTCCCCCATACGGTTGCGGATTCGAGCAACGTTTCCGCTCCCGCATCCGCACATCGATTCCCAACCGTGCTTGCATGTCGGAGGTCTTTCATATGAGCCGACCCGTATTGCGGGAGACGCTTCCGTGAATGGTTCAGGCGTATCCCCTGTTTCAAGAAAGAGGATCTTCAAGAACACGTTGGCCCTGTCCATTCCAAGTGTTCTGAACCCCTTGATTTCATTCGTTCTCGTTCTGATAATCTCCCGACACCTGGGGGTACAAGGACTGGGGCGGTATTCCCTGGTCTTCGCTTATCAAGGGATCTTTGCCACCCTTGCCATACTGGGGCTCGATCATCTGGTCGTGAGGGAAGCCGCCAAGCGCCCGGATAGCATTCACGTACTCTTTTTCAATGCCGGGCTCTTCGGGACAGCGTCATCCATTGTGTCCTTCCTCGCCATGAACCTCATCATGGTCGCAATGGGGTATGAGACGGAAGTTGTCCAAGCCGGGTTCATCTGTTCCCTTTCGCTGGCCGCTTCCACCGCAATCGGGTACATGGAGGCAATATTCAGGTCCGTCGAGAAAGCCGAGTACGTGACCTACACGTACCTGCCGGAAAACCTCTTGCGGGTGGCTCTGTGCGTGGTGCTGATCCTCTCCGGGTACGGCATCGTCGCGGTCTTCGCGGCGATACTGGGGAGCCGCATCTTTGCGGCATTGATAATGCTGGTTTTCTACGTAAAGGTTCTCGGGAGACCGGGAATGCGGTTTGATTGGAGTGTCTGGCGCCTCCTGGCAGTGGAAGCCCCCACGTTTGCCAGTATTGCCGTCTTTTCCACCATCCACTTGAGCCTTGATCAGATAATGCTCTCCAAACTACAGAGTGTCGATGCCGTAGGTGTTTATTCGGCTGCGGACAGACTGCTGGCAATCTGCAGGACGACTCCCGTGGCGTTTGCCGCTGCATTGCTGCCGGTCTTTACGAGGGAGTACCTCGTAGGCGTCCCCCAACTCCGCAAGCTCACCGTAGACTCCCTGAGGTACCTTTTCATCGCTACGATACCCGTTGCCGTTGGAACCGCAATTCTCGCCGACCCCATCACTACCTTGATCTACGGAGCAAAATTCGTCGACTCCGTTTCGGTCCTGGCGCTGCACATTTTTTCGCTTATCCCTTTCAGCATGGCGTTCGTTCTCGCGCAGGTCCTCATCGCCACCAACAACCAAAGAGTGGACCTGGCGACCAACATTGCGGCCGCTCTGATCAATTTCTCGCTCAACATGGTGTTCATTCCTATGTGGAGTGCCTGGGGAGCCGCTCTTGCCACATTGATAACCGTCGTGGTCTTCAATCAACTGCAATACTGGTTCATTCGGCAAAGGTTGTTCCCCGTGGCCTTCACCGGCTTGTTTCTCAAGCCGGCGGCGGCAACGGCGGTCATGGCATGCCTGACGTATTCTCTGAGGGACTGGAACGTGTTTCTTAATGTGACCCTTTCCGCAGCGGTGTATTTTGCCGCGTTGCTTGCCGTACGAGGGTTTTCCGTTGAAGACACCGAGTTTCTCAAACAATTGCTGAAGCGCGGGGCGACACGGAAGTGACATGAGAGCGTTTCTGAAAAAAATGATGAGCAAGGCCCCCGAGCCGGTAGTTGAACTTGCCAAGGTAATCTATGACTTTGCTTCGCCGGAGACGAGGTACGGCAAACCCTACGTCGACGCGTTGGAACTTCTGGCGGCCGGTGGGCAGTGGAGCTTGGATGAACTTGCCGCCTACCAGGACAAGTGCCTGGGGCAATTGATCGGACACTGCCGTGCCCGCGTTCCCTACTATAGAGAATTGTTCAAGAAAATGGGGATTATTCCGTCAGACATCGAGGGGACGACCGACCTCGGGAACCTTCCGTTCCTCACAAAACAGATTGTACGGGACCGGAAACACGATCTCATGGCCGAGGACTTCCCGTACCTACAGCAGGATCACGAACATACCAGCGGCAGCACCGGAGCACCCCTGGATTTCTACCTGGACAGGAAGACGCGGGCCATGGAAATGGCATTGGCTCTGCGGGTCTTGCTTTGGCTCGGGTACGGGAAGGGCGACCGGGTGGCGGAGTTCAAGGAAGACCGTTTCGTTGATCCAAAGAGGATTTGCCGCTATTTCCCCGGCTCACGGCACCTGAAATTCTCGTTCTTTACGGTGGATGACGAAAGACTGGACCGGATGGTGAAGGAGCTACAGCGGTTCCGACCTGCGTTTATCAAGGCTTTTCCGTCGTCGATTCTGATCCTGGCACGTTGGATGGAAAGACACGGCCGGACGATTCCTCCGCCCAAGTGCATTATCACCTCTTCCGAGAATTTGTATCCTTCCATACGGGAACAGGTGGAACGGGTGTTCCGGGCGCCCGTGATCGACTACTATGGGCAAAACGAGCGGGTAGCTACGGCATTTCAGTGTTCCCTGGCCAATGGATACCACGTGCAGATGGAGGAAGCGGTAGTCGAAATGATTCCGTCCAGGGGAGAGCAATGCGAGATCGTGGGGACTTCGCTGATCTCATTCGGCATGCCGTTCATCCGATATCGGACGGGCGACTTGGCCGTGCCGGGGGCGGAACCGTGCCCATGTGGGAAGAGTCATCCTCTGATATCCCGCATCGTGGGACGGGAATGCGACGTCATCATAACACCTGAGGGAAACATTGTGGCTCCCGTGGCCATGGACTATGCATTCTGCCACCTCGATGAGATACGTGAGGCTCAGATCATCCAGGAATCCGTGGACACCCTGAGAGTCAAGATCGTTGCTTGGGATGCACTGTCCGAATCAACCCGTACCCGACTCCGCAGGGAAATAGACTCGTACCTTCAATCACCCGCCATGAAGGTGTATTGGGAAGAAGTGGACGAGATTCCCCGGACCAACGGAGGGAAACGGCCGTTTGTCGTCTCCAAGATCAACATGGACGATTTCCTCTGAGGTTGCTTACAATGCGGAAGATTCTCGTCGTGGGGCCCGTGCCTCCTCCATTTGGAGGGATTGCATCCTTGATGGACGACATCATTACCTCGAGCATTGCCGGGGAGTATGCCTTTGAAGTATTCCCCAGGTCGGCCGGCTTCCCTCCTGAGATACGTGGCGCAGTCGGACGCAATGTCTTCAGGTTTAAGAGATTTCTGGCCTTCTTCAGACGGGTGTGCGCCAATTCGTATTCGCTGGTGCATGTGCATTCCGCGGATCCGGTCTTCCTCGGCACGACGATCTTCATGGCTCTGGCGCGCCTTGCACGCGTGCCCATCCTTCTTCACATGCACGGCACGGATTGGACGGATTTCTATGCAAACGCCCCGGTTTTCAGAAAGCTCTACACCAGAATCGGGCTGATGTTGCCTCAGCACATCGTGGTACTCTATCCCTTCTGGGAGCAGAGAATCAGGGAACTTGTTCATCGAGGCGACGTCGCAACACTGAGGAATTTCATACGGAGAACCCCTCTGCCGCCGCCGGACGAGGTCGTGAATACGAGGAGAAGCCTGGGCCTCAAGGACGAAGAGTTCCTGGTCCTGACCACGGGAGCGGTGGGGTGGAGAAAGGGCAGTTTCGATATCGTCGAGGCGGCTTCACGGGTGAGGCTTCAGGACAAGAAGATCAGGTTCGTGTTGGTCGGCGGGGAGGAAAAGCACTGCGAAATGGACCAGGTACGGGATCGGATTGAAAGGCGTCGGGTGCGGCAATGCATCACTTTGACGGGTGAGGTGGAAAGGGACGGGATACCTTGTTTCCTCGCAGCAGCCGACGTGTTCCTCCTTCCGTCGTACATAGAAGGTATGCCGATCTCCATTATCGAGGCGATGGAGTTCGGGTTGCCCGTCATTTCGACCAAAGTGAACGCCATTCCGGACATGATTGAGGACGAGGTGTCGGGATTGCTCATCGATCCGGGATCGCCGGAACAAATCGCACGCGCGGTGCTGCGCCTGCGCAGAGAGAAGGATCTTTACGCAAGGTTGGCCAAGGGCGCCCGGGAAGCCTTTGAAGACAAATTCGAGTATTCCAAGGGAATCCAAAGAATACGAACCCTTTTGAACGACATCCTCGGGGACGCCCGGCGCTGACGTCGAATAACGGCGGCCCGCGGGGTACTCGAAGTGAGGTACGTACCGCTTTGTTCAACCAGTATCGCGGTTACAAACTGTTTCTTATGTTGATGGACGCAGTCCTGCCGTTACTCATCCTGGCATTTCTGGTCAAGCTGAGGCCGTCTTTGCCGGGAAGATTTCTGGGTCCCGAGCAGGTATTGCCAAGTCCCGCGTTGTACGTCATCGTCGTCTTGATATGGCACGTCGTGTTTTCAATCACCGGCGTGTACGATCTCAGTAAGATATCCAGTTTCGCCAACCAGATAGGGTCGGTCACGTTGGCTCAAAGCGTGGCGGTCCTTACCCTTTCGGGCGTTCTCTATTTTTCGTTCAGAGAGACTTCCAGAATGCTCGTCATCTACCATTCGTTGGCCACGTACATCGTGCTGCTGACGGTTCGGTACAGCCTCACGATATACCTCGGCCGAGGAATCAACGGACAAAAGCGGCACCGCGTTCTGATCGTGGGAGTATCCCAGGCTGCCTTGAGCGTTGCCGAGACGATCCGGACCAATCATAAGGAGTTCATGGAAGTTGTCGGGTTCGTGGATGACCGGCCCGGCGATACCGCTTTACCCGCCCCGTTTGTTGGAGATACCGGCGAGATGGCGCGGACGATCAGAGAGAACCGCATCGAAACGGTAGTGGTGGCACTCGCCCAAGATCAGACTCATGAGCTGGAGTCCATTGTCTACCAGCTTGATAGTCTGCCGGTACGGGTGTACCTGGTTCCGGATCTGCTTCAAATGAGCTTTATTAGTGCCTCGGCCGAACGCTTCGGCAACCTTATCGTAATAGGCATACGCGAACCCGTTATCCAAGGGCACAGACGAGTCACGAAACGTGTGATGGACATAGTCTTGTCAACCATTGCCCTCATCGTGCTCTCGCCGTTGTTGATCCTCATCTGGATAGCCGTAAGGCTCGATTCGCCGGGCCCCGGGATATTCGTCACCGAGAGGATAGGAGAAAACGGCACCATTTTCCATATGTACAAGTTCCGCACGATGGTGCGGGAGGCCCCGAAGCTTGGACATTCCGTCGTTGAAGAAGACCCGGAAGGCCGCACGGTGTACAAGGTTAAGAACGATCCGAGAGTCACTCGGCTGGGCAAGTATCTCCGCCGTGCTTCCCTGGACGAGCTTCCCCAACTGATAAATATCCTGAAGGGCGAGATGTCGCTGGTGGGCCCTCGGCCGGAACAGCCTTTTATCACAAAGACATACGACCACTGGCAATGGGAAAGGCTTTCGGTCCCGCCGGGCCTTACCGGTTGGTGGCAGGTCTCCGGGCGGAGCGACGTTCCCATGAATTTGAACACGCAGTATGACATCTATTACGTGAGAAACTACTCGCTGGCTTTGGATCTGAAGATACTGTTCAAGACCCTGGGCACGGTCATCTCAGGTAAAGGGGCTTATTGAGAGGTCGCATGATTCGCCGCATTCAGGTCCGTATTCCACTAGGCAAGGCTCCGGCGCTCGGGGGGATACTCCCGACGGCGTATGACGGCGCAGCCTTGGTGCTTATGATGTTCCTGCTCTTTTCGGGCCCGGTCTTTGCCCGGACCTTTCACGTCGACGCTGAGCGGGGCGACGACCGAGGCTTGGGAACGCGGGAACAGCCGTTCAGTACAATCGAGAGGGCATCGAAGATTCTTGAACCGGGGGACCGTGCGCTCATACATCCCGGGGTCTATCACGAGCAGATCATGGCCGGCAAATCGGGTACCGGCCAAGCCCCCATCGTTTACGAAGGGGTCGACCGGGATAAGGTGATCCTCCGCGGTAGCGTACGTGTGACCGACTGGAAGAAGGACGGCCAATGTTGGGTGAAACGGGGCCTGACTCCCTACACCAAGATAAACTCATTCGTGATGATCGATGAGAAACGGCTTCTCAAACGGCTGGAATCAGCCGACAACCTTCCGGAGGGCCGTTTCCACCTCGACGATCAAGGGGTGTACACCATCAGAATGAAGAATGACGCGGACCCCAATCGCGATCACCTGGTGGAGGTGTACGAACTGGACTTCGCTTTCAATTCGGGAGACCGATGGGGAGGCACGGCGAAGAAATGGATCATTGTGCGTAACATGACAATCGAGAAATACGGCGCGAACGCCATCTCCACCGACAAGGAGAAACCCGAGGACAATTCTCATTGGGAGCTGGACGGACTCACGGTGAGATACAACGGAGCCGAAGGCGTCTTTCACTGCCTCGACGATTGGCGTGTCCACGACTGCCTGTTCACTCGAAACGGTTGTCACGGGTGTCAACTCAATGGAGCGCGTATCCGTTTTGTAAACAACATCTGCTCGGAGAACGAATGGTTCGGCGTGAATCACGACGGAGGCTGCGGTCTGCTTATCGGGCCCGATGAAACGGCCCACTCGTGCGTGGTCACGGGAAACCTGCTCAAGGACAACGGGGATCCCAACGGCTACGGATGCGGCGTATACCTGGAGGGCAGATCTTACGGCAATCTGATCGAGGGCAACACCATCGTGGGCGGGACAGCTTCCGGAGTCGCATTCTTCGGGTCCTCCCATAATAGGGTGTTCAACAACGTGATAAGAGACGTCGCCTTGCAAAGGGACTGGCAATGGGCGGCCGCCTTCGTCGTAGATCACAGCTTCGAGGGCCCGCCGACGCAATCCGTTGCAAATGTCGTGGCCCACAACACGGTGAACGGATGCCGATCTCCGGTGGCCGTCGATGTTCCAAAGACGGCGATTGGGGCCGACGGCCTCAACAGGTTCGTCAACAATATCTTCAGCGGATGCCTGACACTTGGTCGGCTTCCTCATGATCCGGTAATCACGATGGAGGGAAACGTCCTGCATTCATGTCCCGGGCGGAATGCAGGGGCCATGGAATCGATCCGGACACGGCTTGAAGGTGCCCGGGGCGTTCTCCCCGCATTCCCCGGGGGACCGGGAACCGGACAAGACATAAGGATGGTGACCGACCCCGGTTTTGTTGCTCCGGAGAAGGGCGACTTCAGACTCCGGCCGGATTCTCCTCTCATCCATGCAGGAATTCCGTTCGCCGATGTTGTGCGGGATGCGTCCGGCCGCCGGAGGGCCATTGGAAAGCCTCCCGATGTGGGCGCGTACGAGTATGGCGACGATTAGGGCCCCGAGGCCCACCCCAGTCAAAGGACGAACAATGCGGGCATACCTGAAGACCTTGATCAAGAAGGGGCCTCCATCGCTTGTGCGGTGGGGACATGTTCTCTATGATTTGATGCCGCCGTCGCTGAGATACGGTAAACCCTGGACCGAAGCCTTTTCCCTCGTGAAGGAAACCGAGCGGTGGGATAAGCGGAGACTGATACAATACCAGGAAGAGCGCCTGGAATGTCTTCTCCTCCATTGTTATGAAAACGTTCCTTACTACCGGCAAGTGTTTCAGGAACGAGACCTGAAGCCCGGGGACATTCAGAGCATCGACGACCTGAAGAAGCTTCCCACGCTCACCAAGGAAACGGTCCGGAAGCGAAAGGACGACCTGCTCGCAACCAACGTATCGGCATTCGAGAGAGATCCCGCGCACACCAGCGGCAGTTCGGGGACGCCTCTGGATTTCTTCATGGACAAGACCACCCGGCCCCTGGATAGGGCTTTGGTGCTGCGTCACCTCATGTCGCTCGGATATGGGAAGGGCGATAGGCTCGCGTTTTTTAACGGGCTTCCCTTGGCCGACCCCGACATGCTGTCGCTCTATCTGCCCGGTTCGAGAGAACTCAGGCTCACCTTTCACCAGGTCGACGACCGGCGGCTTGAAATGATGGTGGACCGGCTCGAGCAGTTCAGGCCGGCCTTCATCAACGCATGGCCGTCCTGTCTTTACATTCTTGCCAAGTGGATGGAGAAGAACAATCGGTCTATTCCGCCTCCCAAGTATATCGTAACGTCTTCCGAGACTCAGTATCCGCATATCCGTGAAAAAGTGGAGAGCGTCTTTCGATGTCGCGTCATCGATTGGTACGGCCAAGAGGAATCATGCGCGGTTGCAGTGCAGTGTCCGCTTGGACAGGGATACCACATCCAGATGGAAATGGGCCTCATTGAAATGCTTCCCGCCGCAGACGACCACCGGAGGATCATCGGTACGTGCCTTCACAACGCTGCGATGCCCTTTGTACGCTACGAGACGGGCGACCTGGCGGTGGAAGGCGACGGGAACTGCCCGTGCGGACGACCGCACCCAACGGTACAAAAGATCTTGGGAAGGCAGGCCGACTTTGTCGTCACTCCTGAAGGAAGCATCGTTTCTCCTCTCATACTGCATTTCTCCTTTTACAATCTCGATGAAATACGGGAGGCGCAGATCATCCAGGAAGACCTGAACACCCTGCGGATTCTGATTGCGCCGTGGGAATGCATCTCCGCCGATACGAAAGAGAAGGTCCTTCGCGAGATGCGGTCCCGTCTGCAATCTCCGGGAATGCAACTCATCATCGAGGAAGTTGACTGCATCCCCAGTGCACCTAATTGTTTCAAGAAACCGTTTCTCGTATCGCGTGTTCCATTGGATGACCGTTTCCCGGCCTTCAAGGACTGAAGATCGTCGGTGCCGGAGGCCGAGGCCGGCGCAGGCCGCGAGAACAAATGCGGCTTTGACGACCGGCCGTGGTGTCCATTCTCATCTCTCCCGGGACGAGGCGATATCTCCCCGGGGAATATCACCGGAAAGTTGGCGACTGCGCTCATATCTCTCTTGTTTCTGAAAGGTATGCCAAGTATAACACTGGCAAGAAGACGGGGGCAGTGCGGCACAAGTCTCCGGAACCCGGTTGAACGGCTCGATTTCCGGGCGCTCAAATGGTCGTCATTACCGAAAAAGGTACTACAATATGTAATAACTATGGTAGTAATACCCCATCGCGGCCGTGCGCCGGAAAGAAAGCGCAGGTGAATCATGAAAGATGACCAGAAAATGTCTCTCAGAGACACGCTCAACATCATCTACCGCCGGATTTTCGTACTCAAGTTCCTTGTAGTGGCATTACCCTTGGCCACACTTCTCGTTTGCTACTTGGTAACGCCCCGGTACGAATCCACGGCAAAGGTGATGGTTACGGCAAAAAAAGAGACGGCCACACTGCTTCAGGGTCCCACTGAGACTGGTTCATCGGCCTTCATCAATCTCAATGTGGATGAAACCGACCTTAACAGCGAAAGCGAGCTGCTCCGGAGTTTGGAACTGTGGATCAGGACCGTCAAGAAGCTCGGGCTGAATTACTTCGAGAAGCCGGAGCAAGGTGGGCCGGAGGCATGGAAGGAAGACGTCTCGAAGACCGTGAAGTCCTGGGTGGGCACATCGACTGCGGACGCCGGAAGCAAGGATTCCGATGTCGTAGAGGTCAGAACGGTTGCCAAATCGCTTCTCGCCGACTTCAAGGTGACGCCGGCTCCCAAATCAAAAATCCTGGACCTGACATTCCGGTATTCCGACCCCAAGATGGCTCAGAACATACTGGCAACCCATCTTGACATGTATATTCCCTACCACCTCGAGGTTTATTCGCTTCCCAATGCCCAGGGGTTCTTTTCCGGACAGGGGGACATCTACAAGAAGAAGCTCGATGACGCGGAAGCCGAGTTGAAAGCCTTCAAGAGAAAATGGGGCATTTCCTTTGCCGAACGACAGAAGTCGGAGTCGATAGGGCAAATCAAACAGCTCCAAGACTCCCTCGTGGAACTGCAGTCGAACTTGAGCCAGTACGACGAGATGCAGACTGCATTGAAAGAAGGCATGCTGCCCACGGGTCAGCTTTCTCCGTCTATGCAGCGGGGCTCCGAGAACACGGTCATCAATGTTATTGTAACCCAACTGCTGAGGGCCAAACAACGTAGGATGAAGATAACCGACGCCTACTCGACGGACAGCCGGGAGGCACGCAATGCCTTGGAAATGGAAGAGGCATTGCGCAAGCAGTTGAGCGACGCCGTGAACAACGAGGTTGCCATCATCAAGGCGAAGCACGTAAGTCTACGGGAGAGCCTCCAGCATGAACAGGCCAAGCTGAAGGATCTTGAAGGGAGGACGGAGGAAGCGCGGTCGCTTCAGATGACCGCCAATTTGGCCAAAGAGCGGTATCTCCAGTACGTTGCCAAAGAAGAAGAAGCCCGGCTGGAAAACCTCAAGGGAGGCAACAAGCTCGTTTCCGTCCGTGTGGTGAGCAAACCATTTGCGGCTACGGCACCGTATTTTCCAAAGCCGCTGTTGTTCGTCTTCGGTGCATTTGTTGCCGCGTTTCCGCTCGGGCTGGGATTGATTCTTCTGGCCAATTTCTTTGACCACACATTCTACGACCAGCAGGAGGTAGAAGCTGAAACCGGTTACAGAGTGCTGGCAACGGTTGGACGGATTGGAAGAGATGCCCCGAAGAAGTGAACTACGTAAGACCGCTCATGTGAGATACGTCGTTCCGGCGCTGGCGCTGCTGCTCGTGTCGGCAGCCGCCTCCACTGCGCCGGCACAGAGGACCGTGTTTGAAGACGCAAGCATCACTGCCATTAGCGAGGGGTACATTCACGTCAGTGCCCAGAGCGGCGACTTCGTGTTGGAACCCGTCAAGCCGTGCTTCTGGTGTACTGTCGGTATGGAAGTGGTTTTGGCCCTTAAGGGGTACACCTCGGTCAAATTGGAACCCAAACACCGGCAAGCGGTCCGAGCAAGGCCCTTGCGCGCCTACATCGTGAAAGACGGCAGGAATGAGGAGTGACGCCCGGGACCTACCGGTCCGATCCGAAATTCTCCCGGGCGAAGGCAATCCGGTCGGACAGGCTTTCCAGGCGGCTCCGGTTTTGCTCGACCGCATCGAGCCGTTTCAATAAGCCGGCTTTGTTGGCAATCTGAATATTCAGACCGGGCCTGGCGTTGAGTTCCAGGACGAGAGGGCCTTTGTCCTTGTCCAGAACAATGTCCACCCCCTGATACCCAAGTCCGGTCATGTCGTGACATCGTGCCGCCAAATCGAGAAGCTGCCCCCAGTTTGGTACGGGCACGCCGATAACGGGATTTCCCGTGTCCGGATGCTCCTCGACGATATCGTTTTCCAAGACGGCCGACACCGTCCTGCCCGTGGCCATATCAATCCCGGCCCCCACGGCTCCCTGGTGGAGGTTGGCCTTTCCATCGGACATACGTGTGGGGAGTCGGACCATGGACATGACCGGAACCCCGAGAAACACAATGATGCGGATGTCGGGGACTCCCAGGTAGCTTATGGCTTCAAAGGTGGGGTCGAACCGGACTCTGTACTCGATAATGACCTTGTCCGGTTGCCCTCCCAGGCTGTAGAGGCCCCCGAGCGTATTGAAGACATGGTGGTGAAGTTCCTCTGTACCGATAATGGTTCCCGCTGCACGGCGGAACCTCCCGTTTGTCCGCCCGGTGATAACGAGAATCCCTTCTCCGCCGCTTCCGTGAGCGGGTTTGATCACGAAGTCCTGATGATCCCGGATGATTTCCGGGATCTCCCGGACCTGGCCCTCCACTTCAATAACCCCGTACAAGGGAGGGACTCCTATACCGTTATCCAGCGCAAGTTGCTTGGTGCGCAACTTGTCGTCCACGAGCGGGTAGAGGCGCCGGGGATTATGCTTTAACGTGTAATCCGCGTTGCGCTTGTTTATGGCCAGGATTCCCCGGCTCTTGAGTTCTCTCAATATCCGCCGCATTCCTTTACCCCCTCGCCAAAGCTTTGAACCGGTGGAGGTCCATGAGTCGGTATCCGGTGTACCGGCCCAACAGAAGGGTAGCGGCCAGCAGTACGAGCAACAATTCCGGAAACACAAATATGAGGTGCTCGATATCCTTAACGTTCATGACCACGTACGCCAACGACGCACAGATTATGCTTCCCATTCCCGACGTAAGGGCTTCTCCGAAACCTCTCTCTTCGACGATGATGGACATCCGCTCGATGGTCATGGTCAGGATGACCATGGGAAACAATGCAATGGAGAGTCCCGTATTTCCTCCCAGTGCTTTGGTCATCACACTGAGTATGGCCATGAGCCCCACCACCACGATCAGGACCGCTGCGAGGCGGGGCACCAGGAGCAACTTCAGCCGTTCCAGCCAGAATCTCACGGCCAGACCGAGAGCCACCAGCACGACGAATATGACAATACCTCTAATAAGACCGGTCTCCCGGAACGACAACGCTATGAGCACGGGCATGAAGGTTCCGAAGGTCTTGATTCCTACCACATTCCTGAGCAACACCAGAAGAAACGCCCCCAAGGGGACCAGGAGCAGCACGCGGTAAACCGCTTGGGTACTCACCGGCAGACTGAACAGTGAGAATCGCAGGAGAAACGGATGAGAGACCTCCGCCCGGTCAACCGCAGCGCTCAGTGCCTTTTCCACCATTGGACGCACGGAAAAGACGATCCGCAAGTTGTCCCCCCCTTCAATGGTTGCGGGAGAGCCTGCGCCGATATACCAACGGAACCAGTGGTCGGGCACCGGAGATTTCCCGGTGGCCGGATCGTAGGACACCCATCCTTTTCCGGTGTAAACCTCCAACCACGGGATAAGCTCGGTCTTCCTGGAATAGTCCTGTACCGACCCGCGCAGTCGGATTCCACCGACCACTCTGGCCGGCACCCCGGTATAATTGAGGACGCGTACCGCGGCCGTCACCCGTTTCTTCCGAGTGGGTTTCGGACCAAGAAGCAGTTTGACATTGTCGTCCTGGGTCTTCCGGTTCAGATGAGTGAAAAGCTCGGCGACCATGCCGGGAGTGTCCGCCGAGCGCTTCCGCACCTCTTCCATGAGGGACTTGGCTGCTTGAAGGGAAGTGCCTTCGAGCCCCGACTCCTTTGGCTTGGGAGCAGCCGGCTCAGCCTTTGAAGCACTCTTGCCGGCCAATTCAATTGTGGACTGATAATAGAGCGTCTGCTTCCCGACAGCCTTGCGGATGGACCATGTCGCCTGCCGGTTTTCCTCTTCCGTGGTGGTTACAATTCCATAACCGCTTGATATAAAGGTTTCGTGGAGAAGCGCAAAACCCTTGACCTGCTCCGGCAGGAGCAGGGATGCCTTCACCGGTTTACCGGTTGCGACGAACTTCAACCGGGCTTCCACCTTCCATGCCGTCGTCTCGGTTCTGTGGCTTGTGGGAAACCCCACGACGACGGCTTTGTAAAGAAAGAGCCCCCCTCCGGCGAGGGTCAGGACTGCCACCAAGAGGTACAAATGCACTTTGTTCAACGTATATATGCCTCCAAAGCCAAAAGGATCGATCAAGAAAACATAATCGTCCTATTGACAAACAAGTGAACCGGAAAGATCCGTAATTATCATTGCGCCGGCTCTTATTACCGCCCGGCACGGTTCTTTCAACCAAGCGTTACTGAAAGCAACATCCGCCGATCACCCGGCTTAGACCGATCCGGCATTCCTTACGCCCGCGTGAAAGGAAAGTCAAGGGATGCGCTCGGCAGGAACGGCGGTCCAGGAATCGGGCCGGGTCGCCCGTACGGATCGGCCGAACGTGGGTTACAATCAGCTCGGGTACTTGACAGGGCTCTCGTGGGACACTATTAATGGCGAGGCCGGTGTGCCGCATCCCGCTGAAGGAGGACACTTGAAGCCAATCTTGACACTTGCCGCATTCATTGCCGCACTCCTGTGCGCCGGCGCGGGGGCGGAAGAAAAGCTCGTGCTGGGCTGGGTCGAGAAGATCTCGATTCATCCCGGAGACTTGGAACTCGATGCCAAGGTCGACACCGGCGCCGACAATACCTCCATAGATGCCCGGAACGTTACGGTCATAGATCGCAACGGGAGAAGGTTTCTCCGATTCCTCGTCGACAACCGGAACGGCCGCACCGTTGAGATCGAACGCGAACAGGTCGGTATAGAAATAGTGCCGGGACATAATGGAGACTTTGAGGAACGACCGTTGCTTGTACTCGATATATGCCTCGGAAAAGAGTGCAGGGGCACGCTGGTGAACCTGGCCGACAGATCGCGGCTCAACTATCCCGTCCTTCTTGGGCGGAGTTTCATGCTGGACCGTGTTGTCGTCAATCCCTCGGTGCAGTATGCCGTCAAATCCGGAAAATAGGACGGCGGACCGAGCACGCCCGGTCGCCGGCAACGCTTCACGGAGGCTTTATGAAGACGTCCGTATCGGCTCTGATAATCGTAATCCCGCTTGTTTTGGCAATCCAGGCCTCTGCATCGGAGCAGATGAAGACAGTAGGTCTGATAGAGAACGTCCGGGTGGCCCCCGGGGGACTCATCTTCAGTGCAAAAATGGATACGGGTGCGGACCACTCGTCGGTCGACGCTCTCTCGGTGCATCGATTCAAACGCAAGGGCGTACGCTGGGTGCGTTTTCGACTGATTGCCGATGACGGCCGGAGCGTTACGCTCGAACGGGAATTGGTCCGATTGACCGCAATAAAGAAACCCGGGATGAAGAAGCACACGCGGCCGGTGGTGATGCTGACGATTTGCCTCGGCACCGTTTCGCGGGAGGTGCAGGTAAACCTGGTCGACCGGAGCCGGTTCAACTACAAGATGCTCATCGGCCGCAGCTTCATGAAGGATGCTTTCCTCGTCGATCCCTCGAGAAAGTTCACAGTTGAACCGCAGTGTCCGCTTCGGCAAGCTCAGTAGCCGTCTTCAGATTCCTCTTGGCTTCGCTGAAATCCGGGTTGAGGCTTAGAGCCCTCCGGCAATGATGAATGGCCTTGCCGTACTGTGAAGTGATTATGAACACAGAGGCCAAGTCGTTGTGAGCCTTGTAGTTCTTGGGGTCAATCTCCAGTATTCGTTGATACTGGGCTATCGACTCAGGATAGCGGCCCAGTCGCTTAAATGCCCCGGCCAAATGGATTCGCGCATCGTTGAATGTGGGCACGAGGTGTAATGCCCGCTCGTACGACTCCACGGCCCGGATGGTATCCCCGGATCGATCCCATGCAATTCCCAACTGCAGATGAACGCCGGCCGGTCTGGGATCGAGCTTCACCGCATTGCTCAAGTGCTCGACGGCTTCACCGTAGCGGCCCAGATTCACCAGGGTGATACCGAGATTCGCTTGAGCCTTGGCATACCCTGGGTTCAAACGTACGGCTTCCCGGAGAACCTCCCTCGCTTTTTCGTATTCCCCGGAGTTTGCGTAAGCCGCTCCAAGATTGACGTACGGCTGGACCCTTGTGGGCTGAATCCCGATGGCTCTCCTGAAAACCTCGATAGCCTCCGGAACCCGGTCGGCCGCGAGCAGGGCGTTTCCCAGGTTGTTCAACGCCCCCACGGATGTAGGTTGAAGTCTCACGGCCTCCCGGAACTCGGCGATGGCCTCGCTCACGCGCCCTCGATGAAGCAACGCCAATCCGAGAGTGTCGTGAAGCTCAAGAGCATTGGGATACAGTGCCAAAGCCTCTCGGGAGAGTCTTTCAGCCCCGGCCATATCTCCCCTTCCCGCCAGGAGTCCCGCCAGGTTGGACACTATGTCCAGATATGGTTTGGGTTCAATCGACGCCCGATCCGCAGGAAGCTTTTCATATGCCTCTTTCCAAAAGGATAATGGATTCCATGAAACGGCCTGCAAATGCGTCACTGTTGCGAGCCCGACGAGAACAAGTGCCGATACGCAGCCCAATATGACGCGTGGAGATCCGACGCCGCCTCCCATATGTTCACGGTTCAGTATCCGGAGCATGACCTCGCCGAGGATCATGAGGAGCCCCGCCATGGGCAGAATCGCCCGGTAGCCGAAGAACAGGTAAGGGGGTATAAGGGTGCTCTCGGGGATGAGACTTATCACAAAGAAAAGTATCCCGAATGCCGTTATGGGACGCCTGCGGATGACAAACACGGCCGTCGCCGCAAGCGCGACCGTTCCTGCGCACGCCGCAAGGGTAACGGGCGGACTGAACAGCGACCGGGAGACGGTCATCGACTTGATGAGATCAATACTTCCGGGAATCGGGAAGACTATCGTGGCCAAGTATGCAAACAGCACCCTGCTCTCCGTCAACAACACCCGGCCGAGCGATAACCCGGCGTGTTCATAGTAACCGCTGAGGCGCTTCACGACGCTGTGCAGCTCCCTGCTTTCAGAGCCGGCGAAAGAGTAGGTTGCCGCAAAATACAGAATCAGCGGCAGGATGACGATCGCCGCCACTCGCACGGCACTTCGTCCAAGATCCTTCACCGTGCCGCGCAACAGCACTGCATCCGCCAGGAACAACACCGCCGGCACCGTTACCATGTTCTCCTTGCACAGCATCCCGGCAAGAAACAGTACGCCGGTCAGTCCGTACCCCGTTGCCGGACTCCGGAAACGTCCCGACCGGGCGGCCAGGTATACGGCAACTGAGGAGAAGTACAACAAGCAGGCCAGGGTGGCTTCACGCTGCCAGATGTACAGGGTCACGAGAGTCTGGAGAGGGTGAATCGCGTACACGAACCCGAGGAACAGGCTCACTTCGAGCCTCTGCCTCGTCGAGGAGTCGTTTGCGGCCCCTCCGATCTCAAGGATAAGGAAGATCATCACGGCGAGGGCGGTTCCCGCCCCTGCCGACAAAGCGATGTTCACCAGACGGAAGTAGAGAGGATCCATTCCCGTTGTCAGGTAATTCAGGTACAGGGTGACCATGAACAGAGGCCGGATGGGCGTAATGCTCAGCGTATCCCTCAAGCCTGCCTGAAACAGATGGGCTTTTGCCGCTATGAATCCCTGGGAATCGTAGATCATCGGGGTTTTCAGAGCTGGATGGATGAGCGCCGCCAAAGTCAGTGCGGAAAGAACCAATAAGAGACCGACCCACCGCCGTTCAATGGCGGCCTTTGCCCCGGCCCGGCGAGTCCCGTCCGTTCCCTCACCACAATATCCGGGATCTGTCCGTGCCTGCTCCAACGTACCCACGTTCTTCCTCCCGGTCTCCAAAATAGCATCTTGCCGGGTGCCGGGCAACGGACCTCTCCGTCGCGGTAGTGCCGGGACGTTGCCCAACGTCTCGCACCCGCCGGCGCCCTACCCCGCCCGCCCCGTTGGAACATTGCCGGGTGTCGTGCCGATATCGGACAATTGGAGATCTCACCCGGTGTTCCGGGCAATATGTCGGGATTTCATGGAAGCACGTTCACTTCATTTCGTGCCGTCGCCGCGAATCAACACCAATACGGTTTTCAGCATTATCATCATATCGAGGAAGAAGCCCTGGTGTTTCAAATAGAACAGGTCGTACTCGATTCGTTTGGCCAGCGACAGATGACCTCTGCACATGACCTGTTGGTAGCCGGTGATTCCCGGTCTGGCCTTCAGTCTGCGTCTTTGCCAGGGGTCGTACCGTTTCACCAGATCCACCTGTTCGGGCCGGGGGCCTACGATACTCATTTGGCCCAACAACACGTTGAACAATTGGGGAATCTCGTCCAATCCGAACCGGCGCAGGATCCTCCCCACGGGAGTGATCCGGGGATCATTTCGCAGCTTGAAGACAGGCTCCTTGAGCTTATCGAAATCAATCATGCCCTGGAGCCTCTCCTCGGCGTCTTCGACCATGGAGCGGAACTTGTACATCGCGAACGGTTCTCCGTGCATCCCAGAGCGCTGCTGAACATAGAGGACCGGTCCCCTGCCGGAGGCCTTGACGAGCAGTGCAACAGCCAACCACGCCGGCAGGCCCATGACGAGCATCGTGAGGGAAAACACCACGTCGAAAACCCTCTTCACCACGGCATATACGGGGTGAAGAGAAGAGTCCGTGAGACGCATCAGCGGGATTCCCGAAAAGCTGCCGAGTTCACGACGACTCACCATGACGTCCACAAAGTCGGGGACCATATAGAACGAAACTCCGTGTTCCTCACAGAAATTGAGTGCATGCACCATGGCTTCGCGGTGATCATTGCTGTTTGGATCCAGTCCCTGCCCTTCCGCCACGACGATGAGCTGATCGAAGGGTGTTTGATGGTAAATGTCGTCGATATCCGTTGCGGTTCCAACAAGCGGTATATGATCGCCGTTTCCTGTGATCCGGTCCGACTTGAGGCCCCAACCAAGCCGCCCGATGACATGAGTGCAGTTGTTATGTTTGTGAAGCCTGTCCAGCAATGCTTCCGCGTTTCGATTCCACCCCAGGAGAAGCACGCGGTACAAAGTCACGCAGTGGTCGTCCAACCGTCTGTCTATGAGTCGAAAACAAATCCTCACGAGAATCATAAGGGTGCAGGCCGAGGCAAACCCCGTCAAATACACCATACGGGACAGGAGCAGATATCTGAACATGAAGGATATGACCATCAGAAAGATCATCGAGTAGAAGCCCGTGACCAGAACGATCCGTATCCGGTAGGCCACAGAAGTCGCGAAGTGCAGCTCGTCCCTGTACATTTGCTCGCGCATCATCAGGTAAATCCATAGGGTTGCCGTGAAAAACGTGGCTTTCAGATATGGGTCCGGCGCAGGAGTGGAAGGAAAGGAGGGCAACATCCTGGTTGCCGTGAAGTCGACATGGAAGCGGAGATAGTAGCATCCGATAAAGGAAATGAGGCATATCACGATATCGAGAGCCAGGAGAAGCCACCCCCGCCGCCTCCACAGCCGGGCGAACGAACCGGTTTCCGTTACTCCCTTGTGGGACGTGGCCGCTCTTTGAGGTCGCGGCTCATACTTCGGTATGTTCCCCACCGTTCGCAAATGACTCAATATCGTCCTCCAACACCCCCCCATGATCGGGGGAGATCACAACTGAGCATGGAAGGCCCCGGATTCCGGGCCGAAGACCGGGCAGAGCCCGATGGATAGGCATTCCCAGGCAGGAGCCTGGGAACGAGAGGGAACATCGTCCTCCAACAAACACGGCAGCCGGGTATGACGGACACGAAAGGTCCTTAATGATATGATATGCCATTACACTCGATCTACTTCCTTCTCGCCACACGGGAAAGAAACGGTCAACCTTATATCAAGTCCCCCAAGAGAAGTCCAGTTATTTCAGTAACTCCGTTTCTTTCAAGCGAAATCGCCGGTAATGAAGGCGATCAGTAGGATTTCTGAATCCCGTTGCATCATGAGAAATGACGGCAGTTGATAACCCCGCCATCATCCGACAACGTTCACTCGGCTCCGTGCCGCCCGGACGACTCGTATCCCGGCATACGATATTCCGCGGTTACCTCAATGGATATTCCGCCCCGCGGATTCATGAGGCCCCTGACCCTTGCCCAACGAGGCCGGCACGCCGCTGTCAAGTCATCAAGGATACGGTTGGTGATCT
This sequence comes from Pseudomonadota bacterium, assembly GCA_043806215.1. GTDB lineage: Bacteria > Desulfobacterota > Desulfomonilia > Desulfomonilales > Desulfomonilaceae > JAVHLK01. Next base: position 2,016 of record JAZDHD010000269.1, on the reverse strand, counting down.
CCTCGTGAAACATCCCGACGTTTCTGAACGATCCAAGGTAGAATTTCAACGACTTGGATTCGACGCACCTGAGATCCGGAATATAGGTTATGATGATTGTCGCGAAGTCGGGCTGCTTGGTGAGAGGGCATAAGCTCGTGAATTCTGGACAGTTGAATTCGATTACATAGTCCCGCTTGGGATACCTGTTGGGAAAACTCTCAAGAGCCGCGTCTTCAGGATTACTTGGCCGGTTTGTCGTGCCGGAACCCAACAAGGAGAGATCCTTAAACTGTTCGTTTGACATATCGACGCTCTCCGCCCCGTGGCGGTAGACCGGATCAAGGTCCACCAAGAATTTCATGCATCAGATTACCACACAACGCAGGAATGATGTATAACGGAGCGAAAGCATAATCCACGGAGCCTTGCGTCTGCCGTCATGAAAAACGATATATTATTGGGCGGATATATCCCTTCGGACTCTTTCCTGCACAGGCTGGATCCGCGCACGAAACTCGTTGGGCTCGTTGCGTTCCTCGCTGCCGTCTTCTGGTCGCCCGTCGCATCCGGCGTAGCCGTAGCCGCACTGCCTGCGGCAATTCTCGCCGGCCTCAGCCGTACGGGATGGAAGATCTGGTTTCTCGCTTTCCGCCGGTTCGCCTTGATGCTGGCGGTTGTGCCGGCACTCAATGTCTTTTTCAACACTCAAGGGACGCCCGTGGTCGTCCTGCAGCGGGAGTTGCCGTTCACCTGGGAAGGGCTTGAGACTGGATTCGTTTTCACTTCCCAGATTGCACTTGCAATCGTCTCGGCTCTGGTCCTGACGTTCACCACGTCCCCCGCGGATCTGAGCAGAGCCCTGGAACTGTTCTTGAGACCTCTCAAGAGATTCAAAGTGCCGGTGGAAGACTTGGGGATGATTCTGCTCCTTGCAATGAGATTTGTGCCTCTCCTTCAGCAGGAGTTGTATGCGACCATGGATGCTCAGAAGTCCCGAGGCGTGGAATTCTCCAGAGGGAGCCTTTCGACCCGGGCAGGCAATCTGGTCGCCCTCCTCTCCCCTGTGATGACTGGCGCTCTGAGACGAGCCGATTTGCTTGCATTGGCCATGACTGCCCGCGGCTTCCGGCCAGGCGGCACCCGTACGCAGTTCAGGCCTCTCGAGTTCCGCTCCGCCGACGGTTTGGCATTCTGCGCGATCTTGCTGTTCACCGCAGGCCGTCTCGCTCTGCTTCCCTGAGTCCGGGTTGCGGGAGTTTTGCCGGCGACCGTAAGACAGATATCGGTTCATGGACATGTACCATGAAACATGAACATTCACATGTGAGGGTTGTCCGTCATGACGAAGGAATCTCCTTGGGCAGACTGGATAGTGAAGGCCACGGAGCCTGGAGCCGTTACGTTTGGCTGGGACGATGAAAGGGTTGAGACCATCCCGGTGCCGGAAGGCACTCTGTCCGCAATGCCGTCGGCCTGGGAATGGATCAACGCGCGGCTGATCGGCTTCGAGCGTGAAGGGAGCAAACCCCGTATGGTCTGTTTCAGGCTCGACAGTGGTGAGTTCAGAGGTCTACGGTTTCCGGACTGGAATCCCGGCGCCCGCCCGGAGTGATTCCTCCGATGGGGGCGGCCGCGGAGACACGCCCTGGCCGGGAAGATGCTGAACAACTATTGCGCAATTATTGTTGTGCTTATCAACCGTTGTGATATAAGTAGGCTCCCATACGGACTGCCGCGCCGCTTTTAAGCCATGATTTCAGAAAGATCGGCGCTGAACCTGCAGCCCTGAAGGAGGTAGTGCGTGAAGACCAACGGAAAAATCGTTCTCTCACTGGTCGGTGCATCGGCCCTGGTATTCATGGCTTTGGCCCCGTTATCCGCAGAGGATCTTGCGGCAAAGAGCTGTGCGGAACTCGTGAGAATGGCCGAGTCTTACCAACAAGACCTCAAGACCGTGGACACGGTTCTCGGATCGGCAATAGACGCAGGGAACATGGACAGGATCCAATCCTATCAACTGAAAAAAGACGCAGT